>NZ_JBITDJ010000010.1:0-198351 GCF_044454085.1 Streptomyces sp. NPDC051569
CATACGGACCGCTCGTTTGCGCAGCTCAGGGGGATAAGAGGAGGGGCGTGCCATGACTCAATCCTTTCACGGAATCGAGTCTCTACCGAACCCGGGGCGGTTCAACATCCGCCGTGGTCACGGTCACCTCCAGGAGCAGACCCTCGGTGTCGGTCAGGATGTGGCGCTTGCGTCCGTCGCGGGACTTGCCGCCGTCGTATCCGCGGCTGTCCTCGCCGACGGTCTCGGAGGCGTCCACCGACTGACTGTCGATGATTCCCGCACTGGGCTCGGCCTTGCGCCCTGCGCGTTCCCGCGTCGTGCGGCGCAGGCGTTCGTAGAGTTCACGCGCGTAGTCGCAGGACCGCCAGCGGCGGAAGAAGTCGTAGACCGCCCGCCAGTACGGGAAATCGACCGGCAGAGCCGTCCACTTCACACCGTTGTCGACGAGGTATCGCACCGCGTCGAGCATCTCGCGATGGCAGAACGCCTCCGGGCGTCCGCCCCGCTTGAGGAGCCAGGCCGGCACCGGCATCGCGACACGGACCTCGGCCCACTCCGCGTCCGTCATGTCACTGGGATAGCAGCCGGACCGCCGTCCCGGAGCGATCGAACCGAACCGGTGCACGTAGCAGTCACACCCAGGGGTGACCGCGGTGGACGCAGGCACAGTGATACTGCTCAACTGATCGGGCAACGGGCTTCCTTGGTCGTGCTGGTGTCGTAACCGCGTCACTACCAAGGAGCCCGTTCTTTCATGCCCTCGGCCGCACCCGCACCTCAGTCCAGACGATCACCCGCGCCGCACACCTCGAACGAAATCCGGTTTGCCACAACGCACTGACACGTCACGGGCACTTAGGCCAGCCGTATTGGCCTGTGCTTGCAGGAACTCGCCGAGTGTGAAATCGGGTTCAACCCCGCGCCCCGCTGATCCCGTCACGCTTGATTTCCCCCAACTTTGTGTCCCACGGATGTCCCAGGGCTGCCCCAGGGACGCTTCTGAGAAGCAGTTTCTCACCACAGCTCAGTCTGCGGAGCGCGATGACCTACGCCAGGTTGTCCCTGATCGCCCCAGTGTTGGTTGGGGGCATCGCGTCACCCTCCACATTCTGGCCTCTGCCGTTGGCGGAAACCCCAGGTTTGCCGCAACTAGTTGGAGGAGCGCGACGATGCCCATGCACATGCCCGTAGACAACGTGACGCAGACGATCACAGCCACCTGCTCCGGCCAGGCCACCACCCTTCAGGACCTGATGCTGGCCTCTGTGCCCGAGTTTATCGGTGGACTCGCGGCGACACTTGTCATTGCCGCGGTGCACTGGGCTATCCGAAAGGAATCTAGGCACCGTGAATCGGTGCTTACCAGGGGTGACCAGGGTAGTTGACGCCCCCGCAGAGGGCGTCCTGGCTTCAGGCGTGTTCGGCCCGAGGCCAAGACTTCCTCATGCACCTCATCACAAGGGCCTACGTCGTCAACCGGCTGCTGGGCTGCAACCAGGCCATCGCTCACAACTGGCGAATGCCGACTTGAGCAGCCTCGGCCGCGACTGCGTTGGTGGAATCTCCTGGTGCTTACCTGCTCATACGTCGAGGGCGCGGTGCCACCTCTACGGCGAGACTCCGTGTTCGGCGTATCGGCGCTACGGTTCGCTTCCGCCGTGAGTGTCGTTGGGGCTGTTCCGCGCGAACGGCTAGGGGTGGCCTTCGGGACGCCTGGTGGGGAGCCCGCCCTGCCGTTTCGCCGTCCCTGATGGTGGGACTGGATCTGTTGAAGCCGGCGGATCCTGTTGCTTCCCTCCTGCCCGTGGGCTTTGGTGATCGGGTCGATCTAACGCTGGCCAGCCCCTGGCACCTCCCCAAGCAGGGCTGCATTCCGCAACATCTGATAGCCAGGTGCACCAACATCGGACATTGACCTACGGGAGTTGGATCAGTGGGGGCGGGAGAATGTGGTGCGGGGGTCGACCGGTAGGGCCGCCGCAGCCGGGGGGACCGGTGTGTGGACCGGCAACCTGCCCGGGACGCCGGTACGGGCCGGGCTCCTGGAGAGCGCAGCGGCGTTGATCGGAGATGCGCGGGGGGTGTCCTGGCGCTGTTCGCGGGCCACGGTCGTCACGGGGGCAGGGCGGTGGCACGCTGCTATGTGCCGGGCGAGGTGAGGCTGCACCGCGACGCGAACATCGCACTGGTGCAGCGAGTACGTGGTGTCGGTGACCTTCGCCAGGGCCTCGTGACGGCCGGTGGTGGCGGGCAACGTGTAGATGTCCAAGCTGAGGTTGTGCCGCCAGCCGTGCTCCAACAGGGCGAGCCCGGTGAACCCGGAGACACGGCTGTCAACGGCCGCGACGATGCCGAGCCGTGGATGCTCGGCGAAGGCGACATGGAGTTCACCGATCGGGACCTGGTCGCGGAGGGGAGCCGCGTCGGGTGCCAGCGAGGGATCGAACGCGACATCCACGTCGACCCGATAGCTAGACGCACGCAGCAACGCGACTGCTCGGGTCGTACGACCCTGTCCGTCGCGTTCCTGATCGGCCAGTACGTACAACGCCGGCTGGTCCGGAACGGGGTGGAAGTCGAGCCCTTCCAACATCCACCTGCTGGCTGCGAGGTTCTTCGGGTTAGCGGCGACAATGCCGTGAACGGGGTGGTGGCCGAAGGCGAGATCGGGCAACTCGTCATAGTGGCTTGGCATGGCGGATCCATCCGGGGTGGGCTCGGTCGCGATTGGGGCCGAGGGCCGAACCGCCTCTTGCGGTGTGACGCACGGAGGACTCCAAGTCGGTGGGCGGTCAGCGACCGGTGGTGGACGAGGGCGTCCGGACGGCAGCACGGTGGGCGCAGGCGATTCGGTCGGCGGGCGGGCCGGGACCGTGCGCTGCTGGACACAGCTGGCGGAGGAAGTGGTGTTTGACGGGGGTCAGCGCGAACGCGGCGTGGCCGTCCGGTTCTGCACGGGCGGTGCCGGTGGCAGAACGGGAGGTGCTCCGGTTGCCGGGGCGGAACGGGCCAGCGCAGTCGCCTTGATGGGCCTGGCCAGCGCGCACTGTCGGCCTCCATCCGGGCGGCGAGGACCTCGGCCGCGTGAACGAGCGCCGGACCCTGGACGGACAGCTCGTCCGCGTACTGCCGGCCTTCTGCGTTACGGATCTGCCGGGCCCGCCTGACGTAGGTCTCCCGCACGTCTGCGGGGGCGTCCAGGCGGGCGATGTCCGCATCCCACTGGCGGCGTGTCTCGCTCGCCATCGTGATGACGGTCTCGAATCCGCGCAGCCGTCCAAGGTCCTGACAGATCGGCCCGTCGAGGTAGTCGGTTTGCCGGGCGGCGGCGCGGACACCGGCCAGTACCTCGGCACCGTGGGCGAGGAAGACGGTGACGTGCTCCCATGCTGCGGCGTCGCGGGCAGCCCTGGCACCCGCGTTGCCGTTGTTGTCGACGACGCAGCCGTAGCGGTCGAGGGGGAGTCCGGAGAAGTCCTCCTTGGTAGCCGTTGCCCTCCGGATGCCGTCGACGGCGGCAGCCAGAGTCGGGACGTGCGCCCGCCACGCCGTGCGCCCGGCAGCCGTATGAGTTGGGCGGTTGGAGAGGGAACGGGACCGGGACGCGGCGGACATGGATCAACTCCGTTGTGCGAGATGAACGTTGATTCAGGCGGACATGCGGGCGTCGGTGTCGAACAGCTCGCGCTCGGCCGGGTGCAGGATGTGCTGGGTGATGAAGGAGCGGCCCGCGACTTTCCACAGGCCCCGGCCCTTGGTGAGGGCGGACACCGCCTGGGTTTCGACGCCGGTCAGGCCGAGCAGGGAGGCAGCGGCGGCGAGCTGGTCGGGCTCCTGCCGGTAGATGATGCGGGTGGAGCAGTCCGCCAGGAGGCCCTCGGCCAGGACTCGGCCGCGTGAACCGGCGTCACCGGCGCTGAGCAGGTCGCTGAGGCGGTGGATGACCATCAGGTTCGCGATGCCGAGGCCCCGGGACAACTTCCACTGGCTCTGCATCCGTTCGAGCAGCCCGACGTGCCGCATCAGCCGCCATGCCTCGTCGTAGATCACCCAGCGTCGGCCGCCGTCGGGGTCGGCGAGGGCGGATTCCATCCACGCGCTCGCGCAGGTCATCGCGAGCACCAGCGCGGTGTCGTCTCCCGAGCCGCCAAGGCGGGAGAGGTCGATCGACAGCATCGGCGTGGCAGGGTTGAACACCACGGTCGACGGGGCGTCGAACATGCCGCTCAGGTCACCGTGCACCAGGCGGCGAAGGGCGTGCGCGAGGTCCTGGGCGGCCGAGCCGAGGCGCCCGGCCTGGGTGCCGAGGGCCCGGTCGAGGCGTTCGGGCGAGCCCAGGGCGGACGCGATCTCGCCGAGCAGGGGCACCGTGATACGAGCGGCGGCCTCGGCGACGACCAGGTCGAGGGCGACGTCTAGCGCGGTGTGCTCCATCGGCAGGAGATCGCGCTTGAGTACGGTGCGCGCCAGGCCGGCCAGGAGCAGCAGGCGTCGCTTGCGTACCTCGGTCGACCAGTCGTCCTCGGTGACGGAAGCGGGCCGGGCCGGTGCGTCCAACGGGTTCAGCCTGCCGGGGAGACCCGGTCCCAGCGCGATGCTGTAGCCGCCGAGCGCCTGTGCGACACCGGTCCACTCCCCTTTGGGGTCGCACGGAACGTAGACCCGGTAGCCGTGGGCAATCGCGCGGGTGGCGATCGACTTCGCCAGCGCGGACTTGCCCATGCCGATGATGCCCGCCAGGACGGCGTTCGGGTTGGTGAAGCCCTCGATACGCCCGCTGCCGTACAGGGAGAACGGGTCGTAGCAGAACGCGGCCTCCGCGTGGACGTCGCGGCCGATGAAGATGCCCTCGGCGCCGAGGCCGCCCTCGGCAAGGAAGGGATAGGCGCCGGAGACGGTGGCCGTGGTCATCCGGTGGGTGGGCAGTTTCAGCTTCCCGCCGCGCGCCGAGGAGGGACCGGGCCGTCCCGACGGCGGGTAGGTCGGCCGCAGTTCGGGGTCGAAGGCGTTCTCCGGGCGGCGCTTGGGCGGTGTATCGGCGATACGGGCCTGGCGGCGGGCCTCGGCGAATCCGGCGCGGGCGGCCCGCTGTGCGGCGCGAGGTGCCTTGCGGGGGACGTACAAGAGGGAGGCGCTGGCGCGCGGGCGTGGCATGAACGGTTCTCCAGACGAGGGGAGGTCAGCGGCGTACGAGACCGGTGAACGGCGCGTGCAGGTCGGCCGGGGTGGTACGGCGGCGCATCAGGTGGGTGGTGCGCTGGTGGCGCTGGCAGATGGTCAGTTCCGGTGCCCCTTCGGGCAGGCCGACAGAGCACGTCTCGGGTTCGGATATCTCGCCGGAGCCGGGCCGGGGCGCCGCGTGATAGGCGGAGTGCACGTGGTCGGCGGCCTGCCAGATGCGGGTGCGGGCGTTACGGAGGTGGTCGCCCTCGACGGGGACGAGCTGCCCGACGCGAAGGGCATGCGCGTCGAACAGCCCGTGCAGCGCGACGAGATGGGCGTGCAGGGCGTCCAGTTCGGCGCGGGTGGTGACCAGGGAGCCGCCTGGGATGTTGAGCGCGCGGTGGAAGTCGAGCGCGGCGGTGGCGAAGGGCACGAAGTCCTGTGCGGTCGGGCTGGCGGTGCGGGACATGGGCGTGCTCTTTCGAAGGGGGGAAGGCCGGCGTCAGACGGCGAGCGCGAGCGGCATCGCGGCGGCGGTGAACGCCTCGTTCTGCTGCCAGGTAAGCGGCCGGAGGTCGAGCTGGGCGCCGACGGCGGCGGTCTCCACGACCGCGCAGGCGGAGCGGAGTTCGTCCTCGGAGTCGGCCGAGACGGTCAGCAGCCCGGTCAGGGCGACGTCGGCGTGACCGGCGATGAGCTGGCGCTCGCGGGTCTTGATGTCCTGGTACTCGATCGAGTCCGCCTCGGAGTCGACCTGGCCGCGCCTGGCGCGTTCGGCGGCGTCGGCGATCACGCTGGACTTCTTGCGCTGGACATCGCGCAGGGCGGCGTCCAGGTTCTTCGGCTCGTACGACAGCGAGAGCGTGCGGCGGACTCCGCCGGTGAACAGGAGCTGGTGCAGGAAGCCGGCCGACGTCTCCGTCCTGGGCCAGTTCTCCACCCAGTACGTGGCGTGGACGGCCGAGTCGGTCGCGATGTGGTCCGCCTTCTCCACGACCACCACGGGTCCGGCGGCGGCGGGGTCCGCCTCGGGACGCCCGGCGGTCGACCAGCGGTCCAGCGCGGCGAGGGCCTTGGGGTCGTACGCGGTGCGTACGACGGCGGCGATCTCGCGGGTGTTCAGCCAGCCGGAGGGGTTGAGCCCGGCGGTCCGCGCGGCCTGGTCGAAGGTGGAGGTGAGCTGCGCCAGGACGCTGAAGGCGCCGGTCAGACCGCCGCCGGCCTGGTGGATCAGCCGTCGTGCGGCTCGGGTGTCCAGCGCCACCGCGACGTACGCCTCGTGGGGTGCCGCCGCCGGGCCCGCGCTCTGGATCAGCTCGCTGTAGATCGCGCCCGCCAGGGGGGCGTCGGTGCGGCGGTGTTCCTCCCAGTAGCGGCGCAGAGCATCGCCTGAGTCCGGGACGGTGCGCTCGATCACCTGGATACGGGCGACCTGTCCGGTACGGGCGAGCGCGGCCAGTGCGCGCCCCCAGCCGTCGACATGGGCGCTCTGGGTGCCCGGGTCGAGGAGCGCGTAGGCACGGGAGGCGACCTTCACCACGGCGGTCAGCGTGTTGCTGTGCGGGTCGTGGACGGCGCCGTACCGGTGGTCGGGCGCGGTGATCACACGCAGGCTGGCGGCGGTGCCGGGCAGATGGAGAAGCCCCTCGCGGGTCGGCCGGCGGGAGGGCCGGGTGAGCCAGATGAGCTGGCCGCGCATCCGGCGCAGGGCGTACCGGGTGACGATCGGGGCCCAGTCCGCCAGGGCGCGTCCCCGGTAGCGGAAGAGGACGAGCAGGGCGATGGCGGCCCAGAGCGGGATGAGCTGAAGGGCACCGGTCACGCCGCGGGCGAGGATCACGGCGAGCAGGAGAAGGCCGGCCAGGCCGGCGACGGCCAGTTGCGGGGCGGTGAGACCGAGCAGGATGCCGCGCCTGCTGCGGTGGGGGAACTTCACGGTGGCCGGGGTGACTTCGGCCTGGTGCTTGCCGGACATGGTGGTTCCAGACGGTGGGAGCGGGCGGAGGACGGGGCGTGCTGCGCTCTTCTGGACGTCATGGCGACACTCCTCTGCTGGTCGGGTGGGGTGGGGGCGGGCTGTGGAGGACAGCCCGCCCCCCGGATGCGGTGGGTCAGGAACTCGACGGTGGCTGGGTGGGGAACATCCAGTTCGTCGGCGTGGGGGAACCGGTGGGCGACGGCCCGGCGGAGGGCGGCGGCGGGGGTGCCGGGCGCGCGGTGCCCAGGTAGGTCGCGCCGCCTCCGGGAGCCGACGTGCCGGCGGGAGTCGCCTCGGGACCTGCCGCCTCGCCGTCGCCGGGGCGCGTGATCAGCGGCGGGATACCGGGCCGCTGGATCAGGGCCCGCCCCTTGTCGCCGGTGGCGTTGGGGTTCTCGCCGTACCGGAAGCGGGTCTGCTGCTGGGGCGTCCCACCGTCGATGCCTTCCTTGCTGAGGTTGCCACCGGTGGGGTTGATCCCGGTGGCGACGCCGTCGGTACCCGTGCCGGGGACCTGGGGCGGACCCTGCGGCGCGCGCATTCCGGTGCTGGCCCGGACGGCCAGGGTGCCCGCGGTCTTCGCGGCGCCTGCGGCGACCGCCATGCCGGCTACGCCGGTGCGGTGGAGGTCGTCCTGGCCGCCGCCGTCGCTCGCCCAGTGGACGAACTTGTACGTGGCGTACGGGCAGAGCAGCACCAGGACCATGATGACGATGCCCGCGAGCGCGTCCGACAGGGCTGCCAGTCCGTCCTGGGGATCGGACTTGCCCATGGCGGAGACGCCGATCAGGAAGACCACGGTCATCAGGAGTTTGGAGACGATGAGGGTGGCGGTGGCCTCGATCCAGCCGCGCCGCCACCGTTTGGCGACTTCCCAGCCGCCGCCGGACCCGGCGAAGACGGCGAGTGCGACCAGGATCAGGATGCCGACCTTTCGGGCGAGCATCACGCCCCAGTACAGGAAGGAGCCGATCGCGCAGCCGAGGGCGACCAGGGAGGGAATGCCCCAGCCGAGGCCGTACATCGCGCCCAGGTGCTGGACCTCCACCACGCGGCGGATCGCGTCGTCCACGGAGGTGTTCGCCGCCTGGAACAGGCCGTCGGACAAGGCGTCGACCACGGTGATGGCGACGGTGGTGAAGGCGATGGCGGAGAAGCTGAACAGGACGCCGATCATGGTGCCGATCGCCGCTTGGGCGAGGGCGCGTTCGTCCCTCCGCCAGGCCGCGAACATCAACTGGAGGCAGAACGTGCCGACGGTCAGGGCGAGTCCGATGGGCAGCAGTAGTTCGTAGTTGTCCCGGAACCATCCGGCGTTGAGGTCGATCGCTGTCGTCTTGTCGACGGCGGTGGCGGCGAGGTCCGCCGCGCTGGCGGCCAGTTCGCCCATCGACTTCGCGATCCACGCGCCGATGCCGTCGGTGACGGCCCCGCCGGGGTTGCTGGCGAAGTCGATGGCGCCGCACAGCGAGTCCATCAGGGGCAGGTCGCAGACTTCCATGGCGATACCTCCTTTCTGGTGTGGGGGTCAGGGCGCGACGGACGGCAGGGCGCCGGACAGGGCGCAGGGCTGATTCGGGCGGCACTGCACCGCGAGGGTGGTGACCCGGCTCTCGGCGCCTCCGGCGGGGGATCCGTTCCAGGTGATCGACTGCTTGCCGGAGACGGTGACGGCGTAGACGTACGCCTGCGTGATCGCTCCGGGGTCCGCCTGGAGGGCCCGGGTGAACGCGTCAGGGAAGTGGCCCTCGTTGACCTCGGCGGTGGCGAACTGGCCGTTGGTGGCCATCTCCTTCCACAGCACGGGCGTGGGGACGAGCGTGTCGACCGACGCGGCGTCGGCGTACTTCGTCTCCGGGGTCAGCCAGTTGTGCAGGGCGGACAGCAGCTCGGGCCGGGAGTAGGCGCGTGTGTCGTAGGACCACAGCGCTCCCGCCGCGGCCTTCGCGAACACGATCGGATCACCGGTCTGGGGAGGCACGGGGAGCGAGTCGTGGTGTACGGCCGACCGGGTCGAGAACGGGGCCGGAGTGGTCGACGCGGCCGAACTCGCTGAGGGCGCGAGCTTGTTGACGGGTTCGCGGCTGTCGCGGGTGAGGTAGGCGACGAGGCCGGCGAGGGCGACGAGCACGGTTAGGACAGCGGCGGCGAGCAGGGCCCGGTGGCGTACGCGGGCGGTGCCGCCGGGATGAGTGGGGCGGGGAGGCATCAGTGGACCTGCGTACCCAGCGTGCTGAAGAACGCGACCACACCGTTGGCGGCACCGAGCAGGAGAGCGGCGCCCGCGCTGACCAGCACGCCCTTCTTGCCGGTTGCCTCGGCCTGGTGGCCCCCGGTGTGATGGCCCCACGCCCAGACGCCTGCGCTGACGGCGAGGGCGCCGACCACGGCGATGATGCCGAAGAGGTTGACGGAGCCGATCACCTCCTTGAGGACGTTCAGTCCCGGCAGACCGCCTTCGTTGGGCTTGATTCCCGGGTCGTAGGCGAGTTGGACCAGCGTGTCAGCGAGAAACATGGGAACTCCAGTTCGATTATGGCTGCGCCGAAGCCCGGCGGGGCGAAACGGCGGCGCTGAGGAAGAGAGAAAGGGGAGGCGTTGCGGGCCCGTCAGACGACTCGGCGGGCCGCGAGAATCTGCGGCTTCCAGGACGCGAGGGTCGCGATACGGACCACGTCGCCGGTGCGCGGGGCGTGGACGACCAGGCCCTGCCCGATGACCATCCCGACGTGCTCGGGCACGGCGGCCGTGCCCCGGGTGAAGAGGAGGTCGCCCGGCCGAAGGGCGTCGGCCGATACCGCCTTGCCGTCCTTGACCTGCGTGTACGTCGTGCGGGTCAGAGTGACGCCGCCGGCCTTGTACGCCTGCTGCATCAGGGACGAGCAGTCGCACCGGCCCATCGGATTCTTGCCGTGAGAGTCGGTGCAGGTCCCGCCCCACTGGTACGGCGTGCCGAGCTGGCCGAGCGCCCACCGGATCGCCGTCTGGACTTCGCGCGGAGCGTCGGCGGGGATCCTGTACGCGGCCGGCAGCGCGCCGGGCGGAATGGTGCCGAAGTCGGTCCCGTCCGCCGAACAGCCGACCGCGCTGATGGGCGGGGTCCCGCCTGTGCCTTCCGGGCCGGACGGCGACGGACCTGGTGATCCGTCACCGGCTTTCGGTAGCAGCGGTTCGATGGCCTTCTGCAGGGCGGTGGCCAGCGGCTCCCACTTGGCGTACGCCTCCGGGAAGCCCGACCGCTGCACTGCTTGGGCGGCCTGGGCGATCGTCAGGGACTGCCAGCCCGACACCTTCCGCAGCCGCTCGTAGAACATGGTCGAAGCGTGCACCGGGTCAAGGATCTGGTTCGCGGTGCCCCAGCCCTGCGAGGGCCGCTGCTGGAACAGACCCAGGCTGTCACGGTCGCCGTAGGTCAGATTCCGCAGACCGCTCTCCTGAAGGGCGGTCGCCAGCGCCACGACCTGCCCACGGGCCGGGATGTCCATCGCGACGCCGGTGGCCTGGATCGTCTTGGCGTGCGGTACCTGCTCGGCCGGGTTGTCGAGGCCCGGCACGGAGACCGGGCCCGTGTCGCCTCCGTCCAGAATGGCCTTCACCTGGGCGGCGACGGCGGCGGCATCCACCGACTGCGCACCGCCGGTCGGGCAGGCCGAAGCGGTCGCGGCGCCGATGGCGACGATCGGCACGGCCAGCAGCAGAGCGCCGGCCGCGCAGAGACCGAGAACGGCTCCGGTGGTCTTCTTCATCGCCGCAACCGTTCACCAAGGCAGTGATACCGGCAGGGCGACGGCACGGGGTCGGGGCGCGGACGTATCTGGATGTGCTGCATCGCAGCGGCTCCTCGGTGCTTGTGAGAGGCGCGGTGCCGACTTTGTGCTCAGTCGGCACCGCGCCGATGTACATCCGCCGCTCGGGCGGTCACGTGCGGCAGCCAGCCGCGCTCGTAATCTCAGGCAGTGCACCGGGGCTCCTGACGGCGTGTGGAAAGAAGGAAGACGCGCTTCCCCGCTGCTCGTTCGGACGAGACAGCACGGATAAGCACAGGTCAGCGAGCATGAAGCGAGGCTTCGGCCCGGTGACAGGCGAGACAGTAGAGCGGGAATCCGGCCGCACCAAACGACCCCGGAACCGGCCGCGACTCGTTGGGTCCGGCCGGAGATCGCCGCTACCCTCCGCCACAACCCCGCCCGGAACGAACGCCGTTGAGCGCTGCCCCGCAGCGGGACCGGAACCACCGCGCCCAGAGAGGCCCCCATGACCTACACCCTGCACCGAGGCGACGCCCTGACCGTGCTGAAGACCCTCCCGGACGAGAGCGTCAACGCCGTGATCACCGACCCGCCGTACAACTCCGGCGGACGAACCAGCTCGGACCGCACCGGCCGCACCGCGCGAGCCAAATACGTCACCAGCGGATCGGCGCACGACCTCGCCAACTTCCCGGGCGAGAACCGCGACCAGCGCTCGTACCGGTCCTGGCTGACCGAACTGCTCACCGAGGCGTACCGGGCCTCGACCGAGCACGCGGTCGCGGTCGTCTTCTCCGACTGGCGTCAGGAGCCGACCACGTCCGACGCCCTGCAGATGGCGGGCTGGACCTGGTCCGGCACCATCCCCTGGATCAAGCCCGCCAGCCGGCCCCGCAAGGGCGGGTTCAAGCAGTCCGCCGAGTTCATCACCTGGGGCGTCAAGGGCAGTCTCGCCAAGGACCGGGACCTCTACCTGCCCGGCCACTTCATCGCCTCCCAGCCCCGCAAGGACCGCGTGCACATCACCCAGAAGCCGGTCGAGATCATGCAGAAGCTCGTCCAGATCTGCCCCGAGAACGGCGTCGTCCTGGACCCGTTCACCGGCAGCGGCACCACGGGCGTCGCAGCTCTCCGCGAGGGCCGCCGCTTCGTGGGCGTCGAACTGTCCGCCCACTACGCCGACGTGGCCGAGCAGCGGCTCCGCGCCGAACTGACGAAGGACGACGTCGCCCTCGCCGGACCGGAGGCATGATCATGAGAGCGGAGGACTCTCCGGCGGCGGGCCGCAGAACGCCGAAGGGCGGCCGGTACATCGAACAACCGATGCGCCGACCGCCCTTCGCTCCGTCTCAGGCCGCCTCGAACGCCCGCCGGATCAACGGCGCCGCTCTCTCCAGATCCGCCGCCGAGCCGAGACGCACCTCCAGGTCCCCGGTCCCCAGGTGCCCGATCCCCCGCATGCCCCGGGTGAACCCTTCCTCCAGCACGACCGTGTCCGGGTCGAGCCGGAGGTAGACCAGGATCGCCCCCTGCCTAGGGCGGAAGATCACCGACGCCACGTTCACCAGCCGCCGGTAGGCGATGTAGTGCCGAAGCACCGCCACCTCCACCTCGCCCCACGCCGTGAGCGCGTCGTCCACCTCCGCGTACAGATCCCGCAGACACTCCGGAACGAGGCCGGCACCCGCAGGCGCAGCAGCCACCGGGGCCGCCGCATCCCGTTCAGGGCTCCGCCGGGTTGAAACGACGTTCGGCGAACCGGGCAGGGAGTCGACGAGCAGCAGGCTCAACAGGTCACCGTCGAAGACCCGGTAGCGCACCAGGTCGATCCGCTCGGGCAGCCGCTGCACGGCCACCCGGTCGTGGTGCGAGAAGCCGGCCGCGATGCACACCATCCGCGGACGACGCCAATCCACGGACTCCGCCACCTCCGCGCCCAGCACCTTCCGCACGAGGGCCTCGAACTCGTGATGTGCCGACTCCAGCCACGACAGGTACGAGACTGCCTGCGACAACACCCCTTCTCTGAACTTGCCCAATAGGGTCCGAGCAGGGGTCCAACGTTCGCACTTCTCTTCCGGCGAGGTGTCGCTTCGCTTCTGGGGTCGGGTTCCTGTCAGTGGCTCCTGTTAACGTCCGCGCCGTGACCTCAACCGATCATTTGCTTGCATTGATCCGGGACACCCCCGGCATCGCTGACCTGCTGCATTCGTCCTTCGAGTTCGGAGTCTTCCGCAACGAACACGGCGAGGCGGTCCGAGTGTCCTCGGGTGCCGCGCTGGAGGCCATCGCTGGTGACTGGGCTGGCGGGACCTTCTTCCTGTGCCATGACGAGGATGGGCGTCGACCGGTGGTGTTCGCGAGCTCCGAGGGGCAGGGTGGCCTCATCGCCGATGACTTGAAGGCAGCGCTGGAGATCATCACTGGGCTGGCTGTGTGGCAAGACTGCCTGAAGTTCTCGGACGGCGGCAGGTCGGAGGTCATGGAGGCCACCGCTTCGCTTCTTGAAGGGGACCTCATTCGTGACGAGCCTAAGATTGCCGAGCACCGTGCCCGTATTGCTGCTGCTCTGTCGCTGCGCCAGGTGTCCGTAACCGAGCTTGTCTCCCGGCTTCAGAGCGCGGTAGCCAGGACCGAACCGGGCCATGTGGTGGTCACCGAGTCGGGCGATGAGTACGAGTCACTATTTGGCACGTTCCTGCCCACCGACAACCCGAGCTGGCGATGATTGAGGACCGGGCTCGTCGCGTCAGTCATCGTCTTCAGACGGCCCCGGGACTGCGACGGTCCGCCCGGCGAAGCGGTTGAGGGCGGGCATACCGAGGTGGACCGTGGTGCGATGGTCGAGCTGGGCAAGCTTGCCCTCGGCTCCGGCGAGGCTGATCTGCAGCCCTTCCATCTCGCCGAGCCATCCTTCGCGTTCGGCCTCGGCGATGCGGGCGAGGAGATTGTCGCGGATCTCGACGAGCCGGTCGCGCTGGGCGGGGTCGGGCCAGAGCATCGGGCAGCGCACGCAGGCGTGTTCGTGGATGCAGGGGGTGCTGAACGCGCGGCCGCAGGCGCCGATGGAGACTTTGCGCCGCTCGAAGTGGCCGAGGAACTCTTGCCATTCCTCGTCGGTGGGGACGCGGTATTCCTCGCTCGGGCGGAGGGACCTGCGGCGGGCGAGGAAGGCCATGTGCGCCTGGATCGCCTCTTCGGGGTAGACGGCCTTGTAACCGAGAGTCACGTTGATGTCCTGGTGGCCGGCGATCACCTGGGCGATGTGTGGCGGCAGCCCGTTGAGGATGGCATCGGTGATGAACAGCCGGCGGAAGTCGTGCGGTGTGTAGCGAAGTGGGGCCCCGGTGACGTCGGTCAGGCCCGTGTCGATGAGGGCCTGGTCGAGCATGGTGCGAACGGTTTCATCGGTGAACGCGCAGTCCTCACCGCGGATGCGTCGTTGGAACAGCAGCGGGGCCGGTTCCTGCCACGCGCATTCGCGGCGGTCGTAGGAGCGGGCCAGGGGAACGGCGTCGGCGGTCTGCCGGGCTCGGCAGATGATCGCGCTCAGGACGTCGGCGAGTTCGGGGCTGACCAGCAGCAGCCGCTCGGCATCCGTCTTGGACGGGACGATCTGAAGGAGGGGGACGAGCTCACCGGTGGTGGGCAGCCGGTATTGGACCAGGCTGTGATGGCTGAGTTCCATCAGTTCCTCGATGCGGATGCCGGTGGCCCGCAGGACCTCGACCACGGCCCAGGTCCAGAAGGCTCTCTCGTCCTCGAGTCCCAGATCGCGGCGTTTCCCGGTGGGCGGGTCCTCGGCCCAGATCCTGCCCGCTGTTCCGTGCGGAACCACGGCGCGTACGAGTTGCTGACCGGCAGCCGTGAACACCTCGCCGGGGCCGGCATGGCGAGCGGCCTCCAGTACCGCGGAAGCGTCCTTGCGGCGCTGGTCGACGGTGCGGACGAGGATCGGCAGGACCGGCAGGCGCTCGCGGGTGCGGGCGTCCATCCTTGCCTTGCGCCGCCGTTGCACTTTGCGGTTCTCCAGCTCGTCAGCCTTCACCGGGCTCGGTGCCACCCACGGGCCCCAACGGCCGGGATCTTCCAGTGCCCACTGGGCGATATCGAGGTAGAAGGCCCGCACCTGGGTGAGCGTGTCCCGGTGGTTGAGTCTCTCGACCTTCGTGCTGCTGCGCCGGCCGTCGGGTCCGGTAACGGTCTTGTCCTTGGTGCGAGTCCTCTGCTTCCACTGCCCGATGACGTCCGGGGCGAGGCGGAGACTGGCGGCGTCGGGGTGATGCTGCTCGATGTCGTGCCAGAAGCGCTTGCCGAGGTGGTAGGAGAGAGACTTCAAGCTATTGTAGTCCAGAGCGGGCTGGCGTTCACGGAGATAGTCCACGAGCAGGTCACGGACGGGACGACAGCGCAGTCCGTAGCGGTCGACCAGTTCCTCAGGGGTTCGCTGTCCCCGGTTGCGGACCCCGCGCAGATTCTGTGGGGCCGCCTCTCCCAGGGCCCCGAGCTGGTGCAGCAGCCGGTAGAACACCTCGGTCCCCGCCGTCATCCGCTTGAGGAGCGTGGCCTGGGCCTCGAAGAGCTCCAGGACGTCACCGACGGTGATCCCGGTCAGTGTGCCGCCCTTGGCCGCGAGGATCAGGGCGCCGCGGCAGAGAGAGGAGCTGACGGCACCCGACCGTACGTCCTTCACTGACGCGCCCAGCTCCCGCAGGCGCTCGAACCCGTGCGGGTCGCGGCTGCGGGCCATAGAGCGGACCAGCACCCCTTGGCGGCTGGCCCCGATGGCCAGCCAGTTCACCGACGGCCGCAGAAGATCAGCACTGATCACTGTCGTCAGGGCCCGGCCCACCACCGGCATGCGCCAAGCTGCCTTGAGACCGCGCTCGTGCAGCCAGTGCTTGATCACCGGCCGCCAGGCGGCGCCTGCCTGCTCGATGCCGCTGGCCTGCCACCGTTCCTGCCAGGTCTGTCCCGGCTGGTCCTCCAGCCAGTCCAGCACCATGACGATGCCATGCCGGTGGTGCAGCTCACTGCCGACGTTCTCCAGTGTGAAAGGCGGACGGGACAGCAGCCGGGCCACCTCGGCGCGGGAGCGCTCGGTGCCCGGCCAGATGTCCGGAACGGCCCGGGCGGGAAAGCGCTGCTGGGCTGCCATAGAGCGGGTGAGTTGCGGCTCCATTCCAGTAGCCGGTGTGCAGGAGCCGGCACGGGCCGACGAGGTGATGGTCATCCGGCACCAGCTCCGAACAGCACTTTGAGACTTTCCGGCCGGTAGTCGGCGGCTGGCGGCGGGGCGATGCGGGCGGCTGCCTGTCGTGTCTGTTCGGCGTGGTGGGCCAGCAGTCGCTGGATCACCACTTCCTTGCGAGGCGTGAGGTAAAGCTGTGTCGTGGTCAACTGAGCGTGACCGAGGACGAATTGAACGTCGGTGAGAGGGAGGCTGGGGTCCTCGGCCATCCGGTAGGCGGCGGTGTGCCGCAGCGCGTGCAGCGTCGCGGACGTTCCTGCCTTGGCGTTCGCCCGCTCGAACATGCGGTGAACCGCGTGGTAGGTCAGCGGCCTCGACGGCGAGCGCAGGGTCCACCACAGCGGGAGACGCCGCCCGCGCGGGATCGCACCGTCCATCTCCAGCTGATAGAGACGCAGCCAGACGAACGCGTCGGTCGAGGCCGGCAGTTCCTGGACCTCGCCGGTGCCCTTGCGGACAACCGAGATCAGCTGGCGCCCCGGATCGGCGCCGGCCTGCCACGTGCTGAGCAGTTCGCCGGCCCGTGCACCGGTGGAGACGTAGAAGGCGACCAGGGCGCGGTCCCGGTGCGAAGGAAGCCGCGCGAAGATCTCGTTGAACTTCTCGTCAGGGACACTGCGGGGTACTCGCTTGGGGACTTTCGGCCGGTAGAGCCCGGCGCGTTCGTTCCGAGCCGGATCCATCGGGTTGCGGTGGGCGTGAGCGCGCCGACCGCGACGTGATCGGTCCAGCGGAAACGGGTTGAGGACCGGCCCGGTGCCGATGTCGCGGTGGAAGTCGTAGAAACTCCGCAGCACTGTCTCGCTGTGCGCGCGCACAGACGGTGCGTACGGCTTGCCACCCGCCGCCCACCGGCCTTCCTCGCTCGGGCGTCGCCAGTGCGGACGCCTCGGCTGCCCGGCGACCTGAAGCCAGCGGGAGAAGTCCCCCGCCTCGATCCGGCTCGCCCGATTCCACGGCACCTCGACAGCCCAGAGGAACCGGAACCAGCGCAGCATGTCCATCCCGTAGGAACGGGCGGTCGTCGTCGAACGGCCGGCTCCCTGCAGGTCCCGCAGGAAGGCGCGAGCTCCCTCGACCGGTTCTCCGGCCGGGTCGATGAGCCGGTAGGGCTCCCACGGATCAACCCTGGCCACCAGTTCCCCGACCAGGGGGACGGAGAGGGCAGCCAGGTCTCGAGATGCGTCCATGGTCGACTCAACGACGTCACCGCCACAACGTCACTGACCTGCGCAAACTCCGCCAGTAGTTCAGTCAACAGGTCGCTGTCGGACCCCTTCTTGAACTCGATCACCACCGGGGCGCCGTTCTCGTCCAGCCCCAGCGTGTCGATCCGGCCCCGATGCCACGGACCGGTCGCGTACTCGGAGGCCAGAAACCGGATACCGAGCATCCGCTCCAGCCCGGCCTCTACCCGCCGCTGCAACTCCACCTCCAATGCCACTGTGGAACCAGGCAGTTCAACATCCCGCCCGTCCGCGCCCCGCCGGAACAACATCAGCTCGGCCACCAGTACCCCCTCCCGCGATCTCTGCAGAGGAGCAATCAACGGACATCGTCATGTATTCCACGGAGGTCGAGACACCGGGCCTCGCGCCTGGATCGGGCCCTGGTCTGTGTTGTCCCGCCAGGACATCCAGGACCGATCTGCCGGATGACGGCGGGGCGCCGCAGGAGACCCACAACCGACTCTTGAGTGGGCGCTGCCACGCCCACGGGCGGATCGTGATGTTGCATAGCGGCATCACCGTGCGGCATAGTGCTGAAATCTGGCTTCTGACGCGGCCAGCTCTGCCGGACGTCCACCGACCCTGACGGCCCGAGCACGAGAATCCACGTCGCAGTGCGGGCACATAGGTGCTCTCCGAGAGCCAAACCCCTTCTCGAATCGTGATGCACTGCGCTGGCGCAGGGTCGGACGCAATGGGCTGGCGCGCTCAGGAGCACACGATGAACATCCCCCTCGCCGGAGTCGACGGACTCGACCGCGCCGCCACTGCGGCCTCGCAGGTCAGCGGAGAACGCCTCACCCACGCACGCCAGCGTCTGTACGGCTTTGACACCTATACAGGTCTCATCCCTGACGCCGGCGTACAGCAGGCGCTCCTGGAGTCCCTGGTCTTGAGCGCACTCGGCCGTCCCGGCTCCGAGAATCGGCACCGAATGCTCGGCGTCGAAGAAGTCCGGCTCGACGAGAACAGTCTCCGGCTCCGAGTCGAGGACCCGGCTGCGGTTCAGGCCATCCTGGGGATGCTTCCGGTCAAGGCCCGCCGCGGCACGCGGCGCGGAGTTCGGGAGCTGAGCGCTGAGGCCGTTGGCAAAGACGTCTTCCTGAGCTTGCGTGGCGTGCCGAGTCCGCATCCCGTCTTTGCCGGAAAGCGGCACCTCACGGCAGGGGTCCGCGTTCAACTGCTCGGCGCTACCTGTAGTGCGCAGCTCTTGGACGAACTGACGGTGCAGGTCACTTCGGCGGGCGGTACCCCCGTGTGGAGCCCGAGCATCGCGCTCCATGTGCCCGGCCGCCGTCCGCCCATCGAGCGGTGCATCGCGGAGCAGCACGCCGCCGGCGGCGGATTGGCCAGCAGCCTCCTACGACGCTCACACCTGTGGGACTCACTGGCGGGGCAGCAAAGCCTCACGGTCCAGCCGGCCATGGTCGACCACGGATTCGAATGGACCGTCAGCCGCACGATGTCCCCCGGAGCATGCCTCCACGACGCGCGCCTCCACGAGATCCTGACAGATCCGCTCGTCGGCCCGGGACTCAGGGCCGTCCACCACGCTTGCACGGCCACGGAGTGCACAGCCGCCTACGTTCTCCGTAACTACGGCGTCCAGCACAGTTCAGCTGGAAGCCTGGTCGTTACGAGCCGTCACGCGGCGACCAGCACAGGCCCATCGACTCGACGTCGCGCACTCCTCGCGCTCGGTGAGCAGCCCACGAGCCACCCCAACGCGCCTCGCGTTCGCCGAGTGCGGCGCCCTGCCGAGCGCGTTGTTGTCGGCGTCCGGTCTATGAATGCGCTGGGGCTGAACTACGGAGACCCGGAGTCCTTCGCGATGCAGACCGCAGCGGCCTGGGCCGCCGACGGATACCGCGTGGCAGTGATCGTGGCCGAAGAGAGGTCGACGTTCCACGACGTACACCTCAGCAACCGTCGATGGGGCAAGAGGGTGACGAAGCTGCCGTATCGCAATGACGATGCCCCAGTGCAGTGGCACCGTAGCCGCCTGGCGCCGTTTCCAGGTGAGCTGTGGCGTGTAGAAGTCGACGCGATCCAGGTCGACGTAAAGGACGCGATCCGGGAGGCTCGTCATCGCTGCGAGCGGGTCATCGCCGTGGACATGACTCGGTACATGGAGGCCGGCCTGTCGTCGTGCACAGATCAGACGCTCGTCGTCAACCGGTCACGCTCCTTCGAACGAGCCGTCGCCGGCCCCGCTGGTACGACCCTCGCGCTGAGCCCGGCCCTTGCCGCAGCACGGTGGCACGAACGCGAACTGTCCGGCAAGATCGCCGCCAATTGCTTCGGTGTCGTTCTGGTGCATGCGGACCTCTCAGCCACCGGTACACGGGTCGACGACTACGACCGCGAGGTTGAGCGCCACCTGGCGCGCTACGGCACGCCAATCCTCGCCCGCCAATGGCTCAGCCCTGGGGAGGCTACTGTGCTCGATCCGATGGAACCCACAGAGGCAGACCAGCTCAGGAAGCAGGCTGACGAGCTGGCCGCCATCCTGACCCGCACTCAGAGCCAACCGGTTCACCGAGGCTAAGCGCTCCCGGTCGGCGGCTCGCGCGCGGGTCGCCGACGGGTCAATCCATGCTGCCAGCACGCCGCTTCATTGATACCTCCCGTGGGCCACCAGCGAGAAGCCTGACGTTCCCCGTCCTCAAGGACAGGCATCGAATTGGTCTAATTCGCCGCGCACAGTCCGGTAGGGCACAGCAGACCGATGAGCCGGACAGACACCGACCGTTCCGGCCGCGAGCGGCTGCGAACCAACTGATATGGCGAACTGCTGCAGGCAATGGTCTGGTGGGCCACCATGGCGTTGTGGAGGACCCACAACCGGCGTAAAGGTCGTCGCCGTCGCCCCTGACGCCCTCTGCGGTGGCCAGCCGGTGGCCGGACGCCTTTGGACCACGTAATACGAGGGATCACAGGGCAAGCAGTCACGCATGCTCTGATCAGGCAGAACGTCACTCAGCAGCACCACCGGGCACCACACGGCACGAACGCTCGCGGTCTTGTAATGCGTGGTTCTCGATCTCGGAACGCCCCCGCGCGGGCGGGGAGGACGGCGGGCATACGGGGCTCGGGGCGGCGAGCGGCGGAACACCCCCGCGCGGGCGGGGAGGACATGGGCATCACCGACGGGATCACCGGGGAGACCGGAACACCCCCGCGCGGGCGGGGAGGACCCTGGGGTGAGACCGGCTTGGTCACCTTTCCGCGGAACACCCCCGCGCGGGCGGGGAGGACGGCGTTGCATCCGTATCAAAACTCAGGACAGGCGGAACACCCCCGCGCGGGCGGGGAGGACCCGGACACGTCAAGGCCGAACGCGGCGAGAAGCGGAACACCCCCGCGCGGGCGGGGAGGACAACTGGGTGAGGATCGCGGCGGGCGAGGCCAACGGAACACCCCCGCGCGGGCGGGGAGGACTCCTCGCCACCACCCTCCGCGTCGCCACCTCACGGAACACCCCCGCGCGGGCGGGGAGGACGTCGAGACCATCGACGGGGCCCCGCCCAGCAGCGGAACACCCCCGCGCGGGCGGGGAGGACGTGCTGCCGGACCCGAAGCTGATGAACTGTTTCGGAACACCCCCGCGCGGGCGGGGAGGACCGGGCCGCCGCAGCCATCACTGCCGGTCCCGCCGGAACACCCCCGCGCGGGCGGGGAGGACCACCACCCAGTCCGGTGGTGGCGGGCGCCGGGCGGAACACCCCCGCGCGGGCGGGGAGGACCAGTTTGTGACGGTTGACCCGTCGGCTGCCAGCGGAACACCCCCGCGCGGGCGGGGAGGACGATGTTGCCGAGTGCGCAGCCCCAGCGTGGGGCGGAACACCCCCGCGCGGGCGGGGAGGACGATGGCAGCGTCGGCAACAAGATCGAGCCCGTCGGAACACCCCCGCGCGGGCGGGGAGGACCGCTCCAGCGACCGAACAGCTCGGACACTGCCCGGAACACCCCCGCGCGGGCGGGGAGGACATCGCGGGACAGTCCACAATCGACCTGCCCGAGGGAACACCCCCGCGCGGGCGGGGAGGACTCTTTGTGACCTGCGGCTTAGTGGGGCCTTTGCAATCCCTTTGCTTTCGTCCGTGCGTCGCGGTTCGTCATCCGACAAGGGTAGCGCGAGCGGTGAAGCCCGAGCGGTGTGGCACGTATCGGTGCTGGTCAGGGCGATTGTCAGTGCTGGCTGCTTGTATGTCTCTCCTTCGATGCATCGGTGAGGAGACGGAGCAGCGTGGCCGAACAGGGTTTGAATGAGCGGGACTTGAGTCCTTGGGGCAAAGTGGGAGTGGAGAAGGCCGCAAAGGCGTACCCGTTGCTGTTTCACCTGCTCGATACCGCCGCTGTGGCGTTGGAGCTTTGGGAGCGGTTCCTATCGCCGAATCAGCGGGCCGCCATCGCCGGTGGGCTGGGGGTCGAGGAGGGAGAGGCCCGGTTGCTGGTGGCGTTCTGGGCAGGTCTTCATGATCTTGGGAAGCTGACGCCGGGATTCCAGCAGTGTGTCGCGGAGGCGTACGCGGAACTGAGCCAGGTGTTACAGGACGATGTCGGCGAAGTCGACGCCATGCGGCACGAACGCGCTTCCATGCACTGTGCGTTGGGCTTGTTGGGTGATCTTGGGTACGGGGTCGACACGTCCCGAGGGGCTGGGGTGCGTGTGGCGCAGATCCTGGGTGGGCATCACGGGCGGTTTCAGCCGGTGGACCTGCAGCGCGTGATGGCCTCGGGGGAGGTCGGCGCGGACGACGGTCTCGGCGGGCGGGAGTGGGGGCGGCAGCGTGAGAAGTACGTGGGTGTACTGCGGCAACTCCTGAACGTACCGGCCGCGCCGAGGGAGGTGAACGTTCCCAGCGCGGTTTTGATCACCGGTTTGGTGATTCTGGCGGACTGGCTGGTGAGTCAGGAGCACTACTGGCGGCCGTTAGCCGACGGCCCAGCGGTGAGTGCGGAGGAGCATTTCGCACGGGCTGTTGCCGCCGCGCCGGAGCTGGTGGCGGCGGCGGGCCTGCTCCGGGTGCGGCCCGAGCGGAAGGGATTCGCCGAGGCGTACGGCATCGAGAAGCCGAATCCGCTGCAGAGTTCGATTCTGGAAGAGCTTGAATCGGCGGTGGACGACGGTGCGGGCGGGCTGCTCGTCGTTACGGCGGGCACGGGGGACGGGAAGACCGAGACGGGTCTGGTCGCGGAGGGCATCCTCGCGGATGCGGCGGGCACGTCGGGTCTGTGCTTCGTGTTGCCGACCATGGCGACGAGCAACGAGATGTACAAGAGGGTCGCGAGGGTCGTTGATGCCCAGTCGGGGCCGACGGAAGGTGCGACAGCCTCGATGACGCTCACCCACAGCATGGCGTGGCTGAACGAGGCGTACACCGATTCCGAGGTCGAGGCCGGCGTGAACGTGATCTCCGACGAGTCACGGGGAACGGCTATTGGAACCGACGGGCGCCGCACTCGTCCCGTCCAGTGGTTGCGAGGGCCGAAGCGCCCACTCCTGGCGCAGTACGCGGTGGGCACGATCGACCAGTCCCTGTTGTCTGTCCTTCCCGTCAAGCACAGTGCCTTGCGGATGCTGGCGCTGTCCGGGAAGACGTTCGTCGTCGACGAGGCGCATGCCTACGACCCCTACATGCAGGTGCTGTTGGCGCGGCTGTTGCAGTGGCTGGGTGCCTACCGCTGTCCGGTGGTTCTGCTGTCCGCGACGCTGCCCTCCTCGGTCGGAGAGCGGCTGATCCGTTCCTACCTGGCGGGGGCGGGGCACGGGAAGAGGAGCTTGCGGCGTCTTGATTTTCGGCCTCCGTACCCGGGCTGGCTGTATGTGGATGCCTCGACGGCGAAGCGGTCCGTCATCTCGGCCACGCGTCAGCGTGAGCAGGGCCGTGAGCGTGCCTACGCTCTCACGGTGGAGACACGTCCGGTCCGGTACATCGCGGAAGCGGACGACGGACAACAACTGCCCTCCGACTCGCGCCTCGCCGTGATCGCGGATGTTCTGGGCCCATTGGCCAGAGACGGCGGAGCCGCCGCAGTGGTGTGCAACACCGTCGCGGATGCCCAGGGGACGTACGACTACCTGAAGCGGAGGTTCTCGCTGAGGGCGGGCGAGGAGATCGTTCTGCTCCACGCACGTTTCCCGGCTGACCAACGCGAGGCGGCGACGAGCGCGGTGGTGGAGGCGCTGGGACGTACGGGGCGACCGCCGGCGGACCGCCTGATCGTGGTGGCCACCCAGGTCATCGAGCAGTCGCTCGACCTGGACGCCGACCTGATCGTCAGCGACCTGGCACCGATCGCGCAACTGCTACAGCGCGCGGGTCGGTGCTGGCGCCATGAAGAGGCGTGGCGCAGGGGAGGACAGCGCCTCCGGGAGCGCCTCAGGTGGGCCAGGGACGTCGGTCCTCGACTGGTGGTGCTTGACCCGCTGAATGAAGATCAGGAGCCCCCCAGGCACTGGGGAAGCGTCTACGCGCCCTACCTCCTGTCCGCCACGTCCGAATGCCTGCACGGCCTCCCGCAGGCTGGCGGGCCGGGGACGCCGACACGGATCGAGGTGCCGGAGCGGGTTCAGGAACTGGTGGAGCGGGTGCACGGCGCCGAGTCCAGGTTCGAGGCGGAAACCGAGCAACTAGAAGCACAATTGACGGATCATCAGGCCGAGACGATGGCCCAGCGGCATCTGGGCGAGGCCGCGGCCGTCCCGGGACCCGGACGAGTGGGCGGCCTGCACGATCTGCACCGTGAGAACGTCGACGAGGTCGAGGCGGCGACCCGACTGGGAGCGGAGTCCGTTCGCGTACTGGGCTGCCACCTCCAGCCTGACGGGCGCCGGACCCTTGACGTTCACGGTGAACACCCCCTTCCGGCGCCCGTGCGAGGCCGGTTCGGCGCGGCGGATGTACGGGCCGTGATGCGACGAACCTTCCCCCTGCGAGCCGGGCTTCTCAAGGAGCGTGGGTCGGACCAGGAGCCGCCGCCGTCCTGGCGGGAACACTCCTTCCTCGGTGAGCTCGTGCTCCTTGTCCACGAGGTGACAACGGCGGGAGCGGTCAACGGCGTCCAGGTCGGTTCGGAGTACTTCCGGCTGGACCCTGAACTTGGACTGATTCACCGACGAATCTGAACAACTCCCCTTCACGACAAGCCTTGTGTGTGTAGCGTCGTCAGCGCGAGCCGGACAGATGCCCCCACAACGGTGGGGAGCGGTGAGACGCGCTGTCCTCGCGCCCTGGTGTCACGTCAAGCCGGAACACCCCCGCGTCGGCGGGGATCACGAGCGCCTCAAGCTACCCCTGATTTCGGTCGCTACTGAAAGTCGAGGAAAGCACATGTCGGACCCGTCCCGCTACGACCTGCGGGAAGAGCCATGGAGCCCGGTGCGGGTCGCCGGCCGGTCCGAGCAGTTGGGATTCCGGCAGCTCTGCCTGCGGGCTCACGAGATCGACGACCTCGCTCTGCCCGTTCCCCCGGCGGCGTCCGCCCTGATGCGGGTGCTGACGGTGATCGCCGCCCGGATCACGGGTCTTGACGACCCCGATCTGTCTGCCGATGAGTGGCTCGCCCTCCGCCGGGAGGCCCTTGAGCGGCCAGGAGGATTCCTTCCCGATGCAGTGAGCGAGTACTTCGACGCTCCCGGCAGGGCTGACTGCTTCGGTCTCTTTGATCCGGTGCGGCCTTTCTTGCAGGACCCGGCGCTCGCGGATCAGTGTGAGAAGCGGGCGGGAGTCAACAAGCTGGCCGGCCGGGCGGCAGGCAACAACCCGGTCTGGTGGGGCCCGTTCGCCGATATCGACCCCCGGCCGCTGCCCGCTGACCAGGCCGCCTGGTACGTGCTGGTGCAGCACTTCTACGGGCCCAGCGGGCGCTGTTCCGCCCGCACGGTCGACGGGGAATCCGAAGCCAACAGCATGGCCGGACCCCTGCGTAAGACGATCTCCTTCCATCCGCTGGGCAGAAATCTGTACGAGTCGCTGCTGGCCGGTCTGCCGCGGCTGACCCAGGACGCTCCCGACGAGGATGATCTGTGCCCTTGGGAGGAGGACCAGGCGCCTGATCCGCGGAAACGTCCGGCTCCGGTGACCTGGCCGGGGCGCCTGCTCACGGGGCGGTCACGACACGCGGTGCTCCTGGTGGCTGGGGCGGACGGTCGTACGGCTACGGACGCGTATGTCACCTGGGGTACGAGGCACGCGCCGCTGGCGGCCACCGACCCTTTCGTGGTGATGAACACCGTGCGCTCCGGCGCCAACGCAGGAAAGCGTTACCCGCGCGAGGCGGACGGGTCCCGGGCTCTGTGGCGTGACCTCGACGCGTTGCTGCTCAAGAGCGACGAGGTGGCTGGATTCCGGCGACCGGCCGTCTTCGACGATCTCAACGACCTGCCGCCGGACCTGCGCGCGGCCCTGCGGGTGCGCGCCTACGGATTCGATCAGGACGGGCAGCAGGTCGACCGGTCCTGGTTCACCTCTGTGACCCCGCCGCTGCTGCGCTGGAGCGAGGAACAGGCCCCGAACGCCGCCCGCCGGATCTCGCTCTGCCGTGAGGCGGCGGAACAGATCGCGAACGCACTCGGCCATGCCGCTCGGGTCGCCTGGGCGGAAGCCACTCTCCCTCCACCCAGGGAGGGCACGAAGATCAAGCTTGACGCCAAGCGTCATGGTCCCTGGAAGCAACTGGCTTACGACGCCTACTGGCCGCTGGCCGAGCGGACCTTCTGGCACCTGATCGACGCCCCCGGCGCCCAGCCGTACCGCGCCTTCTATCAGGAGGCCGAGAAGGCTCTTCGCTCCGCGGTCGGCGGTGCGGTGAAGGAGCAGAAGGCGGCGAAGGCGCTGAACCATGCCTTGGCCATCGTGCGCAAGGTCATCCCGGCGAAGGAGACAGCATGAGCACCAGCAAGTCGTGGCGGTCCACCCGTGACGACCGCCGGGAGGGAAGGGACCGGTTCGTCGCCGAGATCACCGATCTGTGCGCCGACCGCGGGACCCGAGCGGATCTCCGCAGCGGACTGGGACGTCCGGTGAAGCAATGCGGGCGTATGCATCGGTATCTGGCCCGGCGAGTGCCCGAGAACTCCTACGGTGAACACGCCTACTACGCCGTTGCCGCACTGATCGCGGACCGGCCACGCTCCGTCCGGGACGCCCAGTCCGCGATCGCCGTTGTGCCGACGGACGAGAAGGCCGGGCAGGGGCGGGACTCAGGGGATGCCGACGACGCCTTGAAGGCTGCCCCGCTGCCTTGGAAGCGGCGCCCCAACCTCGGGACGAGCCTCGCGCTGGCCGTACGGGCGGGCATGAAAGAAGGCTCCGCCGAGTCCCATTTGCGTCTGCTCACCCGCCAGAGCTTCACCTCCGTCCACCCGCGTCTGCACTCGCTCGTGCGGTACGCACAGGACAAGGGTGCCGAGATCGACTGGGCCGTGCTGCTGGACGACCTGGTCGGCTGGGACACGAACCGCGACGCGGTGGCCACCCGCTGGCTCCAGTCCTTCTACCGCACCCTCAGCGGCGAGCCGCCGAACCGCACCCCCGACAGCGAGAACAACTCCGAGACTGAGAAGAGCGAGAACCGCTGATGGCCCTGTACATCGACCTGCACGTCCTGCAGTCCGTCCCGTTCGCCAACCTGAACCGCGACGACCTGGGTACCCCCAAGACCGTCCGGTACGGAAACGCCGACCGCATCCGTGTCTCCAGCCAGTCCTGGAAGCGCGAGATCCGCCACGAAGTCGAGGAGCGGCTCAACGAGTACGCCAAGCGGACCCGACTCGTTCCCGTCAAGGTCCGGCAGGCACTGGAAGAGGCCGGCTGGCCCAAGGAACTCGCCCAGTTCGCCGGAGAACAGGTGGCCCGATCGGCGGGCAAGGATGGGCTGAAGACCGAGGAGGGCGGCAAGACCTCCGTCCTGCTCTACCTGCCGCAGAGCGGCATCAGCGAACTCACCGCCCTGTGCCAGGAACACCGGCAGGCCTTGGAGACAGCCGCCAACAAGATCGCCTCCGCCAAGGACGCCAAGGCCCGGACGAAGGCCGCGTCCGAAGCCGTACTCCCCAAGGATCTGGTCAACGCCGTACTCAAGGGCCGCACCGCGACCATCGACCTCTTCGGCCGGATGCTCGCGGAACTGCCCGGAGGCAAGGTCGACGGCGCCGTGCAGGTCGCCCACGCGTTCACCGTCCACGGTGCCGATCCCCAGCGGGACTTCTTCACCGCCGTGGACGACTGGCTGCCCGACGACGAGACCGGCAGCGGCCACATGCAGACCGGCGAGTTCAGCACCGGCACCTTCTACCGCTACGCCACCCTGAACGTCACCGACCTGCTCAAGAACCTCGATCAGGACCGGGCCCGCGCCAAGGAACTCGTCACGCTCTTCATCGATGCCTACCTGATGTCCATCCCCCAGGCAAAGAAGAACAGCACCGCTCCTCACACCCTCCCCGACCTCGCTTACTACGCCGTCCGGGACCGCCGCCCGATCTCCTTCGCCGCCGCCTTCGAGCAGCCCGTACGCCCCCTGGCGGGGGGCTTCTCGGAAGCCGCCCGCCAGGAACTGCTCACCTACGCCTCCGCCGTACAGCGCCTGACCGGCGGCCACGGACGACTCACCCATGGGTACGTGAGCATCGACGACAAGCCGCTGGAAGGGCTCGGAGCCCGTCACGAATCCTTCGACGACTTCACCGGAGCACCGGTGACGACCGCCTTCGAAGCCCCGGAGGGCGCGCAGTGAGCGCACTCATTCTCCGGCTGGCTGGCCCGCTCCAGTCCTGGGGCGAACGCTCGGCGTTCAACACCCGCGACACCGCGCCCTTCCCGACCCGATCCGGCCTGATCGGAATGCTCGCCGCGGCCGAGGGACGCGGTCGGTACGCAGCACTGGACCGCTACGCGCCCCTCCGCGTCACGGTACGGATCGACCGCCCCGGTAATCGCGTCACCGACTTCCACACCGTCGGGGGCGGCCTGCCCGCCGCGCGCACCGTCCCCACCAGCGAAGGGGGTCGGCGAGCCCAGGACAAGTCGACCATGGTCACCCGCCGCCAGTATCTCGCTGACGCGGTCTTCACCGTCGCGTTGGAGGGTCCCGAGACGCTGACGGAACCCCTGGCCGCCGCCCTGGAGCGCCCCGCGTGGGCGCCGTACCTCGGGCGTCGCTCGTGCGTGCCCGACGAGCCCCTTCTCCTGCGCAGCGGTGTGACCGACCCGGTGGCCGAGCTTCGCCAGGCTGTCCCGCTCAGCCTGAAACGAGCCCCACGGACAGAACAGACCACCGTGCGGGTGGGGTTCGTCTGGGAGACGCAGCCACCGCAACTCCCCGCCGGCGCAACGCTGTACGAGATCACCGACGTCCCTGACAGCTTCGCCCCCGACTCCCGCCGCTACAGCTCCAGACGACTGTGGCGCACCGACGAAGACCTGTCGGCGGACCTCTACGCCGGACGCAGCCCCGCACGTCGAATCATCGACTACGCCCTGCGGGAGACGGCATGACATTCCACACCCCGGTACCCAGGAAGGACCGCCGGTGACCACCGCACTGCTCACCCGAATTCAGCTCAACCCCCGTCACCCGTCGGTCGTCAAGGACCTCGCCGACGCGGTCGGCCTGCATCGCACGATCATGCGTCTCGCGCCCCACGATCTGGGCGACCGGGCCCGCGAACGAGCCGGGGTGCTCTTCCGTCTGGACGAGAATGAGGACGGAGCCACACTTCTCGTCCAGACCCGCATCCCGCCCCGGCTCGGTGAGCTCCCCAACGGCTACGGTCGGGCCGACAGCCGCGACCTCGCTCCGATGTTCAAGGCCCTGGCAGTCGGCACCCAGGTCCGCTACCGCATCGCGGCCAACGCGTCCAAACGCCTTCGCCCCTCGGCCGAGCAGGAGGAAAAGGGCCACACGCGAGGGAACGTCGTACCCCTGCACGGTGAAGAGGCCACCGCGTGGTGGAGCCGTCGCTCCGCCGAGTCCGGACTCGACGTACACACCGTCCTTGCCACCTCGCTGCGCCCCGCCCAGGTCCGCAAAGGTCCCGGACCTCGCCATGCGCTCACCCGTTTCGACGGCACCGCGACCGTCACCGACCCCGAGGCGCTGGCGCACGCCGTCGTGACCGGCATCGGCAAAGGCAAGCCGTACGGCGCCGGCCTTCTCAGCCTCGCCCCCGCGAGCCGCGGATGAGCACCGGAGCCCGAAACGGCGACGCGCGGGCGCGACTGGCCGCGCCCACCCTCGCCATGCTGCCCAAGATCGCTGACTCGCTGTCGTTCCTCTACCTCGACCTCGTACGCATCGTCCAGGACGACACTGGTGTCTGCGCGCAGATCGAGACCAAACGCGGTACGGACACGGTGTACCTGCCCACCGCTGCACTTTCCTGCGTCCTGCTCGGCCCCGGTACGTCGATCACCGCCCGCGCCCTCAGCACCCTGGCCCGCCACGGCACCACGGTCGTCTGCACCGGATCGGGCGGCGTGCGCGCCTACGCCGGCATCCTGCCCGACTCGCTGACGACCACCTGGCTGGAAAACCAGGCCCGCGCCTGGGCCGACGAGGACTCCCGTCTCGACGTTGCCGTCCGCATGTACGAGCAGCGCTTCGGGACCGACGTTCCTGCGGGTACCACCCTGGCGCAACTGCGCGGGATGGAAGGTCAGCGCATGAAATCCCTTTACAAGCTCCTCGCTCAGCAGCACGGTATCGGCCGTTTCCGGCGCAACTACCACCCTGATCAGTGGGACCAGCAGGACCCCGTCAACCTCGCATTGTCTGCGGCCAACACGTGCCTGTACGGCGTTGTCCACGCGGCTCTGCTGGCCATGGGCTGCTCCCCGGCCCTCGGGTTCGTCCACGCGGGAACCCAACATGCCTTCGTCTACGACGTGGCAGATCTCTACAAGGCCGAAACGACACTGCCCCTGGCATTCGCGCTGCACGCCTCACCCAACCCCGACCAAGAAGCCCGGCGTAAACTGCGCGACGGATTCAGGCTCATCAAACTCCTGCCTCGCGTCGTCGGTGACATCCAGGCATTGCTCTCCCCGGACACCGACACGGACGACGACTCCGAACCGGACCGCCGGTCGGCCGACATGGTCCACCTGTGGGACCCGAAACTCGGAGTCCTGCCAGCAGGCGTCAACTACTCACCGGAAGACGCCTGATCATGCCCGCCATGGCCGTCATCGCCACCACAGCCGTCCCCGATAGCCTCCGAGGCGCGCTGAGCCGCTGGACCGTCGAGGTCACCCCGGGCATCTTCGTCGGCACTCTGTCCGCCCGAGTACGTGACCAACTGTGGAACGCGGTCACGGAAGTTGTCGGGGACGGCGCCGCGCTTCTCGTGCACCCCGCAGCAAACGAACAAGGTTTCGCACTGCGTACGGCCGGTACGCGTAGACGCCACCCGGTCGACTTCGACGGCCTGACCTTGATCAGGATGACGGCCCAACGCCGAGTCGGCGGCGATCAGGAACGCCTTGGACCTGAAAGCGAGGCGGGAGTGGGGGGAGAGCCTGTCTAGGGACCCGTGGGTCTGGAAGAGGACGAGCCTGGCAGCAATGTGCGCGACCTTGGCGGGGGAACCCCGATTGCCTGCGCCCGCCTAAAGCGGCCGATGGAAAACCCCGCGCAGGCGGGGAGGACGCCCCAGCCACGGCCTGCGCGTACCCCGCGACCGGAACACCCCCGCGCGGGCGGGGAGGACATGCACCCCTGGGGCTGTCACTTGCACTGGACCGGAACACCCCCGCGCGGGCGGGGAGGACCCGCTCGGGACGAACGGGAGTTCCTTCGTCAACGGAACACCCCCGCGCGGGCGGGGAGGACGTCAACTCGCCGTCCACCACGCTCGACCGGAACGGAACACCCCCGCGCGGGCGGGGAGGACGGCATCACCGTATGCGACCGGTGGCGTGCCGACGGAACACCCCCGCGCGGGCGGGGAGGACGTGACTGCCGCGGTGTTGACCGTGATGGTCGACGGAACACCCCCGCGCGGGCGGGGAGGACGTGACTGCCGCGGTGTTGACCGTGATGGTCGACGGAACACCCCCGCGCGGGCGGGGAGGACCTGGGCGCTGCGCCGTTTGAGGATGTGGCGGGCGGAACACCCCCGCGCGGGCGGGGAGGACTACCCCGAGGCCATCGCAACGGCGCACGACGACGGAACACCCCCGCGCGGGCGGGGAGGACCGCTACCTGGCCGACCCCGAAGGCTGAAAGTGCGGAACACCCCCGCGCGGGCGGGGAGGACGGTAGGGCAGGATCAGCGTTTTGTCTCAGGAGCGGAACACCCCCGCGCGGGCGGGGAGGACGCTTCAACGCCGCGTCCCGGAACTACGAGATGCGGAACACCCCCGCGCGGGCGGGGAGGACCCCCCGCCGAGTTCAACCTCATCCGCGACGAACGGAACACCCCCGCGCGGGCGGGGAGGACGTAGGCGCGGGCGAAGTGGATGCCGATGTGGGCGGAACACCCCCGCGCGGGCGGGGAGGACGCCGCTACCGCGCCAGGCCATCTGAAGCATGACGGAACACCCCCGCGCGGGCGGGGAGGACTCTTTTTGACCTGCGACTTAGCGGCGGCTTTGCAATCTCTTTGCCTGGGCGGTGGAATCGTGGTTCGGCATCCGTTCAGCCTAACGCGGCAGGCTGTGACTGAGTCCGCCGGCGCTCTCTCCGCCGACCCGAAACGTTCTGAGGCGCGGGCCCGTTGTGCCCGAGCGTATCGTGTTGCTGTGACGCCGTAGCCGTTCGGGATCGTCGCTCTGCCTTGTTCGCCCGAGTCGGGGAATGGAGCAAGAGGCACGATCGGTGGTCGTGTTCATGCGGCGCGATGGGAACTGGGTGGCCCTGTGGCCCTTCCATCTCCTGTCGTTTGCGGTACACCCAGAGCTGCGGGACCGCATACGTAAGCCGATCATCAGGCGCGGAACGCGGTCTCGGCGATACCGATGGTGGTGTGTAGCAAGTCCTCCCGGCATCTCCAAACCGGTCCGCACCGCTCAGAGTGCTGGACGCCCGAGTAGTTGCTCGGGAGTTCGGCTAGGGCGAGGGGTTGTTCGTGGTGGTGGCTCAGTTCATGGATGTGCGGGAGACGGCTGAGTATCTGAACATGTCGGTTCAGTGGGTGTATCGCGAGGCGTCGCGGGCCGGGTTGGCGTCGTACAGGTTCGGTGCGGGGCGGAACGCGAAGATTCAGTTCAGGGTGTCCGAGGTGCAGGCGTGGGTTCGGCAGCAGCGGGAGGGTGGCTGACTGGCCTGGTTGGGCGGGCTCTCGGAGCGTGATGTCGAGAGAGCCCGCCCACGGTCAGGCCGCCAGGCCGAGGTCCAGGATCTTGGCGGCCTTGCTGATGGAGCCCGGCATCAGATGGCGGTAGATCCTGAAGGTGATGTCGAGACTCCGGTGGCCCATCCACTCGGCCACGTCGGTGATGGGGATGTTGTGGGAGAGGCAGTTGGAGGCGAAGAAGTGACGGAAGCCGTAGACGGTCATGCCGTCCGGGACCTCGACGGATTCCGACTTCTTGATCCGCTGCCACTGGTTGGACAGGTAGTAGTACGGATACGGCTGGGCCGCGTTTCGGGGGTGACGGAGCAGGTATCCGTCGATGGTGCCGTAAATGTCGGCGTACCGTTCGATGCTTTGGCGGGCCCGGGCGGGAAGGGGGACGTCCCGGTATTCGCCGACCTTTCGGTGCTTCAGCCGGGAGTAGGTGTTGCTCGTCTGGTTGACCTGCTCGTGGACCCGGTACGTGTCGTCGGCGACGATGTTGTCCAGACGGACCGCCGCCGCTTCGCCGTTGCGCAGGCCGCATCCACTCATCAGGTCCGCGATGAGAGCGAATGCGTCGTCACCCGCATCCCGGAGACCGGCGAGTTGGGCCGGCGAGGGTATGACGGCGCGCTCCGGGTCGTACTGCGGGGGTTTGACGGACTCAAGGGGGTTGTCGTCGTACAGGCCGAGCCGATGGGCGGAGAGGAGGATGGCCTTCAGCTTGTCGAAGGCGTTGGCCTGCGTCGCGAGACCCACGCCGTCGCGTTCCATGGACACGATGAAGGCGTTGACCACCTTGAAGTCGAAGCTGCTCATCCGGCGGCTCTCGAACGCCGGCAGGAGGTGGTGGGTGAACAGCGAGTCGAGATGGCGCAGCGAACTGTCGGCGAGGTGGCGCTGCTCGCCGCGCCACTCCTCCGCGAAGTCGGCGAACCGCATGGGGGCGTACCTCTTGATGCGTTCGGCCTTCGCCTTGCCCCGGTTCTGGGACTTCTTGGCGCGGTAGATCTCGGTCAGCCGCTCGATGGCGTCGTCCTGGGTGGTGAAGCCGGACTCCTCGAGCTGTTTCTGGGTGGCGTCGCGGTACCTGATCTTGTAGAGGTGCGGGCACCTGGGCCAACGCGAGCGGGGGTGCTCGCAGTCCTTGAAGAAGCCGCCCATTCCGTGGGGGAGTGCCTTGGAGGCCATGGCTGTTCGTTCTCCTCAGTGCCAATGCTGACGTTTTGCTGACCGCCGAGGATGGATCACCCCCCTGAGCTGGGGAGAATCCGAAATCTTGTGATATGTGGTGGAACTTCGTCGGCAGGTCCCAGCAGGAGATCGAAGAGGCCCGACGGGACTGGACGGAGGGATCCGGCTTCGGCGAGGTGAAGGGCTACGACGGCGCCCGGCTGCCCGCTCCCGAACTCCCGCCGGTGGCGCTCAAACCACGGGGACGCGTGCGCTGACCTGCTCCGACGGCCCGGCCCTACGCCACCGTGCTCCCGGAGTTTCGCGTGCCGACCGTGGCGCGCGTCTTCCGGGGGAGCGCTTCGCCGTCTTCCGCTTCATGTCCGCACCCACCGCTCTGGTGGCGACGGAGCGGAGAGGATTCCTAAAATGGGACCATGCGCCCCGAGGATGTCCTGGCCGCGATCGGCGTGGGTCTGTGGGAGTGGGACAGCGCGGCCGACACCGTCGCCCTGGACCCGCAGGCGGCACGCCTCCTTGAGCTGCCCGAGGGATCAACGGACCTCCCGGCGGCGGCGGTGTTCAACCGCGTCCACCCGGTCGACCGGAACACCATCGACAGCACCATCCAGCTCGCCTTCGCCGAGGGCACCCTGGCCGAGTCCCGGATGCGGGTGATCAACGAGGCGGGTGAGGTCATCCGGACGATCCGGACCCGGGGCAGGCCCTACGACGCGGGAACGGCGCCGTCCGGCGACCGGCCCGAGCAGAAAATGGCGGGCAGCATCCACGAGGTCATCCCGTCGGCCGGGGGCGACGGCAGCGTGGAGGACCCGGTCACCGCGGACCGGCGCAGGACCCGGGAGGCGTTCCTGCTCGACGCGGGGCGGGCGCTGGCCGAGGCCCATTCCACCGCGGAGGTCCTGCGGGTGGCCGCGTCGCTGTCCATGCCCGATTTCCCCCCGGGCACGCTGGCGGTCTACCAGGCGGTGGGCGACCGGCTGAAGGTCACCGGCTACAGCGGGGACATGCCGGACGAACTGATCCCCTTCACGGACCTGCCGCTGGACACCAACTATCCGGCGGTGGACGTCATCCACAGCGGTGAGGCCATCTACCTCAGCGGCGCACGGGCCTACCGCAGCCGCTATCCCGCCGCCTGGCAGTACGCGGGGCGCTTCGGGCGGGGGGCCTGGGCCTTCGTACCGCTGACCGTCGGGAACCGGACGCTCGGCGTCTGGCGGGTCGCCTTCAACGAGGAGATGGCCTTCACCTTCGACGAGCGCGTCGTGCTGACGACGGTCGCCCGGATGCTGGCCCAGTCGCTGGCCCGCGCCGGGGTCACCGAATCGGAACGGCAGCTGGCGCTGGGGCTCCAGCGCTCGATGATGCCGACCACCGGCCCGGAGATCCCCGGAATGACGGCCATCGGGCGCTACGTGCCCACCGGAGGCAGCCTCCAGGTGGGCGGCGACTGGTACGACATGATCCCGCTGCCGGGTGGCTCCACCCTGGGGGAGGACAGCACCGGCCAGCGGTTCGCCCTGGTCATCGGGGATGTCGAGGGCCACGACGTACGGGCCGCCGGGCTGATGGCGGCCCTGCGGATCGCGTTGCGCGCGTACGCCTCCGAGGGGCACCGTCCGGACGCGGTGCTGGCCCGTGCCTCCCGCTTCCTGACCGGACTCCAGCCTGACGGTCCGTCGTCACCGGGGCAGGCGGGCTACGGCGAGCGGCCGTCGGGCGACGGCGTGCCGGTGGGCACCGGTGACCATCCCTTCGGCCCGGCCGACGCGGCGGATGACGCGCCGCGCTTCGCGACCTGCCTCTACGTGGAGGTGAATCCGCAGGACGGGACGCTCGACGTGGCGCGCGCGGGCCACCCCGACCTGTTCCTGCTGACCACCGACGGAACCGCGCTGGTCCGGCCCACGGCCGGCGGGCTACCCCTCGGGGTGGAAGCCGACGTGAACTACCCGACCACCCAGCTCACGCTGGAACCGGGCGAGACCCTGATGCTCTGCACGGACGGGCTGATCGAAGCGGTCGGCAGGGACTACACCGCGGGTGCCCAACGCCTCCAGCGGGTGATGGAGGAACACGGTGACCGGTCGGCGGACCAGCTCGCCGACGCGCTCGTCGGCAACGCCCGCGCCAGCGGGCCGTACTCCGGACCGGCTCGCCCGGTGAGCGGACGTGAGGACGACATCGCGCTGCTCCTGCTGGCGCGGGACAAGGCGTCCGTCGGCGCGGCAGGACGAGCCCCCCGGCGTACGGTCGCCACCATCGCGCAGGCCGAGCCGGAGCGGATCGCGGGCGCCCGGCGGCAGGTGCGGGATCTGCTGCAGGACTGGGCGGACGAGGAACGGGTCGACTCGGCGGAGCTGATGGTCTCCGAGATGGTGACCAACGTGCTGGTCCACACCGACGGGGACGCGCTGCTCGTCGCGGAGGCGGACGGCGAACCCGTACGGCGGCTGCGCGTCGAGGTCGCCGACAGCAGCGACGAGCTGCCGCACCGCCGCAGCCCCGGTGAACTGGCCTCCAGCGGGCGCGGACTGGTGCTGATGGAGGTGCTGGCCGACGCGTGGGGGGCCGATCCGCGCGGCGAGGGCAAGTCGATCTGGTTCGAGCTCTACGAGGACGGCGGGGGCCCCGAATCGTCCTCGGATCCGGCACCCGGCTCCGCACCCGAGGGGAGGTCCGCACCCGACGAGAGGTCCGCGCCCGAAGGCGCTCCATGAGCGCGACGGGCCCCTACCCGGCGATGCCACGACCGGGCCTCGCGGGGGCCGCTGGGGTGAGCCGCGCACGCGGCCGTTTCAGCTCCGGCCGCCGCGGCAAGACCTCCACTCATGCGGCTACCCTCAGCGATTTTCGCGAAGTCCGTGGTGCTTGCTTCCGACACCGACCGGGCGGATGGCCCCGCCGCCCGTCGCGCGGCCTCCCTCGTGCGGAGTCTCGACGCACTGGGTGAGGCCGAGCAGCTGGACGCGGTGATCAGGCCGATCCAGCGCGCGGTGCGTGCCCTGCCCCTGGGGCGCTACCGGGACGTGCTGCACGGCCGGCAGATCGGGCATCCGCTGCACCCCGTCCTGGTACAGATCCCGATGGGGGCATGGCTGTCCGCCGCTGTGCTGGACGCCGTGCCGGGCGCCGGGCGCGGTGCCCGCCTTCTCGTCGCGGTGGGCGTCCTCTCCGCCGCGCCGGCCGCGTGGGCCGGCTGGGTGGACTGGGCCGAGCAGCACGAGCGGCAGAAGCGCACCGGGCTGGTGCACGCGGCGTCCAACGCGATCGCCGTCGGTCTGTACGCCCGCTCGTGGGTGGTCCGCGGCCGCGGCCGGCCGGTGCTCGGAAGGCTGCTCGGCCTCGCCGGCCTGTGCGCGGTGAGCGCGGGCGGGATGCTCGGCGGACATCTCGCCTACCGGCTGGCCGCCGGTGCCAACAAGTCCGAGCCGGTGCCGCATCTGCTGTCGCCCGGCTGGCAGACACTGGGCCGGGTGTCGGACTTCCCGGTCGGTGAGGCGGTGCGCCACGAGCTGGGCGAGGTACCGCTGTTGGTGGTCCGTGAGGCGAGCGGTGACATTCACGTCCTGGCGGACCGGTGCAGCCACATGTCGGGCCCGCTGTCCGACGGCACGATCGCCGACGGCTGTGTCACGTGTCCGTGGCACGGCAGCGTCTTCCGGCTGTCGGACGGCTGGAACGTACGCGGTCCGGCCACCGCTCCGCAGCCCTCGTTCCAGACACGGGTGGGCGACGACGAGACCGTGCAGGTGCGGCTGCCCGGCGCGGGCTGACCGCCGCGGGACACGGGCGGAAGCCGTCCGCCGCCGTGGACGGGCCCCCGGCCGACAGCACGCCGGACCGGACGGCAGCGGCGGGGCCGGCCCGGATCCGTTCACCCGATCGGACGTGCATAAGCCCCGCGCGGCGCGCCGGACGTCCACGCTGAGTCCATGTGGCATCGAAGGATCAGCCGGGGAATGACATTTCTGCCGCTGGCTCTCGTGTTGACGTGCGCGGCTCCGGTACACACGACATCGGAGCCGCGGCACCGTCAGGCCGCACGCCGCCCGATCCCGATGGTGCCGGAACCCGCCATCACACGGCGGCGGGCGTGGCACGCGGACGAGAGCGCCGTACGGGAGAAGCCGTCCTACGCGACGTCCGTGCGGGTCGTGTTCCTTCACCACACCAATCACTCCAACGACTACGACTGCCGCGAGGACGTGCCGGAGATGCTCCGGTCCATGCAGGGACACCACCTCGACGAGGGGTGGGACGACCTGGGCTACAACTTCGTCGTCGACCGCTGCGGGAACATCTACGAGGGCCGCGCCGGCGGTGTGGACCGGGCGGTCCGTGGCTCGCACACCAAGGGGTTCAACGCCGGGAGCGCCGGCATAGCGGCGCTCGGCCACTTCGAGAAGGGGGAGCGGGTGCCGCGCCCCATGCTGGACGCGATCGCCGCCCTGGTGGCGTGGAAGCTGAGCCCCGGCGTCGATCCGAAGGGGCGGGTGCGGATGGTGTCCAGCAGTGACGTGAGCCGCTACCCGAAGGGGAGCCGGGTGCGACTGGACGTGATCTCGGGGCACCGGGACGGAGACGAGACGACCTGCCCCGGAGCGGCGCTGTACCAGGAACTGCCCTGGCTGCGGGAGACGGTGGCCCGGCTGCGGCAAGGACGACGGGTCCGCTGAGCCCCGTCCCGCACGCCGTGGGGGAGTCGTGGGGGGCGAAGGGGGGCACACCGACCTCCTCTTACGGCCCCCACGCGGCTCATACGGTCCAACACGACGCGCGGCCACCCGCGAACAGCGCTGCAATGGAAGGGTGACCGCGCCTCCGGACGACTGCCTCGCGCGCAACGAGTGGCTGTGCGGCGCCTACCTCTCCAGCCGCCGCCAGATTCTCTGGGAAGCGACGCTCCAGCATCTCCAGCTCACCGTCGTCCCGGTGCTGCTCGGCCTGCTGATCGCCGTCCCCCTCGCGCTGGCCGCCCGCCGCTGGCACTGGGCCGCCGGGCCCGTCCTCGGCATCACGACCGTTCTGTACACGGTCCCCTCGCTCGCGCTGTTCTCCCTGCTGCTGCCGGTGTACGGGCTCTCCGCCGCGCTGGTCGTCGCCGGGCTCGTCCTCTACTCGCTGACCCTGCTCGTCCGGAACATCCTGGCCGGACTGCGCGCGGTACCCGAGGAAACCCGGCAGGCGGCCCGGGGCATGGGATACGGACCGCTGCGGCTGCTGCTCACCGTCGAGCTGCCGCTCGCCCTGCCCGCCGCCATGGCGGGCCTGCGGATCGCGACGGTCTCCGCCGTCTCCCTCGTCACCATCGGCGCGATCGTCGGCCACGGCGGCCTCGGCAACCTCATCTACGCCGGGATGAACACCTTCTTCAAGGCCCAGGTGCTCACCGCGTCCGTCCTCTGCGTACTCATCGCCGTCGTCGCCGATCTGCTGCTGCTGGGACTGGGACGGCTGCTCGCCCCCTGGGCCCGGGAGCGCCGCACGTGAGCGCGCTCCCGTCCGCCTGGGCCTGGCTCACCAGTGCCGCCCACTGGTCGGGGTCCGACGGCATCTGGCACCGGCTCGGCGAACACCTCTTCCTCACCGCCGTCTGCCTCTCCCTCAGCTGCGCGATCGCACTGCCCGTCGCGCTGGGCCTGGGGCACCTCGGCAAAGGCGGCGCCCTGGCCGTCAACATCTCCAACGCCGGCCGGGCCGTCCCCACCTTCGCCGTCCTCGTCCTGCTGCTGCTCACCCCGGTCGGCGGGTACGGGCAGTGGCCGACGATCATCGCGCTGGTCCTGTTCGCGATCCCGCCGCTGCTCACGAACGCCTACATCGGCATGCGGGGCGTCGACCCCGATGTCGTACGGGCCGCGCGCGGCATGGGGATGACCGGTGGTCAGCTGCTGCGGCGGGTCGAGGCGCCGCTCGCCCTGCCGATGATCCTGACCGGTGTACGGATCGCGGCCGTCCAGCTGGTGGCGACCGCGACGCTCGCGGCTCTGGCGGGCGGCGGCGGACTCGGCCGGATCATCACCGCCGGATTCAATCTCGCCTCCACCCCGCAGGTCCTCGCGGGGGCGCTGCTCGTCGCCGTGTTCGCGCTGCTGGTGGAGGGGGTCTTCGAGCTGGTGCGGCGGCTAAGCCCGTCGTACGGACGAGATGGTTCCGGATGAGGACGCCGCGTACGGCCGTCGTCCTCGCCGCGCTCCTGACGGCGGCCACCGGCTGCGCCACGGGACCGTCGCTGGAGACCCGGGGGCAGGTCACCACGCCGCCCGGTGACAGCAGGCATCTGACCATCGGGTCGGCGGGCTTCACCGAGAGCGATCTCCTCGCCCAGATGTACGCGACGCTGCTGAACCGGGCCGGCTACCGGACCGAGATTCTGTCGGTCACCAACCGGGAGATCTACGAACCGGCCCTGGAGAGCGGCCAGATCGATGTCGTACCCGAGTACGCCGCGACCTTCGCGAACTGGCTGAACGCCAAGACCAACGGCGCGGGCGCCGAGCCGGTCGGCTCGCCCGACCGGCACGCGACGATGAGGGCGCTGCGTTCGCTGGCGTCGGCACGCGGCCTGACCGTCCTGGCCCCCGGCCGGGCGGTCGACCAGAACGCCTACGCCGTCGCCGCCTCCTACGCGCGTGAGCACCGGCTCAGGACCCTCAGCGATCTGGGCAGGTCCGGGCTGCCGGTACGGCTGGCGGCGGGCGACGAATGCGTTCAGCGCCCGTACTGCGAGCCGGGCCTGAAGAAGACGTACGGCATCGACGTCACCGGCGTCGACCCCAAGGGTGTCGGCACCACCCCGGCCAAACAGGCCGTCCAGCGTGGTCAGGACCAGCTGGTCCTGACCACGAGCACCGACGCGACGCTCGACCAGTTCGGGCTCGTCCTTCTCACGGACGACAGGCACCTCCAGGACGCGGACCACATCGTTCCCGTCGTCAACCGCTCCCGGGCCGGCGGCCGGGGCGTCGCCGCGGTACTGGACCGGCTGAACACCGTGCTGACCACCAAGGACCTGGCCGCGCTGAACCGGCAGGTCGACAGCTGGCGCCGGCTGCCCGAGGACGTCGCCAGGAAGTACCTGAGGTCCAAGAACCTGATCCCGCCCGCTGCCCCGTGATCCCGCCCGCTGCCCCGTGATCCCGGCCGACCCGCCCGGGCCCGCGGAAGGCCCCCGCGCCCGGCTCAGGCGTCCGCCACCGAGTCGAAGTCGACCTCGTCGCGGCCGATGCCCTGGGCGTCCGCGTCCACCGAGCGGCGCAGTGCCTCGTGCAGCTTCGCCGGGGTCAGCACCCCGAGGAAACGGGCCCCGTCCAGCACCGCCACCCAGCCCGCGTCGTGCTGGAGCATCTCGCTGAAGGCCTGCTTGAGCGGCGAACCGACCGGCACCCACGCCTCCATGCGCCGCGCCAGCTCACCCACCGAACCCTGCTCCCCGGCGATCGCCAGCGCGTCCGCCGACACCCAGCCGTGCAGTTCACCCGCGCCGTTCAGCACCACCGCCCAGCGCGCCCCCTCGGCGCGCATCCGCGCCGCCGCGTCCCGGGCCGGCTCATGTGTCCTCGCGACCGGTGTCCCCTCCAGGTCGGCCGGCTCGACGGCGGTGACCGACAGCCGCTTCAGCCCGCGGTCCGCGCCCACGAACCGCGCCACGTAGGGCGTCGCGGGCGCGCCGAGGACAGCGGCCGGGGTGTCGTACTGCTCGATGCGCCCCTGCCCGTACACCGCGATACGGTCCCCCATCCGCACCGCCTCCTCGATGTCGTGCGTCACCAGGAGGACCGTCTTGCGGACCGTCGCCTGCAGCTTGAGGAATTCGTTCTGGAGCCGCTCCCGCACCACCGGGTCGACCGCGCCGAACGGCTCGTCCATCAGCAGCACCGGCGGATCGGCGGCAAGCGCGCGCGCCACGCCCACCCGCTGGCGCTGCCCGCCCGACAGCTGCGCCGGATAGCGCGGACCGTACGTCGCCGGGTCGAGTCCCACCAGATCGAGCAGCTCCGCCGCCCGTTCGCGTGCCTTCGCCTTCTTCCAGCCGACCAGCACCGCCACGGTCGCGGTGTTGTCGAGGACCGTCCGGTGCGGGAAGAGACCGACCTGCTGGATGACGTAGCCGATACGGCGGCGCAACTGGACCGGATCGGCCCCGGCGATGTCCCTGCCGTCGACGAGGATGCGCCCCGAGGTGGGCTCGATCAGCCGGTTCACCATCATCATCGTGGTCGTCTTGCCGCAGCCGGACGGCCCCACCAGGGTCACCAGTTCACCCTCGCGCACGTCGAACGACAGCTCGTCGACGGCGGCCGTACCGTCCGGGTAGACCTTGCTGACCTGCTCGAACCGGATCATGGCCTCACGCTAGGAGCGGCCGGGTCCCGGCGCACACGGGCCGCGACCGACCGAGTCACGCCCCGCCGCCCCGCGTCGGCCCTCCGTACGGAGGCCGGACACGAGTGTGCTGAACTGTCGGGCGTGACTGCCCCCGCGAGGGCGATCGAGCAGAGGAGCCTCCTTGACCAGCTACCGCCAGCCCGGCGTCGTTCTCACCGACCACCGTTTCACGGTCCCGCTGGACCACGGCGACCCGTCGGGCGAGCGGATCGAGCTGTACGCGCGCGAGGTCGTCGCCGGCGCACACGCCGACGCGGACCTGCCCTGGCTCGTCTACCTGGAAGGCGGCCCGGGCAGCGGCGCGCGCCGGTTCGTCGGACAGCAGGCGTGGCTGGGCCGCGCCCTGAAGGAATTCCGGGTGCTCCTGCTCGACCAGCGCGGCACCGGCCTGTCCACCCCCGCCAACCGACAGACCCTGCCGCTGCGCGGCGGCCCCCGGGAGCAGGCCGACTATCTCGCCCACTTCCGCGCCGACTCCATCGTGCGCGACTGCGAGATCATCCGTCCGCAGCTGACCGGCGGCGCCCCCTGGACCGTGCTCGGCCAGAGCTTCGGCGGCTTCTGCGCCGTCCGCTACCTCTCCGCCGCCCCCGAGGGCCTGCGTACCGTCCTGATCACCGGCGGTCTGCCGTCGCTGGACGCCACGGCCGACGAGGTCTACCGCGCCGCGTATCCGCGCATCGCGCGCAAGGTGGAGGCGCACTACGCCCGCTATCCGCAGGACATCGGCCGGGCCCGCCGGATCGTGGAGCACCTGGCCGAGCACAGCCCCGTCCTTCCCACCGGCCACACCCTCACGCCGGAGGTGTTCCAGTCGCTCGGCATCATGCTCGGCGGCGGGGACGGCAGTCACGAGCTGCACTACCTGCTGGAGGACGCCTTCGTGCCGTCCCCGGGCGGCCGGACCCTGTCCGACGCCTTCCAGGAGAACATGGCCGCGGCCCTCTCGTACGCCGGACGCCCGCTGTACGCCGTGCTCCACGAGGCGATCTACGCCCAGGACAAGCAGCCCACCGACTGGGCCGCCGAGCGCGTCCGTGGCGAGTTCGCCCGCTTCGACGCCGCGAACACCCTGGCCGGGGACGGCCCGCTGTACTTCACCGGCGAGACCATCCACCCCTGGCACTTCGAGCACGACCCCGCGCTGCGCCCGCTGCGCGAGACCGCCGAACTGATCGCCGCCCGGACCGGGTGGACCCCGCTGTACGACACCGGCCGGCTGGCGGCCAACGAGGTGCCCGTCGCCGCCGCCGTCTACCACGACGACATGTACGTCGACACGGAGCACTCCCTGCGCACCGCGCGTGCCATCCGCGGCCTGCGCACCTGGGTGACGGACGAGTACGAGCACGACGGCGTGCGGGCGGGTGGCGGCCACGTACTGGACCGGCTGCTGGCGCTCGTACGGGACGAGGTGTGAGGCACGGGCCCCGCCCGTCCCGCACGGGGCGCGGGCCCTGTCCGTCCCGTACGGGACGCGGTCCGAGGCGCTGAGACCGTCCCGGTGAGCGGTGCGGAGCCCCCGCTCTCCGCCCTGCCCGGCCCGCCGTTCACCCGGACAGGAGCTCGCTGCTCCAACACCGCACGTACATCGAGGTGTTGACGGGCGAGGATCCGGAGACGTACTGCCGTACCCTGCTCGCCTCCCATGCCCAGGCCGGGGCGCCGCGATTCGGCGGCCGGCCTGCGGTGTCCTTCGAGGTCGTCGCCCGCTGAGGCCCGCTTCGGCCCGCTGAGGTCCGCTGAGCTCCTCCGGGAATCGCCCGGGGTCCCCGCCGGGGCTCGTCGAGCGGATGCGGGACGGCGGGGGGAGAATGGAAGGCGGGGGACTGGTGCTCAGCTGTGCGCGGGGCCGGTCCCGTCCCACGCCGCCCCGGCGGCCCAGGCGTACCTGAAACCCTGGGCGGGCGGGCGCGACTCCGATGCTGGAGGTGCTCGACATGCTGCTGCCGGACAGACATCTGGTCGCCGATCTGCTGAGCCGTTACCGGGCATGGGAACGGCTGGTCCTCGCCGACCCGCTCGACGCGGCGAAACGAAGCCGCTTCGAGGACGTGGCGTACACCTTGTGCGTGCTCATGGGGCAGCGCACCGCGCGTGAGGCGATCTGGCAGGCGGAGTCGTACCTGCGCCGGATACGGCCCGTGCCGATCTTCCCGGAGGGAGCGGAGACACCCGCGCCGGGAGTCCACGGGTCCACCCACGACCGGGTCAGCGCGACCGGTCCGTGACCGGCCGGGCCGGGGTGTTCCCCACCGGGCAAGCGACCGCTTAGTATGCGGGAGAGTCGCAGGACTGCCCATCGTGTGGAGGCTCCGAAATGCAGGCATGGCGTGTGCACCGGAACGGCGAACCGGGCGAGGTGATGCGGCTCGAAGAGGTGGAGCGCCCGGTGCCCGGCCAGGGGCAGACGCGGTTGCGGGTCCGGGCCGCGAACATCAACTTCCCCGATGCCCTCCTCTGCCGGGGCCACTACCAGGTGCGCCCGCCGCTGCCGTTCACCCCCGGGGTGGAGATCTGCGGTGAGACGGAGGACGGGCGCCGGGTCATCGCCACTCCCGCCCTGCCGTACGGCGGTCTCGCCGAGTACGTCGTCGCCGACGCGGCGGCCGTCCTGCCCGCGCCCGAGGCGCTGGACGACGCGGAGGCGGCGGCCCTCAACATCGGCTACCAGACAGGCTGGTTCGGTCTGCACCGGCGGGCCCGGCTCCAAGCGGGCGAGACACTGCTCGTACACGCGGCGGCCGGGGGGGTCGGCAGCGCCGCCGTACAGCTCGGCAAGGCCGCAGGAGCCACCGTCATCGGTGTGGCCGGAGGCCCAGGCAAGGCACGCGTCGCCCGCGAGCTGGGCTGCGACGTGGTGATCGACCGCCGTACGGACGACATCGCCGCCGCCGTGAAGGAAGCCACCGGCGGCCGGGGCGCGGATGTCGTCTACGACCCGGTGGGCGGCGACGCCTACACCAGCTCGACCAAGTGCGTCGCCTTCGAGGGCCGCATCGTGGTCGTGGGCTTCGCCGGCGGAGTCGTCCCCGCCCCCGCCCTCAACCACGCGCTGGTGAAGAACTACTCGATCATGGGCCTCCATTGGGGCCTGTACCACGCGAAGGACCCGGCGGCGGTCCTGCGCTGCCACCAGGAGCTGACCGAACTCGCCGAGCGGGGCGCGATCAAGCCGCTCATCAGCGAACGGGTGCCGATGAAGGGCGCCGCCGACGCCGTCCAGCGCGTCGCCGACGGCACCACCACCGGACGCGTGGTGGTCATTCCGGAGGGGGGGACCCGATGACCGACGCCGCCGATCTGCGCGGGCGCACGGGGCAGTTGCTCGCCGAGCATCCGCCGGCCGCCACCGGCCGCACCGACTTCCTCAGGGCCCGCTTCGACGCCGGACTCGCCTGGGTGCACTACCCCGCCGGACTCGGCGGGCTCGACGCGCCCCGCTCCCTCCAGGCCGTCGTGGACGCTCAACTGTCCGCCGCCGGCGCACCCGACAACGATCCGCGCCGGATCGGCATCGGCCTCGGCATGGCCGCCCCGACCATCCTGCGCTACGGCACCCAGGAGCAGAAGGAACGCTTCCTGCGGCCCTTGTGGGTCGGCGAGGAGGTGTGGTGCCAGCTCTTCAGCGAGCCCGGCGCCGGCTCCGACCTGGCAGCGCTCGCCACCCGCGCGGTACGCGAGGGCGACTCCCCGACCGGCGACTGGATCGTCAACGGCCAGAAGGTCTGGACATCGAGCGCCCACATCGCCCGCTGGGCCATCCTCATCGCCCGTACCGACCCTGACCTGCCCAAACACCGGGGCATCAGCTACTTCCTCTGCGACATGACCGACCCCGGTGTCGAGGTGCGTCCGCTGCGCCAGATCACCGGAGAGGCCGAGTTCAACGAGGTCTTCCTCACGGACGTACGCATCCCCGACACGCACCGCCTCGGCGAGATCGGCGCGGGCTGGCACGTCGCCCGGACCACCCTGATGAACGAGCGCGTCTCCATCGGCGGCGCCCGGCTGCCGCGCGAGGGCGGCATGATCGGTCCCATCGCCCGCACCTGGCGCGAGCGGCCCGAGGCGCGCACCCACGAGCTGCACCAGCGGCTGCTCACGCTCTGGGTGGAGGCCGAGGTGGCCCGCCTGACCGGCGAACGGCTGCGCCAGCAGCTCGTCGCCGGAGAGCCGGGCCCCGAGGGCAGCGGCCTGAAGCTCGCCTTCGCCCGGCTCAACCAGGAGATCAGCGGCCTGGAGGTGGAACTGCTCGCCGACGAAGGCCTGCTGTACTCCGACTGGACCATGCGCCGTCCCGAGCTGGTCGACTTCACCGGGCGGGACGCCGGCTACCGCTATCTGCGCTCGAAGGGCAACTCCATCGAGGGCGGCACGAGCGAGGTACTGCTGAACATCGTCGCCGAGCGCGTCCTGGGCCTGCCCCCGGAACCGCGCGACGACAAGGACGTCGCCTGGAAGGATCTGACCCGATGAGTACGGGCACCGACCCGATGAGTACGGGTACGAACACGCGGCCCGAGCAGCCGACGCCACCCGTCCGGCCGCCCCGGCCCGACACCTCGCCCGACCTCCTCTACACCGACATCGAGGACGATCTGCGGGCCGCCGTCCGGTCCCTGCTCACCAGCCACCGCGACGTACCGGCCGCACTCGTCCGCGCCGAGACCGGTGATCCCTACGACCCCGAGCTGTGGACCGCGCTCAGCGCCGGGATCGGCGTGGCGGGCCTGCTCGTCCCGGAGAGCCTGGGCGGCCAGGGCGCGAGCCATCGCGAGGCCGCCGTCGTGCTGGAGGAGCTGGGCCGGGACGTCACACCCGCGCCGTACCTCACCAGCGCGGTGATGGCGACCGAGACGCTCCTCGCCTGCGACACGCGGAGTACGGATGTCGCCGGGCTGCTCACCGCGCTCGCCAACGGTCACCGGGTCGCGGTGCTCGCCCTGCCGCTCAGCACCGCCCCCGACGCGCCCCTGCCCATCGGTGCCGCCACGGTCACCGGCGTCCCGGACGCCACCCGGGCGGATGTCCTGCTCGTCCTGCGGGACGACGGGCTGTACGCGGCCGAGACCTCGGGCCCCGGCGTCACCGTGGAGCGGCTGACGCCGCTCGATCTGACCCGGCCGCTCGGCACCGTCACGGTCGAGCCCGGCACCGGCGTCCGGATCGCCGACGCGGCCACGGCGGACACCGCCGTACGCCGCGGGCTGCTGGCCGGAGCCGGGCTGCTCGCCTCCGAACAGCTCGGCATCGCCGAGTGGTGCCTGACGGAGAGCGTCAGGCACACCCGCGAGCGCCATCAGTTCAACCGCCCCATCGGGTCCTTCCAGGCGCTCAAGCACCGCATGGCACAGCTGTGGCTGGAGGTCGTCTCGGCCCGGGCCGCCGCCCGCAACGCAGCCGACGCACTGGCCACCGACGCCCCCGACGCCCCGCTCGCGGTGGCCGTCGCCCAGGCGTACTGCGGCCGGGTCGCCGTCCACGCCGCCGAGGAATGCGTGCAGTTGCACGGCGGGATCGGCATGACCTGGGAACACCCCGCGCATCTGTATCTCAAGCGCGCCAAGTCCGATGAGATCACGCTCGGTTCACCGGGCCGGCACAAGGAGACCGTGGCCGCGCTGGCCGATCTGCCCGGCCCCCGGTAGCGCTCCCGGCCGGGTCCGCCCGGACAACCACCCGTACGGCGGACACGCCGGTCGGCCGTACGGGCCTCCTCCTCCGCCACACTGGCGGCCGAATGCCGCGAATCCGGCGCGGCCGGAGGAGGTTCTCGATGGCCATCACGATCTCACTGGCGCTGCTTCTGCTGGTGTTCGCCGTGATCTTCCTGCGCACGGGCGGACTGAAGCTCTCGCACGCGACGGTCTGCGTCCTGCTCGGCTTCCTGCTCGCGAGCAGCAGCATGGCGCCTACCATCGCGAACGGCATCACCGCCACAGCCGGGGTGGTCAGCAGCCTCAATCCGTGACGCCGTCACCGGCCGCCGGCCGGAGCGGCCGTCCTGCGCTCCCGGCGGCGCACCCGGTTGCCCGCCCGCCGGCGCGCGGTGGAGGGCCTGCTGCTCGCGGCCCACGCCGGCGGCTACCTCACCCTGCTGCTCACCACCCTGACCCTCGGCCAGGCCGTCGTCTTCGCGTCGCTCCACCAGATGCTGCTCGGCCCGCACCTGGGTCTGGCCTTCGCGCCCAACCACAAGGGCATGGAGATGCCCGACCCGGAGAACAGCGAGGGCTGGGACCACCTGCGCCGGCAGGTCCTCACCTCACGGAACATCCGTCGCGGAGCGCTCACCGACTGGTTCCTCGGCGGGCTGAACTACCAGATCGAGCACCATCTCTTCCCCAGCATGCCGCGCCCCCATCTGCGCCTCGCCCGGCCGCTGGTACGGGCGCACTGCCGCTCGCTGGGCGTCCCGTACACCGAGACCGGACTGATCGACTCGTACCGCCAGGCCCTCCGTCATCTGCACGCTGTCGGCGAACCGCCGCGCGCGGGCGCATAGTGGAACTGGCGGACGACTGTGTGCGTCCACCGAGCAGGGAGCGGCCATGGCCGCGAAGGAGGCATCGAGATGTCGACAAGAGCGAAGATCGCCGTCGGGGGAGTGGCCGTAGGCCTGATTCTGATCCCGCTGATCGGATTCTGGTTCGCGCTGCTGGTGGTGCTCGGAGTGCCAGCGGCCGCCTATCTGATGCTCGACCCGTCGCAGCGTCGCAGGCTGCGCCGGATCAACCGCAAGGGGATCGGCCGCTGAGCGGCTGAGACCCGCCGGCGCGCGGGTTTCCCCTCGGGTGCGGGGTCCGGGACCATGTGGTCGCGGACCCCACACGTTCGTGCCGGAGAGCGGCGGCGTCAGCCCTGCCGGACCGCCAGGGCCAGGAAGCGGGCGTCCTCATCCGCGTACGACTCCAGACGCCACCCCGAACCGGCCAGCAGGGGGCGGAGATTCGGCTCGGCGCGGAGATCGTCCGCCAGGATGCGACGGGCCTGCCGGGCGGCCAGCGCGCCACGGCCGAGAGGATGGAACAGCGCCAGCCGTCCACCCGGCCGGACGACCCTGGCCAACTCCCTCAGCCCCTCGTCGGGTCGCGGCAGATGCGCGATCAGTCCCGCGGCGAACACCGCGTCCAGCGCGGCCGGGCGCACCGGCAGCCGGGCCACATCGGCGAGCAGCAGCCGGCCGTCGCTCCGCCGGCCCGCCCGCACGGCCGCGTCGAGCATCGCCGGCGTCAGATCGACGCCCAGCACCGTGCCCGCCGGACCCACGGCGTCCCGCAGGGGCGGCAGGGCCCGCCCCGTTCCGCACCCCGCGTCCAGCACCGCGTCCCCGGGGCGCACACCGAGATCGGCGACGGCGGCCGCGTAGGCGGGACCGTCGTCGGGGAAGCGCGCGTCCCAGTCCGCCGCCCTGGCACCGAAGAATTCCCGCACATGCGTGTGGTCGTGGGCCATGAGGACATGGTCCCTCAGTGCTGCCGCCCCCGCCGCGCCGCAGCGCGCGGGCCGCCCCGCTTCCGGCTAGTTTTTCCTCAGAGACTTTTTCCGGAAATCTCCGCCGGAGGTGTCGAAATCGCGGCGCGTGCTTCTACCTGTCCGTGAGAGACGCCCACAGGGGCGCGACAGCGTGAGGAGAAGGTCATGAAGTACATGATGCTGATGCAGTTCAGCGAGAAGACGGTCGACTTCCCCCCGATCACGGAATGGTCCTCCGACGAGATCAAGACCCATATCGCCTTCATGCAGGACACGAACGACAGGCTGCACAAGGCGGGCGAATTCGTCTCGGCGGAAGGGCTCGCGTTTCCGGACCAGGCCAAGATCGTCCGGGCTGGCGGCGACGGGAGTCCCCTGGTCACCGAGGGGCCCTTCCCCGAGACGAAGGAATTCCTCGCCGGCTTCTGGATCATCGACTGCGACAGCGCCGAGCGGGCGGTCGAGCTGGCCGCGCACGTGTCGACCGCTCCCGGCCCCGGCGGCAGGCCGCTGAACATGCCGATCGAGATCCGCCAGGTGATGGCGGGGCCGCCGGAGGAGCTGTGACCACTGACTGATCCCGGGATCCTTACGGAGCCGACGGCCGAGGACCTGCTGCGCACGCTGGCGCCGCAGGTCCTGGGCGTGCTCACCCGCCGGTTCGGGGACTTCGACGCGGCCGAGGACGCCGTACAGGAAGCACTGCTGGCCGCGGCGACCCAGTGGCCGGGCGACGGCGTGCCGCGCAATCCGCGCGGCTGGCTCATCCAGGTCGCCCACCGCCGGATGATCGAGCGGGTACGCGGCGAGCAGGCACGGCGCCGCCGCGAAGACCTGGCGGTCAGGCGGGAGCCCGCCGACCGGTACGCGGCGCCGCCCGCCGACAGCCCCGGAGCGGCGGACCAGGACGACTCGCTGATCCTGCTCTTCCTGTGCTGCCATCCCGCCCTGTCGACGCCCTCCGCGATCGCCCTGACCCTGCGCTGCGTCGGGGGACTGACCACGGGCGAGATCGCCCGCGCCTTCATGGTGCCCGAGGCGACCATGGGGCAGCGGATCAGCCGGGCCAAGCAGCGCGTCAAAGCGTCCGGGATCCCGTTCCGGATGCCGGAGGACGAGGACCGGCCGCGCCGGCTGGAGGCCGTACTGCGGGTGCTGTATCTGATCTTCAACGAGGGCTACGTCACCGGCGAAGGCCCCGACCTGCAGCGGGTCGAACTGTCCCGCGAAGCGATCCGGCTGGCCAGAGCCCTGCGCGAACTGGTCCCCGGGGACAGCGAGGTCGCCGGACTGCTCGCACTGATGCTGCTCACCGACGCCAGGAGCGCGGCGCGCACGGGCCCGTCCGGCGAGCTGATCCCCCTGGCGGAACAGGACCGGAGCCGGTGGGACGCCCGGTCCATCGGCGAGGGCACCACGCTCATCACGGCGGCCCTGCCCAGGGGACCGGTCGGCCCATACCAGGTGCAAGCGGCGATCGCCGCCCTGCACGACGAGGCGCCGACGGCCGAGGAGACGGACTGGCCGCAGATCCTCGCCCTGTACGACGTGCTGGAGCAGCTGTCCGCCGGCCCGGTGGTCTCACTCAACCGGGCCGTCGCCGTCGCCATGGTGCACGGCCCGGACGCCGGACTCGGCATTCTCGACTCCCTGGAGGACGACGAGCGCCTGTCCGGCCACCATCGGCTGTACGTGGTGCGGGCGCATCTCCTCGACATGGCGGGGGACCGCCAGGGCGCGCGGGAGAACTACAGCGAGGCGGCCCGGCGCACGACCAGCCTTCCGGAGCGGCACTACCTCACGCTCCGCGCCGCCCGGCTCGCCACGCCCCCGGGGAGCGGCTGACCTGGGACGGGGGCCGCGCGCGGGCGGGCGGGCCCCGGCAGGCAGTATGGGGGCACCCGCGCGCTCGCGCCCACGCACGTATGCCGGGTGCGCGTCCGTGCGCGCCGCGTCCGCCTGCCCGTCCGCCCGTCCGTTCGCCCGCCCGCCAGGAGAGCGTCCTGTTCGACACCGATCACCGCAGCGAACCGCCCGCCAGGCCGGGGCCGGGAATCGTGGACCTGTGGATGCTGGACCTCGCACGGCTGGACGAGAGCGCTCCCGGCCTCCTGGACCTCTCCGTGCTGGACGCCCAGGAGCGGCAGCGCGTCCAGGGTTTCGTCCACGCGAAGGACCGGCTCCGTTACGCCGTCGCCCACACCGCCCTGCGGCGGATTCTCGGGGCGTGTGTCGGGGCGCCCGCCCGGGACATCGTCCTCGTCCGCGAGACCTGCCCGTGCTGTGGCGGGCCGCACGGACGGCCGGCGCTCGCGGACGCCCCCTTCCCGCTGCACTTCTCCCTGTCCCACGGCGGCGACCGGGTGCTGATCGGTCTCGCGACGGTGGCCGTGGGGGTGGACGTCGAACCCGAGGCGACGCCGGAGACGTCCGGCGAGCTGATCCCCGCCCTGCACCCGGCCGAACAGGCCGAACTGGCGGCTGTGCCCCAGGAGCGGCGAGGGGCCGCCTTCACCCGGCTGTGGGCCCGCAAGGAGGCCTACCTCAAGGGCATCGGCACCGGCCTCGGCCGTGACCTCGCCGCGGACTATCTGGGGACGGGCGGTCTCGCCGGCTCCCCGCCCGGCTGGAGCGTCACCGACCTGCCGGCGGGTCCAAAACACTTCGCCGCCTGCGCCGCACTCGGCGCCGCCCACCGGACCCGCGTACGGCACCTGTCCACTCCGCTCTGATGCCGCGGGAGTCCCTGGCGGCGCGCGGCGTCCCCGGATGACGGTGCCGCCGCTGTCCAGCACTCTGGAGGAGGGGGATGTTTCATGACACCACTGTCGATCCGAACCCTCGGGAGAACGACATGACCACTGTCAGCGGAGCAACCGTCCTGGTCACCGGCGGTCAGCGCGGCCTCGGCCGGGCTTTCGAACAAGAACTTCTGGAGGCGGGCGCCGCCAAGGTGTACGCCACGGCCCGTACGCCCGCCGCCGAGAGCGACCCGAGGGTCGTTCCCATGGAGCTGGAGGTGACCGATCAGGAGTCGGTCGAGAACCTCGCCCGCGTCGCGGACGACGTGTCCATCGTCTTCAACAACGCCGGCATAGGCGGTTCCGGCCCGCTCCTCGAAACCGACATGGACGAGGTGATGGCCGTCTTCGACGCCAATGTGTTCGGGGCGCTGCGCGTCGCCAAGGCCTTCGCCCCGATCCTCGCGGCCAACGGTGGCGGCGCCCTCGTCGACATCCACTCGGCGCTGTCCTGGGCGGCCGGCAGCGGGGCCTACGGCGCGACGAAGGCCGCTCTCTGGTCACTCACCAATTCGCTCCGGCTGGAACTGGCGTCCAACGGGACGCAGGTGGTGGGCGTCCACCTCGGGTACGCCGACACCGACCTGACCCGCGGTATCGACGCCCCCAAGAACGATCCGCGCGTGGTGGCCCGCGATGTCCTCACCGCGCTGGCGGACGGCGAGACCGAGGTCCTGGCGGACGACGCCAGCCGCGCCTTCAAGGCCGCCCTCTCCGGCCCGGTGGAAGGGCTGAGCCTGCCGTCGCGTTCCTGACCGGGTCGCTCTCCTCGGGCGCCTGACCGGTCCGCTTTCCTCGGGCGCCTGAGCGAGGGCGTCCCCTCGGGCGCCCGAGCGAGGCCGTCGCGGCGCGGCTCCCCCAGGGCGGAGCGAACCGCGCCACGCCGGTGGGTCAGCCCGCCACCTCCGCGAGGGCCGAGACCTTGTCGATACGGACCCGCACCAACAGCTCGCCGGGTGCGGCGTTGCGGGTCCCGAACTCCTTCGCCCGCTCCTCGCCCATGTACCGGGCGGCGATGCGGGTCGACCAGGTGAGCAACTGATCCGGATCCTCATGGATTTCGGCCCGCCCCTGGATCACCACGAACGCGAACGGAGGCCGTTCGTCGTCCACGCACAGCGCGACCCGGCCGTCACGCAGCAGATTGCGGCCCTTGACGGACTCTTTGCCGGTGTTGAAGACAAGATCGTCACCGTCCAGTACGAACCAGATGGGTGCGATATGGGGACTGCCGTCGGCCCGTGCCGTCGAGAGTTTTCCGGTGCGCGTGCCTTCGGAGAGGAAAGCCCGCCACTCTTCCTTGCTCATGTTTGTCGCCATAACCGCATTTTCTGCCGCGAGAGTGTTCCGCGCGATGCGACTCCCCGGCCCGGAGGATCGCTTGCCGCCGAGCGATCGGTGCGGAAGGCTACGGGCGTTGCGGTACCACGGGGTACATCTCGACGGGGAGGCACGGCGATGGCGCTGGACAAGGGGCTCGACTGGCTGCTGGACGAGCTGACCGGGCGGGTCGAGCACATACAGCACGCACTGGTGCTGTCCAACGACGGCTTGGTGACGGGGGCCAGTTCGGGTCTGGTGCGCGAGGACGCGGAGCATCTCGCCGCGGTCTCCTCGGGGCTGCACAGCCTCGCGCGGGGATCAGGACGGCACTTCGGGGCGGGCAGGGCCCGGCAGACCATGGTCGAGTTCGACGAGGCGCTGCTGTTCGTCACGGCGGCGGGTGACGGCAGCTGCCTGTGTGTACTGACCGAGGCCGAGGCCGATGTCGGGCAGGTCGCCTATGAGATGACCCTGCTCGTCAACCGGGTCGGCGAGCACCTCGGCGTCGCGGCCAGGCAGCCGGGGCACAGCAGCCTGAGCGGGCTCTGAGCCGGGCCCCGAGCGGCCTCCGGCGGCTCCCGAGGGCTCCCAGGGCCCCGCGCGGTTCCGGGCCGGCCCTCGCGCACCCGCTGTGACGGTGGTCCACGGACAGTTGTCCACAGGCCCGGCGAAGAGCGCCGCCGGCGGGCTACGGTCATCACCGGGAGTAGTCACGCCTCACGGGGGAGGACCAGTATGTCCATCAGCGATGTCCGGACCCAGGATGTCGGCGCGAGCCGGGCCGCACAGGAACTGGATCTGAAACGCGGGGAGTTCGAGCTCGCCGTACAGCTGGGTCATGTCCGTACCACGGTCGCCGCCCCTGGTGCGGCCTGCGGGACGGCCGGCCGGCGCCGGATCAGCCGTCAGGAGATCGACCGTCTGCGGGCGCTGGAAGGGTTTCCGGACGTCCTGCGCGAGCGGGTACGGACGGTGGGCACGGCCGAGGGCGCGAAGCTGGCGCACGTCAGCCCGGGCCGCTTCACCCGGCTCGCGCGGGCCGGATGCGTCGCGCCGGTGAGGTTCCGTCTCAACCGGTACCGCGCGGTCGTGTGGCTGTATCCGGCGGACGAGCTGAGGGCGTTCGCCGCTGAGCGGCCGGCTCTGCTCACCGGCCGGCTGCCGGAGCCACTGCGCGCGGCTCTCGACGCGGGAGAGGACCGGCGGCCGCGCAACTGGCGTGGCCGGCGTATCGGCCAGTTGCTCCACGAGAGTGAGGACCCCTGGGAGCGGGCGGCCATCACCGGCTGTGTGCTCGACCCGGCCCAGCTGGCCGGGCTGGTCCGTGATCCGTACGAGCGAGCCTGTCTGGACCGGCTGCGGCCGGAGCTGGTCCAGGGACACGCCGGCTCCGGCGCGGCGCGGGAGACGGTGCGGCGGCTGCTGGTCGCCGATCACCCGGACGAGATCCGGTGGCACCGGGCCGGCCTGGCGGCGCTGCTGGAAGAGGCCAGGCGAGCCCGGCCCGCCCCGCGTCCCGACGCCGTCGTCCGGCGTCGCGGCAAGGCGGGACCAGGGGTGCCGGGGAGGCCGCCGAGTCTGTCCGGGCCGTCTCATGGGGCGGCCCGTGCGGGTCTGTCGGCGCGGCCGCGGATCGGCAAGGACAGACACCCGGGACCGCCGCTCCGATGGTGAGGGGGCGGCCCTGAGTGAGGGGACGGCCCTGAATGGTCATCAGGGGGCGACCCGCAGGACGAGCTTGCCACGGGTCCGGCCCGATTCACCCCGGCGGTGGGCCTCGGCCGCGTCCTCCAGCGGCAGGATGTCCTCGACCTCGACCTTCACGACTCCCTTGTCGATCAGCCCCGCGATCCGGGTCAGCGCGGTGCCGTCCGGCTCCACCAGGAAGGCGCTCGCCCGCAGGCCCTGGGCGCGGGCCGTGTCGAGCAGTCCGGGGGCCGCACCCGAGGGGACGGGGATGAGGGTGCCGCCGGGCCGCAGGGTCTTCAGTGAGCGGGTGCTCGTGGAGTCGTGCCCGTCCCCGACCAGGTCGATCACGACATCGACATCGTGGACCACGTCCTCGAAGCGGACCGTGGTGTAGTCGACGAGCTCGTCGGCGCCGAGCGAGCGCAGCCAGTCGTGCTTGGCGGCGCGGGCCGTGCCGATGACCCGGGCGCCGAGGTGCTTGGCGATCTGCACCGCGAAATGGCCCACCCCGCCGGCGGCGGCGTGGATCAGGACGCGCTGCCCCGGCTCGACCCGGGCGGCGTCGACGAGTGACTGCCAGGCGGTGAGCGCGGCCAACGGCACCGCGGCGGCGTGGTCGTGGTCGATCGTCACCGGCTTGCGGGCGAACTGGCGGGAGGGCGCGGTCACATACTCCGCGTAGGCGCCGGCCTGCCGGGGAAACCACAGCAGGCCGTACACCTCGTCACCCACCTCCAGGGTGTGGACCCCGAAGCCGGTCTTCGTCACGACACCGGAGACATCCCAGCCGAGCACGAAGGGAGGATCCCCCATGACGCCCGCCATCCCGCCGCTCCGCCGGGTCTTCCAGTCGACGGGGTTCACCCCCGCCGCGTGGACGCGTACCTGCACCTCGGTCGGCAGCGGTTCCGGCCGGGCCATCCCGGTGAGGTGGAGCACCTCGGGGCCGCCGAGGGTGTCCTGGGTGATCGCGCGCATGGTCGTCTCGCTGCTCATCACATGTCTCCTGTGGGGCGTGCCGGGGCATCCGCGCACCGCCCGGCCGGTTGCTGATCGACACCGGCACGCTATCCCGCGTGCCCCGGCGACCGGAGGACCGTCAGGGCTTCCCGCCACCGGTGACGAGGGTGCGTTCCGTGGAGAACCGGCCCCAGTTGCCGTCGGGCAGCTTGGCGCGGATCTTCACCCGGTAGCTCCTGCCCGGCTCCCTGGTCGTGTACACGCTGTACGTCGCCCGGCCCCGGGGGGCCTCGCCGCCCCAGATCAGCGTGGTCGCGAACGCGCCGTCGAGGTAGATCTGGTACTCGGGCGCGTCGGTGCCGGCCTTCGGCGGCAGCCAGGACAGGTCGGCGTAGTACGCGCCGTCGGCGGCGTGCGTGGTGGCCCGGAAGTCGCCGGGCGCGGTGTCGGGATCGTCACCGGAACCGTGCGGGGTGGTGATCTCGACGGCGCCGCCGGCGGGGGAGACGTTGTCGGCGGCGTCCCTGGCGGTGATCGTGAAGCGGTAACGCGTCCCCGGCCGGAGCCGGCCGATCCGCGCGGTCGTCGCGTCGCCGCCGACGCTGTGGATCCTGGAGCCGCCCTGGTAGATGTCGTACGAGGTGATGCCCTGGTCTCCCGGCGGCGCGCTCCAGCTGAGCCGCACGGCCCGCGCGCCGTCGCTGCCGCCCCGCAGTCCGGCGGGCGCGGCAGGAGCGTCCCGGTCCTCGGCGACAGCGGCCGGGGTGGTGACGCGTTTTTCGTCGCTGTCCGCCGAGAGCGCGCCCTCGGCGTTCCGGGCCCGGACGGTGAAGGTGTAGGCGGTCGACGGCTCCAGGCCGGTGATGTCGGCCATGTTCGTCGCGGCGGGGACGTCCTTGACCTTCGTCCCGCCCCGGTAGACCGTGTACCCGCGGATCCCGGCCTTCCCGGGGGCCTGGCTCCACATGACATGCACCGAGGTCGCGCTCCCGGCCTGCACCGAGACTCCATCCGGCGCCGAAGGTGCCTTCGTCCCTTCGCCGTTGGAGCCGCACCCGGCCGACGAGAGAACGGCGAGGGACACGAGGGCGGCCATGGTGGGGATCCTTCGCACGGCCGTCTCCTCCGCTCGGGGCAATGGTCTAGACATATATGACACAGGTGTCGGGTCCACATCAAGAGGGCGGCGGGTGTCGGCCCGTCATGCGCGATCGTCGTCCCAGGCGAAGCCGGGAGAAGCCAGGGGGAGTCGGGGGATCCGGGGGAGCGGGGGGAGCGGGAGAAGCCAGGGGGAGTCGGGGGAGCCGGGGGAGCGGGAGAAGCCAGGGGGGAGCCGGGGAAAGCCTGAGGACACGTCAGGCCCGCTCGTGTCGGCGGCGGATGCCGGGCCGTCGCGCGGTAGCTTCCGAGCAGCCTCGTTGAACCTCTCGCCACCGGGTGGCGTGCTGAGCCCACCGCCGGGGAGCCCTCATGACCGTCCGCACGCCCGCCACCGCCCGCAGACCCAGGATCGGACTGGTCGCCGGAGGCCTGGGCGCCTACTGGCCCCAGTTCCCCGAGCTGCTCCCGCGGCTGCGCCGGTCGGCGGAGCGCGTCACCGAACGCATGCGGGAGTTCGACGCCGAGGTCATCGACGCGGGCTTCATCTCCGACGCCCGGGAGGGCGCGGCGGCCGCCGAGAAGCTGCGTGCGGCCGGCTGCGATCTGATCGTCGGTTTTCTCACCACCTATATGACGGCCACGATGCTGGTCCCCGTCGCCCAGCTCGGCGACGCGCCCGTCCTGCTGATCAATCTCCAGCCCACCCCGTCGATGGACCACGCCCACGTCGACACCGGCCAGTGGCTCGCGTACTGCGGCGCCTGCCCCCTGCCCGAGATGGCCAACGCCTTCGAACGCGTCGGCGTGCCCTTCCGCTCGGTCTCCGGACATCTGGAGGACGAGCACGCCTGGCGGCGTATCGGCCGCTGGATCAGGGCGGCCGGGGTCCGCGCGGTGCTGAGGCACGGCCGGCACGGCCTGATGGGGCACCTCTACCCCGGCATGTACGACGTCTCCACCGACCTCACCCTGGTCCCCGGCAATCTCGGCGGACACGTGGAGGTGGTCGAATTCGACGATCTGCGGGTACGGGTCGACCAGGTCGCGGACAGCGAGCTGACGGCGAAGCTCGACGAGACCCGGGCGCTCTTCGAACTGGCCGACTCCGTCGTGGAGGACGACCTCCGGTGGGCCGCCCGGGTCGCCGTCGGCCTCGACCGGCTCGTCGCCGACTTCGACCTGGACTCGCTCGCGTACTACCACCGCGGTCTGGACGCGGAGATCCACGAACGGCTCGGCGCGGGCATGATCCTCGGCGCCTCGCTGCTGACCGCCCGGGGTGTTCCGGCCTGTGGTGAGTACGAACTCCGCACCTCACTCGCCATGCTGATCGCCGACCGCCTCGGCGCCGGCGGCTCCTTCACCGAACTCCAGGCGCTGGACTTCACGGCGGGCGTGGTCGAGATGGGCCACGACGGCCCCGGCCACCTGGCCATCAGCGCGCGCAAGCCCCTGCTGCGCGGCCTCGGCGTCTACCACGGCAAACGCGGCTGGGGCGTCTCCGTCGAGTTCGACGTACGGCACGGTCCTGTCACTCTCGTCGGACTCGGCCAGAGCCGCGACGGCCGGTACCGGCTGATCGCCGCCGAGGGTGCCGTCGTACCGGGACCGCTGCTGGAGATCGGCAACACCACCTCCCGAGTCGACTTCGGCTGCGACCCGGGGGAGTGGACCGACGCCTGGAGCGCCGGCGGCGTCGGCCACCACTGGGCGCTGGCCACCGGAACCCTGCTGCCGGAGCTGCGCGCGCTGGCCGATCTGACCGGGCTCGAACTCGTCGAGGTCTCCGTCTGACCGACCCGTTCCCCTCCCCCTGCCGTTCGAGCACTCCCGCCGTTCGGCTCCCTCCGCCGTTCCCCTTCCCCTCCCTGGCTTGGTCTAGACCTTGACAGGTATGCGGCAAGTCCGGTTTGGTTCCCTCACCCCCCATGGCGGCCATCGGCTCCGCGCCGGCCGCGCGAAGGAGTGAGTCGTTTGAGACAGCGCGTCCTGGCCCTGCTCACGGCGATGGTTTCGGCCCTCGCCCTCGCGATGTTCCTGCCCGCCACATCCGCCTCCGCCGCCTCGTGCGCCGCCGGCTGGAACGCGTCCGCCGTCTACACCGGCGGCAACACCGCCTCCTACAACGGGCACAACTGGTCCGCGAAGTGGTGGACACAAGGAGAGCCCCCCGGCACCACCGATGTCTGGGCCGACCAGGGCGGCTGCGGCGGCTCCACGCCCGGCGGCGGCTCCGGCGGAAGCTGTGACGCCCCGGCATGGGTCGCGGGCCGGGCGTACGTCACCGGCGACATCGTCACGTACACCGACGGCAAGCTCTACCAGGCCGAACACGATAATCCGGGCTACGACCCGGTCATCAGCACCTGGTACTGGGAGCCGTACACCTGCACCGGGACGCCCCCCACCGACCCGCCGCCGTCCCAGGGCGGCTTCGTGGTCAGCGAGGCACAGTTCAACCAGATGTTCCCCGGCCGGAACTCCTTCTACTCGTACAGCGGTCTGACCGCCGCGCTGAGCGCCTACCCGGGCTTCGCCAACACCGGCAGCGACACGGTCAAGCGCCAGGAGGCCGCCGCCTTCCTGGCCAATGTCAGCCATGAGACCGGCGGACTCGTCTACATCGTCGAGCAGAACACCGCCAACTACCCGCACTACTGCGACACGTCCCAGCCCTACGGCTGCCCCGCCGGCCAGGCCGCGTACTACGGGCGCGGACCCATCCAGCTGAGCTGGAACTTCAACTACAAGGCGGCGGGCGACGCCCTGGGCATCGACCTCCTCAACAACCCCGGCCTCGTGCAGACCGACGCGGCCGTGGCCTGGAAGACGGCCCTCTGGTACTGGAACACCCAGAGCGGCCCCGGCACGATGACCCCGCACAACGCCATGGTCAACGGCGCCGGCTTCGGCGAGACCATCCGGAGCATCAACGGCAGCATCGAGTGCAACGGCGGCAATCCCGGACAGGTGCAGAGCCGCATCAACAGCTATCAGAGCTTCACGCAGATCCTCGGGACGACCCCCGGGAACAACCTGAGCTGCTGAACCCCTGACGCGCCGGGCCGGTCCGATGACGTCCTGCCGTCGGACCGGCCTTCGCGGGGAGTACCGGTGACTACCGGCTGTGCCGGCCCGCCGTCGCCGCCCGGGTCTGCGCGGCCGACCGGTCCATGGGCGGGGGCGGTACGGGGACGGCGGCGCCGCCCACGCCCACGGCCCCCCGCGCCAGCTCGGCGTTGAACTGCGCGCCGGCCAGCAGGGAGAGGTTCGTGACCCAGAGCCAGACGAGGAACACGATGATGCCGGCGAGCGATCCGTAGAGCCGGTTGTACGTGCCGGCGTGGGACGTGTAGAGCGCGAAGCCCGCCGAGGTCAGCAGCCAGAGCACCACCGCGAGGATCCCCCCGGGCAGCGCCCGCCGCAGCCGGCGTGTCCCCGCCGGGCCCGTCCGGAACACCATGAGCACCAGGACCGCCGCCAGCGCCAGCAGAAGCGGCCACCTCAGCCCGCTCCACACCAGCCTCACCGCGCCGCCCATCCCGAGCATCCGGCCCACGGCCGCCGCCGCCTCGCCGGTGAGTACCAGGGTGAAAGCGCTGGTCACCAGCAGCGCGAGCAGGGCGCAGGCGGTGAGCGCGATACGCGGCGCGGTACGCCACGGTGGCCGGCGGTCGACCGAGCCGTGCATGGAGTGCAGGGCCCGGCGGAACACCCCGAGATAGCTGGAGGCGGACCACAGGGCGCCGATGGTGCCGAAGGAGGCCAGTACCCAGGCGGCGGACCGCTGATCCGCCATCTCCTCCAGCGCCCCGCGCACCAGGGGCTGGGACTGCGCGGGGATGAGCGCCGTCACCTGGTCGGCCAGCCGGCCGCTGGCGTCGGGTCCGGCGAGACCGATGGAGCAGACGGTGACGAGCAGCGCCGGGAAGATGGCCAGGACCGCGTAGTAGGTGAGAGCGGCGGCGTGATCGGTGGCGTCGTCGTGCCAGAGTGCGACCGGCGTACGCCGCAGCGCGCCGAGGAACCGGCCACGGCGCTGTTCAGCGTGGTGCGCCGTGGTCTCGGCGCTTCGCCCCGCGGGGCGTCCCTGGTCCTCGGTGGACACGCTGCCTCCTGCGTCTTTCCCATGGTCGTCGCTGCTCTGCCGTGCTGGTGGTGCTCCGCCGGCCCCCGCATACCCTGCCCTATCACGCGGGGCATCCCGGCCCACGCCGACGCCGTCCGGCGGGCCGTGTCCCGTACGGAGCCTGTACCCCGTCGTGGCGCGGACAGGGAATGCCGAGCCGCCCATCTGAACTGCCTTGTCAGCAGGGGTGGTTCGCGAAGCCGGAGAACTGTTTCGCCCCCGTCTCGTTGTCCCGGGCGGGACGGCGGCCGGTCCGGTGTGTCCTCACCGCGTACCCGGATCCGTTGCCCCGTTACCCCGTTCAGCCCAGTGCCCCGCCCGCCGGTACACGCGGCGGGGGCACCACCGACGAGTGGAGGTCCTTCATGCCAGGCAGAATTCGGATCCGGCCGGGGCTCGCGTACGCACGGCGTCCGGAACCGGTGGCCCGGCGCGGCCGATCGCGGCGCCAGCTGCTGCGTACGGTGTTCACCTTCGGCGTGGCCGCGGGCACCGCGGGCGCCCTGGCCCCCATCCTCGGAGCGGGCCGCCGGGCCACCGCACTGGCGGCGGACGAGCGGACGATCGGCGACGGGCTGGGCGGCTTCTTCGAGGAGATTTATCGCGGCAGGCACATCGCCGTCGGCTCCGCCCTCACATCGGCGGGCGGCCCCGCCACTCCCGCCGCCCCGGTCGCGTCCGTCTCCCCGCTGTCGCCGGCGTTGTCGGCCGATGTCCGCATCGACGGCCGGATCCTGCATCTGATGCGGCGGGCCGACGGCGGCTATCTCAGCCTCGTCAACCATTACGAGTCGTTCCCCACGCCTCTCGAAGCGGCCCGCGCGGCCATCGACGACCTGGGCGGTGCCCAGCTGTCGCTGTCCGGACCGGTCCACCACGTCTGACCGGTTCACCGCGTCTGACCGATTCACCGCGTCTGACCGCGCCACCCCATCCGACCGAGGAAGAGCCTGCACCGGTGTACATCAGAAAGAACCAGCGGAATCTCACCAGCGCCGAGAAGAAGAGGTTCGTCAACGCCGTCCTGGAGCTCAAACGCCGCGGCGAGTACGAGGACTTCGTCGGACTGCACACCGATTTCTACAACTCCGACGGGGAGGGCGGACCGCGCGCCGGGCACATGGCCCCGTCGTTTCTGCCCTGGCACCGGCGCATGCTGCTGGAGTTCGAGGGCGCTCTGCAGCGGGTGGATCCGAACGTGACCGTGCCGTACTGGGACTGGACGACGGACAACACGCCCGCCGCCGCCCTGTGGGCCGAGGACTTCCTCGGCGGCGACGGCCGCGCGCGTGACCAGCAGGTCCTGACCGGCCCCTTCGCCTACGGGGGCGGTCACTGGACGATCAAGGGAGGGGTGACGGAGGGGAAGTTCCTGACCCGCAACCTCGGCCGTCCGTCCGCTCCGATCTCGCTGCCGAGCAAGGCCGAACTGGCCTCGGCGATGGATGAGACCGTGTACGACGCCGCCCCCTGGGACTCGACCTCGGCATCCGGTTTCCGCAACCGGCTGGAAGGCTGGACGTCCGACCGCGAGCAGCCCTGGCTCAACCACAACCGGGTCCACCGATGGGTCGGCGGCCACATGCTGGGCGCGTCCTCCCCCAACGACCCGGTCTTCTGGCTCCATCACGCCTTTGTCGACCTGCTCTGGGACCGCTGGCAGCAGAAACACCCGAAGGCGACCTATCTGCCGCGGACGAGGCTGCCCGCCGACGATCCCCAGTACGGCCGGGCGATCAGCCTGGAGGAGCCCATGCCGCCATGGGACGTGAGGCCGTCCCAGCTCCTCGACCACAAAAATCTGTACCGCTACGACGCCTGACCCGGTGAGTGCGACGGCCTCCCGCGTGGTGCGCGGGAGGCCGTCATTCAGCGTTCACAGCATGGGGTACGGGGCGAGGTCAGCCGCCGTAGCCGCCCTCGTGACCGTAGCCGCCCTCGTGGACCTCTTCGCCGCCGCTGCGGCCCAGGAGGCCGCCGGAGGTGTTGGCGCACTGGTTGCCGAAGGCCGGGTTGAGCACACCGACGACGTCGATGGTGTTGCCGCAGAGGTTGACCGGGATGTGCAGGGGCACCTGGAGCACATTGCCGGAGAGCACACCGGGCGAACCGATGGCCGCGGCCCCGGCGCCGGCGTCGGCAGCGGCCATACCGGCGCCACCGGCCAGCACAGCGCCCGTGCCGACGAGAACAGCGGTTGCCTTCGCGATACGCGACATCAAGTTTCTCCTTGAACAGTTGAGAGGACGGCCGCACGGGACGCGCGGCCGTCACGCACGTTCAACGCGGCGACTCACGCTCGGTAACGGACAAGGGCCGCCCGATCGTTATTCGCCCGGATCGCCGACCGGCGGGAGCGCGGAGGAGGGCACCCGCCTCCCGGTCCGGTACGACGGAACCGCCGTACCACCGGTCGCGAGCTCCGGTGGTGCGACGGTTCCGTCGGTGGTGTCTCTCCAGAGGTGGAGCTACGCGTGGAGCGGCGTTGCCTTCGCCGGTGCCGTGGTTCCGGCGGGGTCGGTGTCGACGTCGCTTCCTTCGACGTCGACCGAGGGCAGGATGCGGTCCAGCCAGCGGGGGAGGTACCAGGCCCGGTCGCCGAGCAGTTTGAGGACGGCGGGTACCAGGGTCATGCGGACGGCGAAGGCGTCGATCATCACGCCGAAGCCGAGTGCGAGCGCGATGGGCATGCTGTTCGGGTCCCTGGTGAAGAGGAAGCTCACGAAGACCGCGATCATGATGAGTGCCGCGGTGGTGACGACCCGGGCGGAGTGGCGGGTGCCGGCGATGATGGCGTCGTCGCTGCGGCGGGTCTTCACGTAGCGCTCGCGCATGGAGGAGACGAGGAACACCTCGTAGTCCATGGCCAGTCCGAAGAGCACGGCCATCACCAGGATCGGGACGAAGCTGGCGATCGGTCCGACGCTGGGGACGCCGAGTGTGTCGGACAGCCACCCCCACTGGAAGACCGCGACGATCGACCCGAAGGACGCACCGACCGAGAGCAGGAAGCCGAGCGTGGCCTTGATGGGGATGGCGATGGAGCGGAAAGCCACCATCAGCAGCAGAAGCGAGAGTCCCACGACGACGATGGTGAAGGGCAGCAGGGCGCCGCTCAGTTTGTCCGCGATGTCGACGCTGACCGCTGTGATCCCCGTGACGGCGACGTACGCACCGGTCTTGCCTTCGACGTGCGCGGTCATCTCGCGCAGCTGTCCGACGAGGTGGCTGGTCTCCGAGGTGCGCGGTCCTGTGGTCGGGATGACCTGGATACGTGCCGCGAGCCGGTCGGCCGACGGCTGGGCGGGGCTGGTGAAGGCGACGCCCTTGGTGCCGGCGAGCTCCTTGACCATCAGGTCGGAGGCCGCTGCCACCTTGCCCTCGTTACCCGGGGTGCCCTCGACGAGGACGATGAGCGGTCCGTTGGCGCCGGGACCGAAGGCGTCGGACACCCTGTCGTAGGCCTGCCGCGTGGAGGAGGACTTCGGTTCGGAGCCGTTGTCGGTGAGGGCGAGCTTCAGCTGCATCGCCGGTATGGCGAGGACCAGGAGGCCGAGGACGACGGCGACCACGGTCCGCTTGGGACGGCGCATGACACCGGCGACCCACCGGGTGCCCATGGTGGAGCCGTGCGTACGGGTTTCCCGGCGGGCGGCGCGTGATCCCGGCTTCGGTATGAGCCGGTCGCCGGCCATGGAGAGCAGCGCGGGGAGCAGGGTGAGCGCGAGCAGTACGGAGACGGTGACCGCTCCCGCCGCCGTGAGGCCCATCGAGGTCAGCATGGGGACCCGGGCGACCGTGAGTCCGACGAGCGCGACCACGACGGTCGTCCCGGCGAAGACGACGGCGCTGCCGGCGGTGGCGGTGGCCTTGGCGATCGATTTCTGCACCGGCATGCCCTGCGCGAGCTGGGAGCGGTGGCGCGACACGATGAACAGCGCGTAGTCGATGCCGACGGCCAGGCCGAGCATCATCGCCATGACCGGGGAAGTGTCGGAGATGCCGACGACGGAGGAGAGGCCGATCATGGCCATCATGGTCCCGGCGACGCCGAGGATGGCGGTCAGCAGCGGCAGTCCGGCCGCGAGCATCGATCCGAAGGTGAGGATCAGGATCACCAGCGTCACGAGCACGCCGATGATCTCTGTCACGTTGACGGGGGCGGCGGATTCCTTGAAGGCGTCACCGCCGAAGAGCATGGAGGCTCCGGCCCGCTCGGCCTGGGCTCCGGTCTGCTTGAGCCCGTCCAGCGTCCGCGCCGGGACCGTCCCGTCCTTCGGCGTCGAGAAGGTCACCTGGACGACGGAGGTGCGTCCGTCCTGGGAGAGCTGGGCGGCAGGTTCGCTGACCGAGGTCACTCCGGGCACCTGTGCGGCGGACTCAAGTCCTGACCGTATCGGTGTCCGCAGCCCCGGTTCGTCCAGGACATGTCCTGGTGGGGCCTGGATGACGATCTCGGCGGTCTGGGTGTCCGAGCTGGGGAAGTGGTGGTCCATCTTGTCCAGTGCGACCTGGGCGGGTGAGCCCGGGATCGACCGGGCGGATTCCATGGTGCCGGCGAAGGCGACGCCGAGCGTGGCGATCGCGGCGATGGCGACCAGCCAGCCGGCGAGCATCCGGTACTTGTTGCGACTGCTGAGGGCTCCGAGGCGGTAGAGCAGCGTGGCCATGGAGATTCCTTTCCGCGTGTGGTGGGGCCGTGTTTGGGTGCGGCCGACAGGGGCCGGTGGAGCGGGATCTGCCGCTCGCCGCCAAGGGCGGTGTCTTGCGCGAAAGAAAAGACGGCGGGAAACAGCCGTAGCCTTACAGCTGTAAGTTTTAACCCATAGGGCAACGGATGTAAAGTTACGCCTGTGACTGGATCCTCGAATCGAACGAAAAACCTTCGCGGCGAAGGTGCGCGACTGCGCGTGGAGATCCTCGACGCCGCCCGTGAGCTGCTGGAGCAGACGGGAAGTGAGGAGTCGATCACTCTGCGTTCGGTGGCGCGGCGCGTCGGCATCTCGGCGCCGTCGATCTACGCGCACTTCGCCGACCGGGACGCGATCGTCGAGGCCATCGTGGTCGACACCTTCCACGAACTGGCCGCGGTGGCCGAGCAGGCCGCGACCTCGCGGCAGGATCCCGTTGACCGGCTCCTGGCGCTGGGCCGGGCGTATCTGCGCTTCGCCCGGGAGCGGCCGGAGCGGTACCGGGTGCTGTTCAACCGGCACGGCTCACTGGCCGGCGCCGGCGCCGACGCCGTGGTGGTCGATCCGGTCGTCGACAGCCTGGTGGGTGGACGGGCCTTCGCCCCCGTGGTCGACGTCATCGCGGCGTGTGTGGCGTCCGGCGAGTCGGACAGTCAGTCGCCCTTCGAGGACGCGATCGCGCTGTGGGTGACGCTGCACGGATACAGCTCCCTGCGCCGGCGCATGCTGTCGTTCCCCTGGCCGGAGGAGGAGGCGTTCCTCGATGCCCTCATGCTCCGGGCGGCCCGCATCACGCCGCGGGCGTCGGACGGCCGTGCCGCCCCGGCCGCCGATGCGCCCGGACAGGCGTCCTGACGGAGGGGTGTGCCAGGGGCCGGGGCCAGGGGCCGGGGGCCGGGGCCGGGGGCCGGGGTCGGCGCGTCCGGCTGGGCGGGGCGACGCGAGCTTCCCGGCCGGCCGGGCTGCCTGTCCGCCCGGGTCCGCGCCGGTGGAAAGGCACCTGCCCCGGACCGGCAACGCCCGCGACCGGCGACCGGCAACGCCCGCGACCGGCGACCCCGCGACCGGCGACCGGCGACCCCGCGACCGGTAAGCGGCGACCCCGCGACCGGCGACCCCCGTCCGGGGCCGCCGTCCGCCCGGACTCAGCCCAGGCGCCTCGGCTGGAGCGTGGTGGCGTACGCTCCGCCCCGGGCCAGCAGCTCCTGATGGCTGCCCACCTCGACGATCCGGCCCTGGTCCATCACCACGATGCGGTCCGCGCTCTGGATCGTGGACAGCCGGTGCGCCACGACGAACACCGTCCGGCCCTTGACGAGACGGGACAGCGCGTCCTGGATCAGCCCCTCCGAGCGGTTGTCGAGCGCGGAGGTCGCCTCGTCGAGCACCAGAATCCGCGGATCCCTGATCAGCGCCCGGGCGATCGCCAGCCGTTGCCGCTGGCCGCCGGAGAGCCGGGCACCCCGCTGGCCGACCACCGTGTCGAGACCGCCGGGCAGCCGCTCGACGAACTCCATGGCGTTCGCGGCACGCAGCGCCCCCCGTAGCGCGCTCTCGTCGGCGCCGCCTTCCAGGCCGTACGTCACGTTCTCCCGGATGGTCCCCTCGAAGAGGATCGACTCCTGCGGCACGACCGACAGGAAGCGCCGGTAGGTACGCAGGTCCAGGGACGCCATGTCCGAGCCGTCCAGCAGGATGCGGCCCTCGGTCGGCCGGATGAATCCGATCAGCAGATTCAGGATCGTCGACTTGCCCGCGCCCGACGCCCCGACCAGGGCTATGGTCTCGCCGGGCCGTACGGACAGGTCGAACCCGCGCACCGAGGACTCCGTCGCCTCCGGGTAGCGGAAACCCATCCGCTGGAAGTCGATCCGCCCCTCGATCCGGCCGACCGACGTCTTGCCCTCGTTGCTCTCCAGGTCGGGCGCCTGGAGCACCTCACCGATCGAGCGCACCGACTCCAGCCCCTTGGAGATGATCGGGGTCAGGTTCATCAGCGTCATCACCGAGGCGGTCAGCGCCGTGAAGAAGGTGCTGATCATGACGACGTCGCCCGCCGAGAGGCCCAGCCAGCCGTAGTACGCGACAAGGGCCGAGCCCGAGAGACAGCCGACCGCCATGGTGTTGAGCAGGATCCAGGAGAGCGATCCGAAGCGGCCGTTGAGCACGTCGAGCCGGAACCCGGCGGTGAGTACCCGCTCCAGGGTGTTGTCGACGCGGTGCAGCGCGGTCCGTTCCAGGCCGTGCGCGCGGGTGATCGGGATGAGGGTGGTCATCTCGCCGACGCGTGAGGAGAGCCGTTCGATCTCCAGCCGGAACTCCTCGTTGTTGGTACGGATCCGGGAGCGAAGCCGGCGTACCAGCAGCGCGGCCAGCGGTACGACGACGAGGAACACCGGCAGCACCACAGGGGTACGGAAAGCGATCACGGCCACGCCGCCGAGGAGCGTCATGATGGCCCCCAGACCCATGTCGGCGCTCTGCTGGGTCATCGTCTCCACCGCCTCGACGTCCCGGACGACCTTGGTCTGCAGGACGCCCGCGCTGACCCGGGCGTGATAGCCGATGGACAGATACTGCATCCGGCGGCAGAGCGCGGAGCGCAGCTCGCGGCCCATGCGGCGGATGCTGGCGCTCATCAGGCGCGCGTAGAGCAGCGCCAGCGGGAAGTTCAGGAGCAGGACGAACACGACGGCCCCGGTGTTGTACCAGAGTTCGGCGACCGGGCTGTGGTCCACGACCACATCGACGATGTTGGCCGTGATCAGCGGGAGCAGCCAGACCGGGATGTGCTTGACGGCGAACACCAGCACCGCGAGGCCCAGCCTGCGGCGGTCGGGGCGGAAGAGGTAGGCGAGGGTGCGGAGCGGGTGCTCCCCGGAGTAGTGGTGGTCCAGCGGACTGGAACGCGGAGCGGATTCGGGTTTCTGCATGGAGAGCGAAGTCCTCTTTCGGGGGCGATGACACGCGCTCGACGTGCAGACACGCAGTCTCCTCCGGCGCGCCCGCCGCCGGAAGCGGTTTCCAGGTCGCGAGACGGCGCCGCTCGCCCGGTCACCGCGTGTTCTCCCCGTGGTTTCCCCGAAGCCCTGGTTCATTGGTGTGCGCACGGCGATGCCGGGCGGCCGACAGCGCTTACCACCCGCGTATCCACCGTCTTTCAGGAGAAGTTGTGGGCTCAGGCTTCGCCGGGCGGACCGCCGTGCTGTGCGCGGCGGTGACCGTCCTGACGGCGGGGACGGTATCCCCGTCCGCCGCCGGCTCCACCCCCGCCCCCCGCACCGTCGCCGATGTCCCCCGGCCCGTCGCCCCGCCGCCCCCGAGCGCGGCCGCCTCCACCCGACCGGCGGGAGCCGCCGGGAGCACGCCGGTGGTCGGCGACGCCGACGGCATCGAGACGGCGCGTGACTCCCGGCCGGTCGCCCCCGGTATCCGGCTCACCTCGTACGACCGGCTCACCTCCGGCGGCTGGCAGCGGGTGGACGCCCTCTCCGTCGACCTCGGCGGGGGCGTCGCCCGTGCCGGATATCTCTCCTCGGGCAAGGTCTCCGACCGCCGTACGGTCTCCGAACTCGCCGCGCGCCACGACCCGGGGCCGGGCCGCCGTACCGTCGCCGCGATCAACGCGGACTTCTTCGACATCAACGGGACGGGCGCGCCCGAAGGGCCCGGCATGGCGGACGGCGAGGTGATCCACTCCCCGGCCGCCGGCGCCGAAGAGGCCGTCGGCTTCGGTCCTGACAACGCCGGACGCGTCCTGCGCCTGTACTTCGACGGCACACTGACACTTCCGTCGGGACCGCGCGCGCTGGCCGCGTACAACGCGGCGAACGTGCCCGCCGGCGGCATCGGCGCCTACACGGCGGGCTGGGGCGGGGCCGACCGCACCCTCGCCGTCGACCAGGCGACACCCGTCGCCGAGGCGGCCGTACGGGACGGCCGGGTCGTCTCCGTGACGGACCGGCCGGGCACCGGACCGATCACCGGGGGCACCACGGTCCTGGTCGGCCGGGAAGCGGGGGCCGAGGCGCTCGCCGCGCTGCGGCCCGGCGATCCGGTGACGCTCGCATACCGGCCGCGAACCGACGGCGGACCCGTCCCCAGGACCGCAGTCGGCGGCCGTGAACTGCTGGTCGTGGACGGTGTGGCCCGGAATCACGAGGGCGAGGGCAACAACCTCGCCGCCCCTCGCACCGCCGTCGGTTTCTCCCGGGACGGCTCCACCATGCAGGTGATCACGGTCGACGGCCGGCAGGTCGACAGCGCCGGAGTCACCCTCACCGAAATCGGCCTGATGATGCGTCGCGCCGGGTCGTACAGCGCGCTCAACCTCGACGGCGGCGGCTCCTCCACCCTGGTCGCCCGGGTGCCGGGCAGCGACACGCTGCGGCTGGAGAACAGCCCCTCAGACGGCGGCGAGCGCCCGGTCGCCAACGGCCTCGCCCTCACCGCGCCGGACGGCAGCGGACGGCTCACGGGCTTCTGGGTGCGGACGCGTACGCCCGCCGGTGGTGCCCCGACCGTCGACCCGGTCAGGGGCGGCCACCCCGAGCGGGTCTTCCCCGGGCTGACCAGGCGGCTCACCGCCGCCGGTCACGACGAGACGTACGGTCCCGCCGCCGGGCACCCGCACTGGCGGACCGTACGGTCCTCGGTCGGCCGGGTCGACGGCCACGGGGTCTTCACGGCGCGCGCTGGCGGCACCACCGAGGTACGGGCGGAGAACGGACCCGCCCGGGGCAGCACGGAGTTGACGGTGCTCGACCCGCTCGCCCGGATCCGGTCGACGGCCCCGCGCGTCGGTCTCGCCGACGCGACGGCGACCGGGACCTTCGGCATCGTCGGACTCGACGCGCACGGCAGCAGCGCGCCGGTCGAGCCGGCGGACGTGCGCCTGGACTACGACCACACGCTCTTCGCCGTCACCGACGACGGGCAGGGTTCCTTCACCGTGAAGGCCCGGACAGGCGGCGGCGCCGGACGGATCACGGCGAGTGCCGGGGGCGCCACGACCGTCCTCGCCGTCAGCGTCGGCCTCGACGAGCGGGCCGTCTCCGGCTTCGACGACGCCGCGTCCTGGACCTTCGGCCAGGCGCGGGCGGGCGGCTCGGTCTCCGCCACCCCGGAGGGCCACACCGGAACCGGACTCACCCTCGCGTACGACTTCACGCGGTCCACCGCCACCCGAGCCGCCTACGCGACACCACCCGCGCGGATCCCGGTCCCGGGCGGCCCGCGCTCCTTCACGCTCTGGATCGACGGTGACGGCAAGGGCGCCTGGCCCACCCTGCACCTGACGGACGCGGCCGGCTCCGACCAGCTGCTGCGCGGACCGTACGTCACCTGGACCGGCTGGCGGCAGGTCACCTTCACCGTGCCGGCCGGCGCGGCCCTGCCGCTGAGCGTGGAGCGCTTCTACCTGGCCGAGACGGCGGCCACGAGCCGCTACACCGGCGAGATCCGGATCGACGACCTGACGGCGCAGTCGCCCCCCACCGTGGAACTGCCCCCACAGCCCCGCCCCGTCGACCCGCTGATCGACTCGGCGGCCGGAACGGAAGGCAGGGACTGGCGGTTCGCGGTGATGTCCGACGCCCAGTTCGTCGCCCGCGACCCGGACAGCGCGATCGTGGCGCAGACCCGCCGCACCCTGCGCGAGATCACGGCGGCGAAGCCGGACTTCCTGGTCATCGACGGTGATCTGGTCGACGAGGGCTCGCCCGAGGACCTCGCCTTCGCCCGGCGCGTGCTGACCGAGGAGCTGGGGGACTCGCTGCCCTGGTACTACGTGCCGGGCAACCACGAGGTGATGGGCGGCACGATCGACGACTTCGTGGCCCGATTCGGCTCCCCGCAAAGGATTTTCGACCACGGGGGAACGCGCTTCCTCACCCTCGACACATCGAGCCTGACCCTGCGAGGCGGCGGCCTCGCCCAGATCAGGGCGGCGCGCGAGCAGCTGGACGCGGCGGCGCGGGACGACCGGATCGGCTCGGTGATGCTGATCGGGCATGTACCGCCGCGTGACCCCACCGTCCAGAAGGCGAGCGAACTCGGCGACCGCAAGGAGGCGGCGCTCGTCGAACAGTGGCTCGCGGACTTCCGCCGTACGACCGGCAAGGGCGCCGGGTTCATCGGCGGGCACGTCGGCGCCTTCGACGCCTCGCACGTGGACGGCGTGCCCTACCTGATCAACGGCAACGCGGGCAAGGCGCCGTCCGCCCCGCCGGCCGAGGGCGGCTTCACCGGTTGGTCGCTCATCGGCGTGGACCGGGTCACCCGGGCCGAGTGGTCGGCCGCGCGCCGGGAGCCGTGGAAGGGCGGCCCCGACTGGCTCTCCGTACAGACCCGCGCGCACACCGGCGCACTGGCGCTGGACGCGCCGGCCGTGCTGCCCCCGGGCCGGGGCGCGCGGGTCACGGCGACGCTCACCCAGGGGAGCAGATCGCTCCCGGTCGCTTTTCCGCTGAGCGCCGACTGGACCGGCTCCCCGAACCTCCGCATCGGAGCTCCGGACGGCGCCCGGCAGCGCCATGTGGCGGCTTTCGACCCGGCCACGGGGATCCTGACCGCGCTGCGGCCGGGGACGGTCACGCTCGCGGTGACGGTGAGCGGCGTGACACGGCGGGCGGAGATCAGCGTCGCGGCGGAGGCGGAGGCGCAGGCGCCGCCGAACACCGCGAGGACGCCTGCACCCGGTGGCTCCTGGACACCTTCGACCGGATCGAAGGACGGTCGATCTGCTCGGGCACGACCGGGAGGCGCTGCTCACCCCGCGCGCCGCCGGTCCGTCCGGGGGATGGCACGGGGCCCGCGAGCCGCCGCAGACGTCCTGGAGACCTTCCGGTCCTCCCTCGCCCGGCCCTGACCACCGCCGCCCGCGTATGCTGCCCGCCGTGGCGAAGCGGATCGAACCGACTGATGACAACGCGAAGATGGTGGCCTTCGTGCGCGCGCGACTGGACGAGGAAGACCGGATCGCGAGAGCGGCGGGCGGTGACAGCTGGCGCACCCCGCCCGACCTGCCGGGCGAGGTGCACGACCGTGTCGGCGGCATCGCGTTCAGTGTGCGCATGCGCGGCTACGAGCATCACATCGCACGCCAGGACCCGTCGCGCACACTCCGCCGCATCGAGACGAACCGGGTCATCGTCGACGAGTACGCCGAAGTGGCCGCCCTGGACACCGACTCCCCGGCGGAGGACCGCCCCTCCGGCCGCGCCGTCGGTCTTGGCTTCGCGGTCCGCCAGATGGCAGCGGAACACGCCGACCACCCCGAGTACAAAGCCAGTTGGCTGCCGAGGTACTCCCGGTAGTGCTCCGCGGCCGTGCGCCGCCTGCACGCTCCCTCTTCACGCGCTGCCTTCCGCGTTGCCTTCCGCGTTGCCTTCCGCGCTGCCTTCCGCGCTGCCTTCCGCGCTGCCTTCCGCGCCGCCCTCCGCGCCGCCCGGCCCCGGCCGGAACGCCCCGAGGTGGCCGCGCGCCCAGGCTTCGTACGAGCGGGCCGGCCGTCCGAGGAGCCGCTCCACCGTCGGCTCCACCCGGGTCTTCGCGCCGGACCGCTGCCGTCCGGCGCCCTCCATCAGGGCGGCGGCCACGGCGGACGGATACCGGGCGAGCAACCGCTCGTACGCCTGATCCCAGGTCAGCTCGACGCACCGCAGCGGGCGGCGCAGCAGGCCGGACAGGACGGCCACCTGTCCGGCGGCGCTGATCGCCCTGGGACCGGTGAGGGAGTACGCGCGGCCCGCGTGGCCGTCGCCGGTGAGGCAGAGCACGGCGGCGTCGGCGATGTCGCGGGGATCGACGGTGGCGCCGGCCGACTCACTGCCGTACGCCCGGACCACTCCCTCCTCACGGACGGACCGGGCCCAGCCCAGGGTGTTGGACATGAAGGCGCGGGGGCGCAGGAAGGTCCACTCCAGGCCCGAGGCCCGGATGAGCTCCTCGTTCGCGCGCTGCCAGCGGGTGATCAGATCCGTGGCGCCGGGCTCGGCGACCGCCCGGGCCGACAGCTTGACCACGAGCCGCACGCCGGCCGCGCGGGCCGCCGCGACGAAGTGCTCGTCATGCGCGTGCGTCAGCGGGTCGGACGTGACGAGAAAGGCGGCCCTGACCCCCGCCAGTGCCCCGTCCAGGCTGGTGGGATCGGCGAAATCACCGGTCACCACCTCGCACCCGGGGCGGGCGGGCGCGGCGGTGCGGCGAGGGGCGCGCGTGAGCAGCCGGACGGGCTCACCGGCGGGCAGTCGCTCCGCGACCAGCCGCCCCACGGTGCCGGTGACTCCGGTCAGCAGGATCATCGGAGGGCGGACTCCTGACGTGCCGGGTGAGGCGCCGGGGGATCGGGGCCGGGCGGGAACGACGCGCAGACTACCCGGCCGGGCGCTGATGACGGCTCACGCGGCTCACGCGCCGCGCCACGGCCGCCGGCCCGGACCTGGGAGCGAGGTCCGGGCCGGCGGTTGCCACGCGAAGGCGAAGTGTTCCGCGTCAGACGAGGTCCCTGGGGAAGGCGAGCGACCAGTTGCGGGAGAACACCCGCCGCGCTCCCTCGTACGCGTCGAGCGTCGCGTGCAGCAGGAACGCGTCCTCGGTGGAGCTCAGCTCGGTGCTGGTCACCGTCCGGGTCTCCCACGTGTCGCGGCTGAAGGTCATCGTCCAGGTGGACTCGCCGCGCACCGACGAGAAGTCGTCGGCGACCGAGGTGTAGCGCTCGTACGCGCGCCGCCCCACATCGAGGTTGATGTCCTCGTAGTGCGTGACCCCGCTGTCCTTGACGATCTCCAGCGCGGAGTTGTATCCCACCAGATCCCGGGAGACCTCCCAGCGCTGCTCGGGCGGCCGCCGCCGGCTGGTCGCGATCGGCGCGGCGCCCTCCGGCTCGCCGAACGGCCGGGCGTCGGCGGCGTCGGAGCCGTCCAGCGGGCGGACCGGCAGCGTCAGGGAGCTGAGGCCGCCGTGGACCTTCATCCGTACGGGTTTCGGCGGCGGCCAGGCGAGCGGCCAGTACGACGTCGACAGCGACAGGCGGACCCGGTGGCCGGGCGGGAAGGCCTGCGCCACACCGTTGAGCTGGACCTGGACACGGTAGCGCCGGCCCGGTTCGAGCGGCTCGGGCTCGTCCTGGCCCTCCCGGCGGGTGAGGTTGAGCAGTCCGTAACTGACCCGGGTGGCGCGCCCGTCGGGGGCCACGTCGGACAGCCGGGCGGCGACCATCGCGACGGGTTCGCTCACGGAGAGCTCCAGCTCCACCGAGGGCGAGCCGAGGATCTCCAGCCGCTCGGTGAGCTCGTCGCTGTCGAAGACCAGCGAGCCGCCGTCCTCCTCACGCTGGTCGTAGGGGAGGTCGGGCGGCGCGTTGTAGGAGGCCCACTTCCCCGCGAACTGGCCGACGGACAGCGGCGACTGGACCGACAGGACCGACTCGGCGGCCGATTCGTCGAAGGCGGCGATCCGGTGCGGCACCAGCGGATGGCGGACCCGCTCGATCCGCGGTGACGGCCACTCCTCCTCACCGACCCAGCGGCCGGGGCGCTCCTCGTACGACGTCGACGGGGGCACGCTCTCCTGCATCCACGTCCGCAGCACGGGACCGTCATCGGCCCCGTTGTCCGCGTCCTTCAGCCAGCGGTCCCACCAGCGCACGACCTCCTGGAGATAGCCGATGGCGGGGCCCGGCTCACCCAGGTGGGGGAACTTGTGGGACCACGGACCGATCAGCCCCTTGCGCGGGGACGTGAGGTGTTCGAGCAGCCGGGTCACCGCGTTGGAGTAGCCGTCCGCCCAGCCGCTGGAGGCGAGCACCGCGCACTCCACGGAGGTGTAGTCCTCACAGACGGAGGCGTGCCGCCAGTAGTCGTCCCGCCGCTGGTGGCGCAGCCACTCGGCCACCCAGGGCCCGCTGCTCTCCAGCCGCTCCAGCCACATGTCCCGCCACCGCTCGCCGACCAGCGCCGGATCGGGCGGGCAGGTGGCGTAGGCGAACATCGTGCCGGCCTCGGCGAGGTTGTCGGACAGCATGCAGCCGCCCATGTAGTGCATGTCGTCGGCGTAACGGTCGTCCGTGAAGGAGGAGATGGCGATCGCGTCCAGCCCCGGCGGGCGGCGCGCCGCGACCTGGAGGGCGGCGAAGGCACCCCAGGAAATGCCCATCATGCCCAACCGCCCGTTGCACCAGGGCTGTTCGGCCAGCCAGGCGAGCACGTCCTCGGCGTCCCGCTGCTCCGTCTCCAGGTACTCGTCGAGGAGCACGCCCTCCGATTCGCCGGTGCCGCGCAGATCCAGACGTACGCACGCGTAGCCGTGGCCCGCCATGTACGGATGGTGGACGGAATCGCGGACGGACGTCAGATCCCCCTTCCGGTAGGGAATGGCCTCCAGTACGGCGGGCACCGGCTCCTCGTCCGACGAAACCGGCCGCCAGATACGTGCGGAAAGGCGGATTCCGTCGGAGACCGGGATCCTGACGTGCTGTTCTTCCTTGACCGGGTGGGGGAGGTCGGTCACAGAACGCATTACCGTGCGTCATCTCCTTCTGTCGGGCTGTCGGTGATCTCGAAGTTCAGCGAGGCCACACACCGCTCGTACTTCGCACAGAGCTCCTCCTCGCTGTGCGCGCCGATGAAGACGTGGGCCAGTTCGTAGCTGTAGCTGTCCTGATCCAGCATCTCGGAAAGCAGCCGGCCTTCCTGCGGGATGACGTCGATCTTCACGCCAGGAATCTTGTCCTGGAGCTCGTCTATTTCCTGCCGGGTCGGTACGCGTCGCACGACACCGTCCGTGAAGCGCCGGTAGTACCACTTGGCGCCGACCTCGTACTCGCCCTTCCCCTTCGGCATATGGGGATCACGGCCGAGCGCGAGGCTCAGCATGGCGTGGTGATTCTGTACACCGTCGACATACTCGAACATTTCTGCGTGCGACTGCGAGTGGCGGGGGTTGATCTCCAGGACATTGATCTCGCCCGTCTCCGGGTCGTAGAAGAACTCGATACTGAAGGTCACCGAATCCAGCCCCAGTTGCCGGATCACCCGCTCGGAGACGTCCTCCAGCCGGCGCACCACCCCGTCCGGCAGGCCCGCCGGGTACTGATGACGCAGGAAGCAGGCGCTGTCGGGGTACGTGATCGAGTCCAGCGCCCCGTAGACCGTCACGTCGCCGTTGAACACGTAACCCTCGACAGCCACCTGCACGCCGGCCAGAGCCTCTTCCGCCAGACATGCCCTGCCGCCCACATCGGCTATCTCGGCGGGAACGTCCAGGTGCGCGAGAACATCCTCGAAAGGCCCGCCGATGCGGCCGATCCCCGCGCGGATCTCCTCCACGGCCCGGTCGAACTCCTCCTTGTCGTTCACTCCGAACGCGAGATCGGAGGAGAAGGATTTGACCGGTTTCAGCCACAGCGGGAAACGGAGACCGTCCGGAACGTCCGGTGTGCCCTCCAGATCGACGATTCCGAAGCCCGGCAGTTCGCTGATGACTTTCCGCTGCTCGATCCTGCTCCAGTATTTATGCTCGCATTTGACGATGGATTCCAGGCTGGTGCCGCGTACCCCGTACCGCTCGCACAGAATGGGGACCAGCGAACTCACCGGGAAATCCCAGTACCCGACAATGGCGTCGATGGTGCCGTCGAAATCATCCAGCCGGCGCTCCGCCCTGGCGAGCAGAGCGGGGATATCGATATCGCCGGACTGGAGTTCTTCGATGGTCAGCAGGGAATGAAATCGGAACCCCTCGGCGCCCGGTGCCCGGAGCAGCATCTCCTTGTTGAGATCATCCAGGCCCATGACGAAGATATTGGTCGAGTCTGTGGTGGCGGAATCCATTGAGTGCAGTGCTCCTCGCGCAGCGGTCCATTGCCTTAGGAAACGTCGGGTGCCCGAGGTCCGCGCTCTCACACCAGCCCCCGGGGAGCCCCCTCGGCGGACGCCGGTCCCCTGATCGGACGCAGGAGCCGGATCCGTCCCTACGTTCCGTGATCGCCGCGCGGAAGCCTGACGGTCCGTCTCCTTGCCGACCCGACGCTCCCCGGCCCGCTTCAAGGTGCCCTATACACCGGTATTTCCCGGGTTGCGGGGTTGTCGGGGAGCCATGAGTGTGGGCCGCAGTTGACAGCGAACACGAATGAAGGAGAGCGCGTCGTGGCGACTCTGTGTAAGCCTGCTGTCTCGGTCCCCGAGCATGTGATCACCATGGAAGACACGCTCGCCCTCGCGCGCTCGCTGCACGCGGGCCATCCGCAACTGCCCCTCGCACTGCGGCTGATCGAGAACACCGGGGTGGCCAAGCGTCATATCGTCCAGCCCATCGAGGAAACCCTCCGCCATCCGGGGTTCGAGGACCGCAACGCGCTCTACGAGGCCGAGGCGAAGGCGCGCGTGCCCGCCGTCGTCCTGCGCGCGCTCGACCACGCCGAGCTGCGGCCCGCCGACATCGACATGATCGTCTACGTCTCGTGCACGGGCTTCATGATGCCCTCGCTGACGGCCTGGCTGATCAACACCATGGGCTTTCCCGGCCACACCCGGCAGCTGCCGATCGCCCAGCTCGGCTGCGCGGCGGGTGGCGCGGCCATCAACAGGGCGCACGACTTCTGCCAGGCCTACCCCGACGCCAATGTACTCATCGTCGCCTGCGAGTTCTGCTCGCTGTGCTACCAGCCGACCGACCTCGGGGTCGGCTCGCTGCTGTCCAACGGACTGTTCGGGGACGCGGTCGCCGCCGCCGTCGTACGCGGGGAGGGCGGCACCGGCATCGCGCTGGAGCGCAACGGCTCGCACCTGGTGCCCGACACCACCGACTGGATCGCGTACAGCGTCCGGGCCACCGGTTTCCACTTCCTGCTGGACAAGCGCGTGCCCACCACCATGGAGCCGCTCGCCCCGGCGCTCCGTACGATGGCGTCCCAGCACGGCTGGGACGCCACCGGCCTCGACTTCTACATCATCCACGCGGGCGGCCCGCGCATCCTGGACGACCTCAGCCACTTCCTCGAGGTACCGCCCGAGGCGTTCCGGTTCAGCCGGGGCACGCTCACCGAGTACGGCAACATCGCGAGCGCCGTCGTCCTCGACGCCGTCCGCAGACTCTTCGACGAGGGCGGCGCCGACGACGGCGCCCGGGGCATCATCGCCGGCTTCGGACCCGGCATCACCGCCGAGATGGCCCTGGGACGCTGGACCACCGCGGGGCGGTCCGGAGCGGACACCATGACGGGCCGCCAGGTGCTGGGCGCGCCGGTGCGAACCGCCATGGCCCCGCCCGCCGCCGAACCGGTGAGCTGACGTGACGATCAGTACCACCAGGACCGAGGGTCTGATCGTCCCCCCGGGCGGGGGCACCACCATCCGTACCCCCGCCCAGCAGGTGACGTTCAAGGTCACCGGCGAGCACGCGCGCGTCGCCTCCAGTTTCGAGGTGGTCGTCCCGCCCGGCTTCGATGTCGGCGCGCACCGGCACGCCTGCGGCGAGGAGCTGTTCTACGTCCTCGAAGGGGAACTGGACGTCCTCGCCTTCGAGCCGCGCGTACGGACCGAGGACTGGCGCCACTGGGAATCCGCGTCGGGTCTCACGGCGGTGAGGGCGACGCCCGGAACGGTCGTCGTGGTCCCGCCGGGCTGCCCGCACGCCTTCGCCAACCGGGGCGACCAGCCCGCCAGGATGTTCTTCCAGGCGTCCCCGCCCTCCCGCCACGAGCGGTACTTCGAGGAGTTGCTCGACATCCTCAAGGGCGGCGGCCCGCCCGATCCGGAGGCGGTCGCCGAGCTGCGGGTGCGCTACGACATCGAGCAGCTCACGCCCCTGCGGCACGAGTCGTGAACGGCACGAGAAGCGGCCGTCCGGCCGACGCCGGACCGTACCCGGCCGGCTGACATCGAACATCAAACGATCAGCGTCCGCGCGGGCCACTCGTATGAGTCACTGGCGCTGCGTGGACACCGCCCCTGACGGACCGTAGGTGAATGGACTCCGCACCGCTCACAGCCGCCTGGCGGCCACCTCGGCGATCGGCCCGAACGGCCCGGTGGGCGGTGATCGGCGTCCTGCTGGTCATGGCGGCCCTGACAGCCGGCTGGCCGCTGATCGACCAGGCCGTGGGCGACGGCGAGAGTCTGCCGGCCGGCGCCGTACTGGAGCTGGGGCCCGACGACGACACGGCCACGCTGCGGGTCACCGGCGCCGGTTGGGTACTGAGCAGATCGGGGAGTGATCCGCGGGCCCGGTACGCGCTCCACCGGGGCGGCGTCGACCTGGCCGCCACCTATGTCGCCCTGCCCGCGACCACCGACGCCGCACGGCTCTGGGCCGGTCTGCGCGCGGTCCAGTCCGTCGCGGACGGCGGCAGCCGGCTGGGCGGTCCGCGCCGCGTCACCAGCGCCGGGGGAGCGGACGGCGAGACGGGGACCCTGACCCGGGACGGCCGCGCCGGCTCGGCCACCGTATGGCCGGCGCCCGGCGGCGGATACGTCGTGGAAGTCACCGTTCTCGCCACGAAGGAGGCCGGCGGGCGCGCCCTCGCCGACGCCGCGGCCGTCGCCCGCAGCGTCACCTTTCCCCCGGAGGCATCGTGACGAGGGGCGTCACCTCCACGGCGTACACCTCCCTGCGGACGTCCTGGTCACGCCGGCCGCTGGTGTGGCTGTGCGGCGTCCTCTGCGTCCTCGGCGCGGCGCTGATCATCTTCGAATTCGCCGCGGTCATCCGTGTCTTCCCGGGCGCCGCGCTGCTGGCCCTGGTGCTCCTGCTGATCACGGTCGGGTTCGGCACGGCCGTCCTCGGGCGCCTGCGTCCCTTCCAGCCACCGCCGCGTCCCTGGGCCTGGAGCGGTGTCCTCTGGGGAGCCACCGCGGCGACCGGCTGCGCCATCGTCGCCAACACCGGTCTCCAGGGCATCTGGTTCAAGACCGCCGGTATCGGCTTCGGCTCCCGGTGGGCCGCGGCGCTCACCGCCCCGCTCAACGAGGAACTCCTCAAACTCTCCGGCGTCGTGCTGATCGCACTCGGCGCCCGGCGGCTGGTCCGGGGCCCGCTCGACGGCTTCTTCCTCGGCGCGTTCACCGGCCTGGGCTTCCAGGCCGTGGAGAACTGGACGTACGCCATGAACTCCATCCTGCTCGGCGGGGGAGTGGACCAGCGGGCCGAGGTGCTGCAGTCGTTCATCACCCGCGTCCTGGTGACGGGTCTCGGTTCGCACTGGACGATGACCGCCGTCGCCGGAACCGGGGTCGGCTTCCTGTTCGCCCACGACGACCGGCCCGCGCGCCGCCGGACCGGTCCGGCGGCACTCTGCCTGCTCACCGCCATGGGCATGCACTGGCTGTTCGACGCTCCTCTGCTGGGCTCCCTGGCCGGCCTCGTCGGCAAGGTGGCCCTCAACTTCCTGATCGCCGCCGGTTTCTGTCTCACCCTGCGCCGGGCGGCGCGGCGCAGGGCCCGTGCCTTCCTGCGCTCGCCCCGGACGGCCTACTCCATGGACCTGCTCACCCGGGGATCCCGGCGGCGCGCGCTGCGGAACATCCCACCGGACCGGCGGGCGGACGCCGAGGCCCGGGCGGCCACCTATCTGGCCGTGGTCGAGGAGCACGCGGCGACGCCGGAGAACAGACCGTCCGGAATTTCATTTCGGACATAATCCGCCCGGTTGGATGAAGGATGCAGGACGGGAGTTCTCGGGCTTTCCGTCCGGAGCCTTTGCGAGATTGCTTGATGTGCCGGTTCGTCGGCAGTGGCGTTGACGTGTTGTCATATCTGGTTCTTGACTGGGGAGCCCGGGAAACAGTGCGGGCACGGTCTCGGTGATCGTGTGAGTGTCGAAGTCCCATGAACACTTGGTGGGTCCGTGCCTGCTCCTGCATCTTCCCCGTGCCCGCCGCGCTGGACCAGCCGGCCCAGGCTTCCGCACCCGTCCCACTGACGGACGCGGTTGCTCTGTCCGGCTTTCTGGGCCTGGTGTCCGACCCGAGGGGTGTTCGGCGGGCGCCGCTACCAGTTGTCCGCCCTGGTCGCCGCTGCCGCGGCGAGTGTGCTGGCCGGCGCCCGGTCGCTCACCGCGATCACCGAGTGGATCGCCGACGCCCCGGACCAGGCAATCGGGGCTTTCCTCACCGCCGTACCACCGCGACCGGCCCCGCACCGCGGGCGATCGCCGTCGACGGCAAGGCCCTGCGCGGCTCACGCACCGCCGCCACCCCGTACGTCACCCTGCTCGCCGCGATGGACCACACCGGTCACGTCCTGGCCCAGCGCCAGGTCACCGACAAGAGCAACGAGATCCCCGCCTTCCGGCCCCTGCTGGATCATGCCAGGGACCCTGGGCTTTCTGCGAGCATGGAATATGCGGAAACCCTGGAATCCCCCGGCCTCGGCACGCATGCCCCTCGTGGGGATGAAACCCCTTGCATCGAGGGGCGGTTGGGGGGCAGGTGTGTGCCGGCGGGTGGGCGGTCCGCTGCCGGGGGGCAGTGGACCGGAATTGTTCCGGCATTCTTTTCCATTGCGATGTTTAAACGTCGTGGAGCTGCGCTTCAACCCCTCTGTCGCGCCCGGTAAATAGGGGTGATGGAGACATATTCGACAGGTACGTAAGAATTCAAGAACTCATGCCGGGGCGCGGCTAGCATGCCAGATGTCGAACAGATGCTTTTCGACGGGGATTCGACGACGTGCGGAGGAAGCCGTGGAGATTCAGGTTCTGGGTCCGTTGAATGCCGGGGAAGTCCGGTGAGCGCGCCAAAACATCCGGTGGCTCTGATCACCGGCGCGACGCGGGGCATCGGTCTCGGGGTCGCTCGGGAGCTGGGCCGGCGAGGCCATCGGGTGTTCATCTGCTCGCGGACGGCCCAGGAGGTCAAACAGACTGTCGAGGACCTCCGCGCCGAGGGGATCGAGGTCGAGGGCGCCGTGGCCGACGTCCGCAAACGGGCCTCGGTGGCCGCTCTGGTGGCCACCGTGGTCGGACAGTTCGGCCCGGTCAACATCCTGGTGAACAACGCGGGCCGGGGCGGCGGCGGTCCCACCGCCGAAATAGCCGACGAACTCTGGTACGACGTCATCGACACCAATCTGAACGGGGTCTTCCTGCTGACCCGTGAGGTGCTCCTGAACGGAGGTCTGGTGGAGGCCGGTTACGGCCGCATCATCAACATCGCCTCCACCGCGGGAAAGCAGGGTGTTCTGATGGGCGCCCCGTTCTCCGCCTCCAAACACGGCGTCGTCGGTTTCACCAAGGCGCTCGGCAAGGAACTGGCCCCGGTGGGCGTCACCGTGAACGCGGTCTGCCCCGGCTATGTGGAGACCCCCATGGCCGAGCAGGTACGCCAGGGCTACGCGGCGGCGTGGAACACCACCGAGGACTTCGTCCAGGAGCAGTTCGAGGCGAAGATCCCGCTGGGCCGCTACTCCACCCCCGAGGAGGTGGCGGGCCTCGTCGGCTATCTCACGACGGAGAGCGCCGCCTCCATCACCGCGCAGGCGATCAACGTCTGTGGCGGCATGGGCTACTCCTGAGACGAACGCGTATGTAACTGAGCTTTGCAGCTATGTCGCGTCTCACCGGGGTGGACTTGACTGTACGCATGACGCAGAGCACGCAGAGCAACCGGACCGCCAGGACCCAGCAGGCGGAGAAGACGACGACGCTCGTCATCGGCGGCACCGGCAAGACGGGCCGCAGAGTCGCGGCCCGGCTGGCGGCGCAGGGCCTTCCGGTGCGTGTCGGCTCGCGCCACGCCCACGTGCCCTTCGTCTGGGAGGCCCCCTCCACCTGGGAAGCCGCACTGGAAGGTGTCGGAGCCGTCTACGTCGCCTACCACCCGGACCTCGCCTTCCCCGGAGCGGCCGAGGCCGTCGGCGCCTTCTCCCGGTACGCCGTCGCCCGGGGCGCGGTCCGCCTGGTGCTGCTCTCCGGCCGGGGCGAGGAGGGCGCGCGTCAGGGCGAGCTCAAGCTGAGGGAGTCCGGCGCCGACTGGACCATCCTGCGGTGCAGTTGGTTCAACCAGAACTTCAGCGAGAGCTTCTTCCTGGGACCCGTCCTCGACGGTGAACTCGCCCTGCCGACCGGGGACGCAGTCGAGGCGTTCCTGGACGTCGACGACGTCGCCGAGGTGGCCGTCGCCGCGCTGACCGACCCGCAGCACATCGGGAGGATCTACGAACTGTCAGGACCTCGGCTGATGAGTTACGGCGAGGTGGCGGACGAACTGTCCAAGGCCACCGGCCGGCCCGTCATCTATACCCCGGTCACCTGCGAGCAGTACCGAGCCGTGCTGGAGGAGAAGGGGCTGCCGGTCGCGTTCGCCGAGCTGTTCGGCATCGTTCTCGACGGCCGGAACACGCACCTGGTGCACGGTGTGGAGGAGGCGCTGGGCCGTAAGCCCCGCGACTTCTCCGAGTTCGCCCGGGACGCCGCCACCACCGGCGTCTGGAACGTCTGATCCCGTCCCCACGGCCGGCGGACCCGGCCGCGGGAGTCCCCCGCGGCCGGGAATCCGCCGCCGGGCCGGCACGCACCAACCACGAGGAGGCGACCATGAGTACCCCCATGTCGAGCGAGCACGGACTCGGTTCCCTGCCGGGTCACTTCCACGGATTCGCGCTGATGCACATCGCGATGCGCCGGGACGCCCGGCGGCTGCTCGCCGCCGCGCCCGTCCTGACCAGGGCCGGGCTCGGCCCGGCCGGTGCGTGGTGGCAGCAGCTGCGCGACATCATCGACTGGCACCACCGCAGCGAGGACGACGTGCTCTGGCCCGGACTGCTCAGCAGGGCGCCGCAGTTCGCCCCCCAGGCGCGGCTGCTCGGTGAGGACCATGTGGTGCTCGACCGGGCCATGGAGGCGGTCACGGCCGCGCTCCGGCCGGGTGGTGATCCCGCGGCCGTCGGCCCGGCGGCCACCCGCTTCGACGCCGTCCTGCGCGAGCACCTCAAGGACGAGGAGAAGGTGTCCTTCCCCGTCTTCGCCCAGCTCTCGCCGGACCAGTACCTGGAGGTCGAGCGCAGGGTGGTCGCCAGCGCCCCGATCAAGGTCATGACCTCCCTGCAGCCCTGGATGTTCGACGGCGCGGACAAGCGGTCGGTGGCGAACGTCGCGGCCACCATCCCGCCGCCCGTCCGGCTGATCGGCAACACCGTGCTGCGCAGGCGGTACGAGCGGACCCTCACCGGTGTCACCCGCCCGTCCTGACCCACGGGACCGTGTCCCACCTGATTCCGTCCCGACCACTGCCCCGGATCCCGTCCCGGGACCGCAGGCCCTGTCCCCGCCGTACCCCGACGCCCCTGAGGAAGCCCGATGCCCACCGTTCCAGCAGCAGCCGGCCTCTCGCCGGTGACCGTACGCACCGGTGACGGGGCGGCCGGACCCGTTCTCGCCGCCGCCACCATCGGCACCGGGCTCATGGCGGGGCTGTACTTCGCCTTCGACATATCGGTCATGCCCGGCCTGGCCCGCGCCGACGACGAGACGTATGTGACCGTGATGCGACGCATCAACGGCGTCATCGACAACAACGGGCTGTTCGGCCTGCTGTTCGTGGGAGTGTTCGTCGCCACCGGCGTGGCGGCCGCCCTCCAGCGGCGCCTCGGCCACCTGGACGCCGCGCGCTGGACGAGGACCGCCTTCACCCTCTACGCCCTGTCCATCGTGATCACCATGCTGGTGAACCTCCCGCTCAACAGGATGCTGGCCCGCACCGGTTCGCCGGCCGCCGGCACCGACTTCCGGGCCGTACGCGGCCGGTTCGACCGGCCGTGGCGTACGGCCAACGCCGCCCGCACGCTCGCCTGCGCGGCTGCCCTCGGAGCCCTAGGCCACGCCCTCCTCCTGCGCGGCAGGGGAGCGGCCGGCCCGGCCTGACCCACCCCCTGGGCGTGCGGCGCCTCCGCTGCGCCGCGCCCGCCCCGAACCGCGCCCGTCCTCTCTCCCGTTCCCCCGCGGGGAGGGCGGGCGCGTCCCCCTCCACCGGACCGCGACGGCCGGCGGCCGCTCGCGACAGCCCGTGGCGGCCCGTGGCGGCCCGAGACGGCCCGCGACAGCCCGTGGCGGCCCGAGACGGCTGAGACAGATCCGGTGAAACCAGTGCCGTTTCATACGGCGTCGTCTAAGGTTCTGGCATGGACACACTGACCGGTCTGCTCGAAGGTCCGAAGGCCCGCGGCGCGTTCCTCCTGAAGTCGGTCTTCCGTCCGCCGTGGTCCCTGCGGGTCGAGGACCGGGCACCCATCTCCGTGGTGACGATGGTGCGCGGCGACGCCTGGGTCCTCCCCGACAAGGGGTATCCCGTCCAGCTCCACCCCGGCGATGTCGCCGTGATGCGCGGCCCCGACGCGTACACCATCGCCGATCAGCCCGGGACCGACGTCCAGATCGTCGTCGGGCCCGAACAGCGCTGCAACACCACCGACGGCGAGGACGTCACCGAGTCGATGGCCCTGGGCGTACGCACCTGGGGCGACGACAGCCTGGGTGACTCCTCGGTGATGCTCAGCGGCACCTACCAGGCGCCCAGCGAGATCGGCCGGCGCCTGCTCGCCGCCCTGCCCGTTCTGCTCGTCCGCCCCGCCGAGGTGGGCGACAATCCGCTCGTCCACATCCTCGCCGCGGAGATCAGCAAGGACGAGATCGGCCAGGAACTCGTCCTCGACCGGTTGCTGGACCTGCTCCTTGTCAGCGTCCTGCGCACCTGGCTCGCGGTACCCGAGTCCGGCGCCCCCGCCTGGTACCGCGCCCAGAGCGACCCGGTGGTCGGACCCGCGCTGCGGCTCCTGCACGAACAGCCGGGCAAGGCCTGGACGGTGGCCTCGCTCGCGGACACCGTGGGGGTCTCCCGGGCCGGCCTCGCCCGCCACTTCACCCAGCTGGTCGGCGAACCGCCGATGGCGTACCTGACCGGCTGGCGCCTCACCCTCGCGGCGGACCTGCTGCGCGAGCCGGACGCGACGGTGGCAACGGTGGCACGGCGGGTCGGCTACAGCGGAGCCTTCGCGCTCAGCGCCGCCTTCAAGCGGGTACGGGGTGTGAGCCCGCAGGAGTTCCGCAAGGGCGGCCGGACCCACACCGCCCAGCGCCTCACCGCGCCGACCCAGACCGTGGTGCTCGACCGCTGACCGCTGACCGCTGACCGCTGACCAGGAGCAGGAGCAGGAACGGGTTCCGGGGAGCCGGTTACCGGGAGACCGGTTCCGGAGACGCCTCCCGGCTGACCACCGTCATCAGGAGATCTCCGCGTACCAGCCAGCGGCCGGTGAAGCCGGTGCACGCCCCCGGCGGCGGGTCGGCCGGGTGCAGGCGGGCCGTGAATGTTCCCCCGGGGCCGAACTCCACCTCGGCGTCGGCGAATCCCAGCCACCGCCGTGTCGCGGGGAACCACGCCTTGTAGACGGCTTCCTTGGCCGAGAACATCAGCCGGTCCCAGCAGACGTCCGGCCGCGCGCCGGCCAGCCGCTCCAGCGCCGCGCGCTCGGTGTCGGAGGCGACCAGGCCGAGCACGCCGCGCGGCAGCGGGAGGGCGGGCTCGGCGTCGATGCCGAGCGCGGCCGTCCGCGCCGACCTGGCCACCACCGCGGCCCGGTAACCGTCGCAGTGGGTGATGCTGCCCACCACACCCTCGGGCCAGAGCGGTGCGCCGCCGGGGCCCGGCAGCAACGGCGCCGGGGCCACGCCCAGTTCGGCCAGCGAGCGCCGCGCGCAGGCCCGGGCGGTGGCGAACTGCCGCTGCCGCCGGGCCCGTCGCCCCGCCATCAGGGCGGCTTCCTCCGGAAACAGCGGAGCGGGCGCCAGGTCGTCGAACGCTTCGGCCGACCTGACGCCCGGGGGCAGAATCTCCTCGATCATCGCGAGGCTACGAGCGGGGGCCTGCGACCAGGGCGGCCACCGCGCCCAGGACCTCGTCCGGCCGCTCCAGCGGCAGCATGTGACCCGCGCCCGGGAGCAGTTCGTACCGCGCGTCCGGCAGCGCCTTCGCCACCACGGCACCCAGCTCCGGCTTGACGACCCGGTCGTTGTCGCCCGCCAGCACCACGGCGGGCACCCGCACCCGGGCCAGCCCGTCGCGCAGGTCCATACCGCGCGACGAGCGGAAGCAGTCGGCACGTACCTGGGGTGAGACGGCCGCGAACAGCTGCCGGTTCACCTCCATCAGGTACGGGTCAACGTTCTTGCCCATGGTCTGGGCCAGCAGCCGCCGGCCGAGCGCGGGCCGCCGCAGGGCCCGCGAGAACAGCGCGCTGCCCATCATGCGTACTTCGCTGTCGGCGGTGTCCTGGTCGTGCGCGGCGGTGCCCAGCAGCACCAGGCCGCGCAGCCGCCGCGCGGCGGTCGGATCGGCGGTGACGTACGCCAGCGTGGCGAAACCGCCGCCGGAGTGGCCCACGAGCACGGCGTCCCGCGCGTCCGTCTCGCCCAGCACGGCGGCCAGGTCGGCGCCGAGCCGGCTGATGGCGATCGGCGTTCTGCCCAGACTCGACGCCCCGTGCCCGCGCTGGTCGTACAGGACCACGCGGTACCCGGAGCGGATCAGCCGGTCGGCGACCGTGCCCCAGACCCGGCGGCCCGCCGCCCAGCCGTGCGCGAGCACGGCCGTCGTGCCGCTGCCGGGGCCGGGCGCCAGCGGCGCGAGGACGGTGACGGCGAGTGCGGCGCCGTCGTCCGTCCGTACGGTGGTCTCGTCGGTGCGGGGCACCGGCGGGACAGGGAGGGCGGAGGCGGTGGAGGCGGTCGGGCGGGCCGCCGTGGCGCCGCTCACCGGGCGCTCCCGCCGCCGACCCGGGTCCGTGCCCCGGCCAGCTTCGCGTCGAGCGCGGCGAAGGCCGCCTGCGCCGCCTTCGAGTGCTCGGCGCCGATGTCGGCGACCTTGGCCAGCAGCTTCAGCTTGCCGTTCGGCCGGCCCTGGAAGTGCATGGAGATCCTGGTGCGGTGCCCGCCGTCCAGCGGCTCCAGAGTGAAGCTGGCGGGCCCCCGGAAGACGCCGTCGACGTACTCGACGGTGAGTCGCCGGCCCGGTTCGACGGAGGTCGTCCGGGCGGTGAAGCGGAGCTTGGGGCCCCCGTTGCCGACGCCCTTGGTGTGGACGATCCCCGCGACCCGGCCGCCGATCTCGTCGGGGGCGCCGGACACGGTCTCGAAGGTGTTGGCCGGGACCCACCATTGGGCGGCACCGCGGAACTCGGCGATGAGAGCGTCCCAGACGACGTCCGCGGGGGCGTCGACCACCGCCTCGTCGATGATGTCGTAGCCGTTCATGCCAGTCTCCCTGTGGTGGGACGGCGGATGAGGATGAGGATGAGGATGGTGCGGAGGAACTGAAGAAACAGAAGAAGCGGAAGAAACAAAAGAAACAGAAGAGGCGGTCGCGGCGCGGGAGCGGGGCCCGCGGCGGGGCCCCCGCTCCCGCGCCGTCCGGCCGTCCGGCCGGGCCCGGTCAGGCGAAGCAGCCCCGGCCGGGGGTGACGATCTCCTGGACGGAGCCCGGCAGCGGGACCGCCCACGGCACCGTCCGGGTCACCGGGCCGCCGCCGTGGCCCGCGTCCCCGTGGCCGGGCCGGCCCGCGACGGCGGTCGCCAGGGCCGCCGTACCGCCGGGGACCCGGCGCCGGGAAGGCGCGTCGGTGCTCATCCGCTCCGTGCTTCCGTTCGTCATACGTGCTTGACGGCCGGCCTGCCGGCGCCCACCGTGGTGGCGAGCTGGTACTCGCCCAGATCGAAGCGCTTGGTCCCGTTGCGGAAGCGCCACGTGTACGTGGGCCAGATCGACGGGTTGCGCCCCTGGCTGTCCAGATACCAGCTCTTGCAGCCGCCGGCGCTCCAGACCGCGCGGGCCTGCCGCTTGTCCAGGACGGCGTTGTACGACTGCTGCGCCTCGGGCCTGACCTCGACGCTGGACAGGCCGCGCTTGTCCATCTGCTTGAGCGCGTCCATGACGTACGCGATCTGCGCCTCGATCATCACGGTCTGCGAGGAGTGCCCCAGCGTCGTGTTGGGGCCCAGCATCATGAAGAGATTGGGGAACCCGGCGATGGTGGTGCCGCGGTGGGCGGACATTCCTCCCTCGCTCCAGGCGTCCCGCAGCTGGACCCCGTCCCGGCCCCAGATCCGCCGGGTGACCGGCCGGTCGGTGGCGAGGAAGCCGGTGCCCATGATGATGGTGTCGACCTCGCGCTCCTGGCCGTCCTTCGTCACGATGGACTTGGCCCGGACATGGTCGATGGAGTCGCTGACGATGTCCACGTTCGGCTGCTGGATCGCCGGGTACCAGGTGTTGGAGAACAGCAGCCGCTTGCACGCCACGACGTAGTCCGGCGTGAGCCGCTCCCGCAGCGCCGGGTCCTCGACGCTCTTCTTCAGATGGTCGGAGGCCATCTTCTGCACCTTCAGCGCCACCTTGGGGCGGGCGAAGGCGAAGCCCAGGACCTCCCGGCCCCACATGTTGAAGTTGCGCCGGAACTTCTGGTAACCGGGGAAGCCGCGCAGCATCTTCGAGTGGAACGCGCTGTTGGGCTTGTCGTTCTTGGGCCCGACCCACGGAGGCGTGCGCTGGTAGAGGTCCAGCTGCCCGACCTCGGGCTGGATCTTCGGCACGAACTGGATGGCGGAGGCGCCCGTACCGATCACGGCGACCCGCTTGCCGGTCAGATCATGATCGTGGTCCCAGCGCGAGGAGTGGAACACCTTCCCCTCGAAGTCCGCCAGCCCCGGCAGATCCGGCACGGCGGGCTCACTGAGGTAGCCGGCGCCCGCGACCAGGACCTGGGCGGTGTACTCGCCGCCGGAGGTCTCGATGTGCCAGCAGCGGGTGTCCTCGTCCCAGCGGGCCGCGATCAGCTCGTGGTGGAAGCGGATGTGCGGGCGGACACCGAAACGGTCGGCGCAGTCCCGCAGATATCCGAAGACCTCGTCGCGCTTGGCGAAGGTGCTCTTCCACTCCGGGTTCCTCGCGAACGAGAAGGAGTAGAGGTGGGCCTGGACGTCGCAGGCGCATCCCGGGTAGGTGTTGTCGCGCCAGGTGCCGCCCACCTCGCCGGCCCGCTCGAAGACCAGGAAGTCGTCGATGCCCCGCTGGAGCAGCCGGATGGCCGTTCCCAGGCCCGAGAAGCCGGTGCCGATGACCGCGACCCGCAGATGACGGGTCGGACCCCGGCCGGCCGGCTGCTCCGACCCGCTGCTCACCCCGTCACCGCGGGCGGGTTCGAGAATGCTTGTCACGGTGGCCCCCTCAGCCCTTGCGCGCGATGGTGACGCGGAAGTTGTTGAAGAACTTGTCCTCGAGCGTGTACGCGAAGATGTCGAGGTAGCGCTCGAAGCGGGCCACGACCTCCTCGCCCTCCAGCGCCACAGCCGTCGCGCGGTCCGCGGCCAGCCGCTTCAGCCAGGCGCGGCACGCCATGGCGAAGGACTCCCGCTCGTTGACGATCTCGACGACCTCGAAGAGACCCTCGGCGGCGGCGGTCAGCTCGTGCAGGTGGGGGATGTGCATCCCCTCGAACTCCGAGCGCTGCAGGAACTTGAGGTCCGCGAGGATTTCGCGGGTCATCGGCTGCGCCTCGGCCGTCATGGTGTGCAGGACGAACTTCGCGCCCGGGTTCAGCGCCTTCGACACCTGGTTGAAGAAGAAGCGGTAGCGCTTGGTGCGCTCACGCGGCGGCAGGTTGGAGGACACGAAGTGCTCCAGCGCGTTGATGCAGAACGCCGCGTCGTACTTCTCGTCGCTCTCGTGGTCCGCCCAGCTCTCCACCCGCGTGGTGATGCGCGGGTTGTCCAGGCCGGCGATGAACGCCTCCTGGGTACGGCTCAGCGTGAGACCGACCGCCTGCTCCACACCGTGGACGGTGGTGAGCCGGTTCAGCATGGTGCCCCAGCCGCAGCCGATGTCCAGCACGCGGCTGGTGCCCGCGGCGCCGGCGATCTCCGCGAAGACGTCGAGCTTGCGCTCCTGGGCCTCGTCCAGCGTCGCGACGAGGTCCTCGCCCTGCTCCCAGTAGCCGCCGGAGTACATCATGGTCGGGCCCAGCAGGAGCCGGTAGAAATCGTTACTCACCTCGTAGTGGTGCCTGACCGCGTCGACCTCGGGGTCCACCGACCTGGGTGCGACCGTTGTCATCTCGACCTCTTTCCTGTCGCTTCTCTGCTCGTCCGACCTGGTGAATCGGTCATGAGATAACCGCGTTGCTCGCAACAGACGCGCAAGACGGCCAGGGACCGGCGGTGTTGCGCGCCGGTTGCGCGGGCCGCGCTTCCATGCCTCTCGAAACCGGATGCACCGCGAGAGAGGACCGAAGCTCATGACGCTGCCCACCATCGAAGAACTGGCGAGCCAGCTCGAGGCCGTGTCGGGTGCCCAGGAGGTCAGCCCCGATGCACCGCTGCAGCACATCGCGGACGTCGACTCGCTGGACCTGATGGAGTGGCTGTACGGGTTCCAGAACCAGTACCCGGACATCCCCGCGGACGAGTCGCTGTTCGCGGACCTCGACGACACGACCACGCTGCGCCACGTGTACGAGCGCATCCTCGCGCTCGTCCCGCAGCCGGCGCAGGCGTAGCGAGACCGCCCGTGAACGGCTTCGACATCACCGGGTGGGGCATGGCCGTACCCGAGCGCAAGGTCACCAGCCTGGAACTCGCGGAGCGTTTCGGTGTCGACGAGAACTGGATCGTCAGCCGGTGCGGTATCCGCGAGCGCCGGGCCGTGGGACCGGGACAGACGACCGCCTCACTGGCCGTCGAGGCCGGCCGGCGGGCGCTGGAGAAGGCGGGCCTGACCGGCGCCGACATCGCCCATCTGATCGTCGCGACCGCCACGCCCGAGCAGCCCTCGCCCGCGACGTCCGCGTTCGTCCATCACGACCTGGGCATCGCGGGCAGCGCGCACGACGTCAACTCGGAGTGCGCGGGGTTCGTCTACGGTCTCGTGTCGGCGATGGCGCTCATCGCCATCGATCCCCGGCCGATCCTGCTGATCGGCTCCGACACCCACACCCTGACGGCGAACCCGGCCGACCGCGACCTGTCCATCCTCGTCGGCGACGGGGCCGGCGCGGTGGTACTCCAGCCGGGACCCGAGAACCGGGTCAAGGCATGGAACCTCGGCGCGGACGGCTCCTGCACCGGCAGCCTGAAGGTACTGGCGGGCGGCAGCAGGATGCCGACGACCGAGGAAACGGTCCGCGAAGGACTGCATTTCGCCAAGATCAACGGCAATGAGATCTATCTCAACGCCGTCCGCTACACCGTCCGTACGGTCCGGGAGACACTGGAGAGCGCCAAGGTCGACGCGGCCGACATCGACCACATCATCCCGCACCAGGCCAACATCCGGATCATCAATTCGATCCTCAGCCACACCGGTCTGCGGAAAGAGGCGCTGGTCACCAATCTGGAGCGGTACGGCAACACCGCGTCCGCGTCCATCCCGATCGCCCTCACCGAGGCGCTCGACGACGGCCGGATCCAGAACGGCGATCTCGTCATGCTGGCCGGCTTCGGCGCGGGAATGACCTGGGGATCGATGCTCCTGGAGTGGGGCGGGGAGAGGAAATGAGCCGTAACAGCGGGCCGGGCAGCCGGCCCGAGCAGCCGGTCGCCCTGGTCACGGGGGCGTCCGGCGGGCTCGGGCAGGCCCTGGCACTCGAACTCGACGCGCTCGGCTGCCGGGTGGCGGTCCACTACAACAGCTCCGAAGCACAGGCGAAGGCCGTCCAGGAGAAGCTCACCAACGACTCGGTCGTCGTGACCGGGGACGTCGGGTCCTGGGACGCCGTCACCGCGATGTACGCGCGGATCAGCGAGCGGCTCGGTCCGGTCGACGTCCTCGTCAACAACGGCGCGATCCGCAAGGACGCGCTGATGGCGATGCAGTCGCCGGCGGACTGGCAGCAGGTGATCCAGACCAACCTGGTGGGTTCCTTCCACACCGCCCGGGTGGCCGTGCCGTACATGCTCCGCCAGCGGTGGGGACGGATCATCAACGTGGTGTCGCCCTCCGGCCTGATCGCGACAGCGGGCCAGACGGCGTACTCCGCCTCGAAAGCCGGCCTCATCGGCTTCACCCGCACCCTGGCCGCGGAGTGCGGCCGGCGCGGGGTGACCGTGAACGCCCTGTCCCCGGGCTTCATGATCACCGGGATGACGAAGGACCTGCCCGGCCGTGTCATCGAGGGGATGGAGGACAAAGCCCCCATTCCCCGCTTCGTCACGGTCGAGGAGGTGGCCCGCAGCGCCGGTCTCTTCCTGGACCAGGACTGCATGACGGGCCAGGTCATCAGCATCGACAGCGGGGTCTCGATCACCTGAGACCGCCGGTCGGCCTCCGGCCCGACCGAGACCCGTCAGGACCCGTACGGCCGGTGTGCTTCCTTCAGCGCCCCGGCCGTCCGGCATGCCCCGGCAGCACGGCAGGCACCCCGAGCCCCGACCGGCCGGCAGGCGAAATGAAAGAGGCGGCCCGGCGTCATCGCCGGGCCGCCCACGCGTTCTCCCCCGCTGTCCGCTACGCGGCACGCCGTCCCGGCACAGGCCGCGCGGGCCGCGTCGGATGCGTTTCACAGCCGTCCGCCGTCAGGGAGCACGGCCGGGGCGCCGCGGGCCTCGGGTACGGGGCCTCGAACATGCCCATCAGCACCGGATCCAGCCGGGTCACGGCTTTCGGTTCCGGCCGGCGCTGTGGATCGGGCGCCCGCAGCAGCTCCAGATAGGCGGCCTCGCTCTCCGGCGCCGGATCGATGCCCAGCTCCTCGGCGAGCACCTCCCGCAACTGCTGGTAGGTGCGCAGCGCCTCGGCCCGGTTGCCGGCCGTCCGGTGCGCGGCCATCCGGCACCGGTACGCGCTCTCCCGGAACGGCGCGCGCCGTACCGCTTCCTCGGCGTACCGCAGCGCGTGGTGCTCGTCGCCGAGCGCGGCGGAGGCGAGGCTCGCGGTCTCCAGCGCGCACAGCCGGAGCTCGTCGAGACGCTCCCGCATGCTGTTGACCCACTCGCCCTCGTGGGCCGGCAGGAATGACCCGCGTAGATTGGAGACCGCCGCGGAGCCGAGCTGCTGGGCGACCGCGTAGGAGCCGATGGCGTACGCCTCGGCCGCCTCGGCCACCGCCGCCTCGGCACACTCGATGTCCACGGCCGCGTCGTCGGGAAGCCGGAGCAGATAGCGGCCGCCGTGCGCGACGAGCGGGGTGACCCCCGGCTGCTGCTGCGGGAAGGTGACGAAGGTACGGACCCGGCTCACCACACTGCGCAGGGCCGAGGCCCAGGTGTCGGGCAGGCCGTCGGGCCAGACGGTGTCCGCCAGTTGGTCGCGGCTCGTACCGCCGGACCGTTCAAGGATGAGCCGGGCGAACGCGACTTGAGCCTGTGCGCTGGACAAGTGCTGCGGCGGAGCCCCTTCGGGCTCGATCGTGACGAGACCAGCAAGTCTGATGAGCAAGCTGTACTCCCCGGTGCGGGCGGCTGTCTGCCGGTTGCACCGACGGCGGATGCCGCCGGCGGCGGTGTCTCCATCGCGCCAGGGGACCCGTCACAGTCGTCCTTGTGAAGGAGATCAGGACACGCTGTGCATGCCCCCTGCACAAGAATTGGACGATACCGTTCAGTGTTCTCGGTGTGTCAACAGTGGCTGGAGAACATTGCCGAGTAATTGGTCGGAGAGCCACGTTCCGCTTACCGCCTCTCGTCGCGTTCTTCTTGCGTTTTTGAATTCGTCCATCTCAGCGCCGTGTTGCGCGCGCCTTGCGCGCCTGTCGTTGAATTGCGACGCACTTTGAGTCCAGGTTGAGCGGACTCGGGTAATTGTCCGAAACGTGGATGAGAGGACGCACGTGAACACATCTGGAGGATGGGAACGTCTCGCGCCGAAACTGGACGCGACACGTCGCCGCGTGCAGTCCCTCGAGTGGGAGCCCGCCCGCCGCAACAGCTTCGTGACGTACACGGTCGAGCGCGACAGCGCCTACGCCGACCTCGACGGCGAGCGCCTCCTGATGATGTCGGGCTACAGCTACCTGGGCCTGGCCGGCGACGAGCGCGTCGTCGCGGCGGCGAAGGCCGCGGTCGACCTGTACGGCACCGGCAACCACGGGGTCCGGGCGCTGGCCGGCTCGATCCCGCTGCACGAGGAACTCGAGGCGGAGGTGGCCCGGTTCGCCGGCCGGCAGGAAGCCCTGGTGTTCGGCTCCGGCTACGCGGCCAACGTCGGCACGGTCGGCGCCCTGGTCGGCGCCGGCGACACCGTCCTGATCGACAAGTACGACCACGCCAGCATCGTCGACGGCTGCCGGCTGAGCGGCGCGACCGTCACGCGCTTCCGCCACAACGACGTCGACCACCTCGACCGGCGGCTGGCCGCCGCGAGCCCCGACGGTGTCCGCCTCGTCATCGTCGACAGCGTCTACTCCATGGACGGCGACATCGCCCCGCTGCCCGAGCTGCGCCGGGTGTGCGATGCCCACAACGCCCTGCTGATGGTCGACGAGGCCCACGCCCTGGGCGTCATCGGCGCCACCGGCAAGGGCATCGAGGAGCACTTCGACCACACCGCGAAGGTCGACGTCAAGCTGGGCACCCTGTCGAAGGCGATCCCCTCCATGGGCGGTTGGGTCGCCGGACCCAGCGAGCTGATCGGCCACCTCAAGTACGCGGCCAGGCCCTTCCTCTTCTCCGCCGCCCTCGGTCCCGCCCAGTCGGGCGCGGCCCTGGAGTCGCTGCGCATCCTGGAGCGCGAGCCCGAGCGCGTCACCCACATCCAGCAGGAATCCGCGCGCTTCCGCCGGATGCTGAACGACGCGGGCATGCGCACCGGTGACAGCGAGACCGCGGTCGTCCCGGTCATCGCCGGCTCCGACGAAGCGGCGTACGACTACGCCACCGCCTGTCGCAGGGCCGGTGTCATCGGACTGCCGGTGGTCACCCCGGCCGTCCCCAACGACCTGGCCCGGCTGCGGATCGCCATCACCGCCCGGCACACCAAGGCCGACATCGACTTCGCCGCGGAGGCCTTCCTCAAGGCCGCCCGCGAGTGCGGTCTGATCCCGGCCTGAGCCGCCGCGCCGGCCCAGCGCGCCGGCGCCCCTTCCGCCCTTCCGCCGCTCGTACGGGATACGGGATCCGAGATGCCAACCTCACCGAGGCACGCACAGTCGAAAGCACCCGTCGCGATCACCGGCATGGGCGTCGTCACCCCGGCCGGCTGCACCCCTGACGACCTGTGGGCCACCCTGCGCGCGGGGAGGTCCACCGCCGCCGAGCTCACCCACCTCGACCTGGAACGCCACCGCGTACGCATCGGCTGCCGGGTCCGGGGACTCGACGACATCGGCCTGGTGCCCGCCAAGGAAGCCCGCCGGATGGACCCGTTCGCCCTGTACGGGACGACCGCGGCCCTCGCCGCCCACCGCGACGCGGGCGCCCCGGCCGCCGACCCCGGCCGTACCGCGATCGTCGTCGGCAACGCCGTCGGCGGCCGGGCCACCAGCGACGAGGAGTCCCGCAAGTTCACCGAGGCGGGGCCGCACCGGGTCAATCCGCTGATGCCGCTGATGACGATGCCCAACGCGGCGGCGGCCCAGATCGCGATGCGGCTCGGCTGGCAGGGCCCCGCCCTGACCATCGCCACCACCTGCGCCAGCGGGGCCGACGCCATCGGCCACGCGCTGATGCTCCTGCAGACCTACCGGGCGGATGTCGTCCTCGCGGGCGGCTGCGAGTCCACCCTCACCCCCGTCACCCTCGCCGGCTTCGGCAACCTCAACGCCGTATCGCTGCGCAACGACGACCCGGAGCACGCCTCCCGGCCGTTCGACACCGACCGCGACGGCTTCGTGATGGGGGAGGGCGCGGGCTTCGTCGTCCTGGAACGGCTCGACGACGCCCGGGCGCGTGGCGCGCGGACGTACGCGACCGTCGCCGGCTACGCCGCCACCGCCGACGCCTACCACCTCGCCATGCCGCTGCCGGACGGCGCCGCCGCCGTCGGCGCCATGCAGGGAGCCATCGCCGACGCGGGACTCGCCCCCTCCGACATCGTCCACGTCAACGCGCACGGCACCTCGACCCAGCACAACGACCGGGCCGAAGCGACCGCTCTCACCAAGGTGTTCGGCACCGACGGGCCGCCGGTGACCGCGAGCAAGAGCGTCATCGGCCATCTCATCGGGGCCGCGGGCACCGTCGAGCTGATCGCCACCGTCCAGGCGATGCGCCGGTGCGAGGTCCCGCCCACCGCCAACCACGAGCAGCTGGAGCCAGGCATGGAAATCGACGTGGTCCACGGCGCCCCGCGCACCGTGGTGTCCGGTCCCGCGCTGTCCAACTCCTTCGGCTTCGGCGGCCACAACTCCAGTCTGGTGGTGGCACCGGTATGACCACCCCGCCCACCCCCGTCCCGGCGGCGACGCGCACCGTCACCGCGGAGGAGATAGCCGCCTACCGTGACGCGGTACGCGCCGAGTTGCCCGCCGCCAAGGACCAACTGGCCTCACCCGTGCACGCGTTCGTCCTCGCGCACACGGTCGCCGAGCGGACCGTGTCCGCGCTGACCGAGGAGGAGCCGGGACCCGTATCGGTCGTCCACCTCGGCCAGGACATCCGCTGCCACCGGCTCGTGCGCCCCGGCGAACAGGTCACCGTGACGCTCGACGTGCTCGGCGCCCGCCGCGAGGGACGCGGGGTGCGGGTCGCCCTGCGCTCCCGGCTCACCGGCGACGGCGCCACGGACGCCACGGCCCGTACGGACGCCACGGCCCGTACGGACGGCGCGAGCGGTACGGACGCCGCGGCCCGTACGGACCACGCGGACACGGCGGAGCCCTTCGCCGAACTGGTCACCAGCGCCCTGCTGGTGGGCGCCACCGCCCTCGAACCCTTCGGGGACATCTCCGGGGGCCCCGCCGCCCCGGCCCCCACCGGGGCCGGTGAGCCGGCGACCGTCACCCACGAACCGACCGCCGAGTGGATCCGCCGCTACGCGCACGCCTCCGGCGACGAGAACCCGATCCATCTCGATCCCGAAGCGGCCCGTGCCGCCGGGTTCGCCTCGGTCATCGCCCACGGCATGAGCGTGGTGGCGCTGGCCGTCGAGGAGACCGTCGACCGCTACGCCGACGGCGACGCGTCCCGGGTCCGGGGCATCGGCGGACGCTTCTCGACCCCGGTGGCGCCCGGCGAGCCGCTCCGTGTGGAGCTCCAGCCCGACGAGTCGCACCGGGTGATCCGCTTCACCTGCCGCACCCCGGCGGGACCGGCCGTCAAGAGCGGCTGGATCGAGCTCGCACCGGCCGCGGCCGGTGACGGAGCGACGGACAACGACACGGACGCGAACGGAGGCGGCGATGACGACTGACAGCCTCGGCCTGGTGGGCGGTTTCCTCCTCCAGGTCCGCGAGCGCCCCGACGCGCCCGCCCTGCTCTGGAACGGCGAGGAGATCACGTACCGCGAGCTGTACGAGCGCGCCGGCCGCGAGCGCGACCGGCTGGCCCAGTTGGGCCTGACCCCGGGCGAGCCCGTCGGGGTGCTCGCCGGCAAATCGCCGACGGCCATCGCCCTGGTGCTGGCCTGCCTGCTGGCCCGCCGCCCCTTCCTGCTGCCGTCGCCCGCCCTCGCCGACACCCTCCTCGCGGATCTCTTCGCCCAGGCGGGCTGCCGCCGGGTGATCACTCCCGAGGGCGACGCCGCCCGGGTCGTGCCGAACCCCGAGGTCACCCCGCAGCCGCTCTCGCCGCGCGAGGCCGCCGAGGTGTCGTTCATGCTCACCACCTCCGGCTCCACCAGCCTGCCCAAGATCGTCCCGCTCGGCCGGGGAGCCGTGAACCGGTTCGTCGCCTGGGCCGGATCCGCCTTCTCCATCGGTCCCGGCAGAACGGTGCTCAACTACGCGCCGCTCAACTTCGATCTCTGCCTGCTGGACGTCTGGACGACCCTGGCCCACGGCGGCCGCGTCGTCCTGGTGGACCCGGCCCTGGCCGCACGCGGCGGTCACCTGCTCGACCTGCTGGAGCGCCACGACGTCGACGTGGTCCAGGCGGTGCCGATGTTCTACGGTCTGCTCCTCGACGCCGCCCAGCGGCGCGAGGCGACCCTGCCCGGCGTCGAGCACGTGATGTTCAGCGGCGACGTCATCCCGGACCGCACCTTCGCCGCACTGCCCGGGCTGTTCCCCTCGGCGCGCATCCACAACATCTACGGCTGCACCGAGACCAACGACAGCTTCGTCCACGAGGTCGACCGCAGCGCCACGGCCTTCCCACCGGTCCCGATCGGCCTGCCGCTGCCGGGCGTCGAAGCGCTGATCCTCGACATGGACGGCGCCGCCGTCGAAGGCCCCGGCTCCGGCGAGCTGTACGTCTCCACGCCCTTCCAGGCGGCCGGCTACCTCGACCGGACCCGCCACGCCGACAAGTTCACCGGCCACCCGCTGGGACTCGACGACCGCCCCTGGTTCCGCACCGGCGACCTGGTGCGGCGCGACGCGGAAGGCAGGCTCCATCTCACGGGACGCGGCGACCACCAGGTCAAGGTGCGCGGCGTCGCCGTGAACACCGCCGAGATCGAGCGGGTGCTGCTGGACCACCCCGACGTGCTCGAAGCGGGCGTGGCCGCCGTGCCGGACCCCATCGAGGGCCGCCGGCTCGTCGCCGCCGTACAGCGCGCGCCCGGCAGCTCACTGAGCAGCCTCACCCTGCGCCGGCACTGCGCCCGGAGCCTGCCCAGGGCGGCCGTACCCGCGAAGCTCCAGATCCTCGGCGAGCCCCTGCCGAAGACCGCCACCGGAAAGGTCGACCGCAAGGCGCTCGACCGCCTCCACGAGTTGTCAACAGCCAAAGGAAGGACGTCATGAGCCACGTCGGCACCATCAAGCAGTTCGTGATCGAGGAGTTCCTGCCCGACATCAGCGCCGAGGAGCTGGCCGACGACCACGACCTGCTCTCGGACGGGGTCATCGACAGCCTCGGCGTGCTCAAGCTGATCGCCTGGGTCGAGGACCGCTTCGAGGTGGCGATCGGCGACGCCGACCTCGACCCGAACAACTTCCGCAGTGTCGCGGCGATCGACGCGTTCATCGCCGGTGCGCGCACAACCGAGGTGGCAGGTAGCTAGCGGTGCATGACGCACTCATCGGCCTGCTGGAGCAGCGCGCGCCGGTCGGACACGAGACCTGGCGGTCCCTGTGGGACCAGCTCGGCGACGGAGCCCTCGACAGAGCCGAGGCCCTCGCCCTGCTGGCCTCCCTGACCACCCGGTTTCCCGACCACGAGACGCTGCGCCACCTGCTGGCCTCGCTCGCCGAACGGCGGCCCGCCCACGAGGCGGGCCGCTGGCCCGGCACGGTCAACGTGGTGGGCACCGGCGGCGGACCGAAGACGTTCAACATCTCCACCGCGTCGGCGTTCGTCGCCGCCGCGGCCGGGGTGAAGGTCGTCAAGACCGGCTCGCGCGCCTACACCAGCAGCCTCGGCTCCGTCGATCTGCTGGAACGGCTCGGCGTCCGGCTGACCTCCTCGTACGAGCAGACCGCCGAGACCCTGGAGCGCCACGGCATCGCCTTCGCCGGGCCGTTCGTCTACCCGGCGCAGCTGACCCGGCTGGCCAGGACCATCGTGCCGGCGAGCATGAAGCCCTTCGGCCGCTTCCTCAACGTCCTCGGGCCCTTCCTCGCCGATCTGCCCGTCACGGCGCAGGTCACCGGAGTCTCGGCGACCGCGCCACTGGCCGAGCTGCGCGCCCTCGCCGCGACCGTCACGGGACGCACCCTGTGGCTGACCAGCAACAGCCTCGGCGCCGACGAACTGCTGGGCTTCGCCGACAACACCGTGCACACCGGCGACGGCCGCGAACTGCGCTTCCCGGCGGGCGAGCTGGTCCCGGCGGGCGGCGGCTTCGACGATCTCCTGCCGGCCCCCGACCCGGCCTCGGCGCCCGACCACTTCCTCTCCGTCCTCGCCGGCACCGCCGGGGAGGTGGCGACCCGCACCGTCTGCCTCAACGCCGCGGCACTGGCGGTCGCGAGCGGCCACCTCACCGACTGGACCCAGGCCGTCCGCACCATGCGGGAGGCGGTCAGCGGCGGAGCCGCCCGTGACCTCGCCGAGCGCGTACGAGCCGAAGGAACGCGCCCGGCCAGGGCGGCACTGCGTCCGGTCCCGGCGCACCGACCCGAGGCGGCGACCCATGGCTGACTTCTTCACCCGCACCGGACCGGACGCCGGACCGGGCCTCGCCCTCTTCCTCAACGCGGGGGATCCGCCGCTCGACGTCCTCGCCGACCTGGTGCTGATGCTCGACGAGGAGGGCGTCGACTGCCTCGAACTGGCCGTGCCCTTCCCGGACTCGGTCACCGACGGCCCGGTCATCCGCCGCTCGGCCCGCCGCGCCCTCGACCTCGGCACCGGCCTCGACGAGGTGCTGGCCTTCATCGCCGTGGTACGCCCCCGGCTGCGCCGGCTGCGGATCGCGCTGCTCGCCGACTGGAGCCACTCGCTCAAGCGCCGGGACCCCGCGACCACGCTCCGTGCCGTCGCGGACTCGGGCGCGGACGGCCTGCTCGTCCACGGGCTGCCGCCCCGGCTGCGTACCGCCCACTACGCGGCGGCCCGTGCGGCGGGGGTGCCCGTCGTCACCACCTGCTACCAGCAGAGCCCGCCGCAGACCGTCGCCGAGGCGGCGGCCGAGGCCACCGCCTATCTCTATCTCGTCGCCCACTACGGACGCAGCGGCACCGCCCCGGCCACCGGTCACGCCGGTCTCGCCGGCACGGTCGCCGCGCTCCGGGCGCACACAGCGTCCCCGATAGCCATCGGCTTCGGGGTCAGGACCAGAGAAGACGTGGAGACCGTAGGCGCCTGCGGAGCCGATGCCGTAATCATCGGCTCCGCAGGGGTCGCCCGGATCGAGCAGTCGCTCGACCGAGGGGGCGACGTCATCGCGGACTTCCGCGCCTTCGTCAGGTCCGTAACGCCCACCCGTTCCACCACACCTGCGAGAACAGGGAGTTGAACATGATCATCCGCGACCTGGACAGTGTCAAGACGGTCGAGTGGGGCAACGGCCTGAGCCGTCGGTTCCTTGTGGCCGCCGACGGCCTCGGTTACAGCGTCACCGACACTACCGTGCTGGCGGGCACCAAGTCCCGTCTGGAGTACCGCAATCACCTCGAATCCTGCTACTGCATCGAGGGTTCCGGCGAAGTGATCGAGCTCGACGGCACCTCGCACCCCATCGTGCCCGGCCGGCTCTACTCCCTCAACGAGAACGACGCCCACTACCTCGTGGCCAGCCCGCACGAGGACCTGAGACTGGTGTGCGTCTTCTCCCCGGCGCTCCAGGGCGACGAGGTGCACCAGCTCGACGAGCAGTCCTCCTCGGCCTACTGAGCAGCACCGCCCTCCGATCCGCACCTGATCCGCACCTGATCCGCACCTGATCCGCAACTGATCCGCATACGGAAAGGCTCGCCGTGATCCGCTGGAACGCCGACCAGGCCGCACTGCGCAAGGGCCTGGCCCAGTGGGGTGAGGCGCTCAGCGCCGGCCACATAGAACAGGACGAACAGGCCACGTTCTCCTGGGACAAGTGGAAACTGATCCGGGAGACCGGCATCCTCAGCCTGCCCTTCGACGAACGGTGGGGCGGCCTGGGCCAGTCCCTGCTCACCACCATGTACGTCCTCGAAGGGCTGGGTGAACACTGCCGCGACTCCGGGCTGAGCTTCTCGGTCACCACCACCATGGCCAGCACCGGCGTGCCGGTGGAGCAGTTCGGTACGGCGGAGCAGAAGGAGAAGTACCTGACGCGGATCTGCTCGGGCGAGGCGATCGGCGCCCATGCCATCACCGAGGCCGAGGGCGGCTCGGACGCCATGGCGATGACCACCAGGGCGGTACGGGACGGCGACCAATTCGTCCTGAACGGCTCCAAGATCTTCGTCAGCAACGGACCGGTCGCCGATGTGTTCGTCGTGTACGCGCGTACGCGTCCGGACGGCGGCGCGCTCGGGGTCACCGCGTTCCTCGTGGACCGGGACACCCCGGGGCTCACGATCGGCGGACCGACCAAGAAGATGGGACTGCGCACCTCGCCGCTGAGCGAGCTGTTCTTCGACGAGTGCCGGATTCCCGCGACTCAGGTCCTGGGCCGGGTCGGCGGCGGGTTCATCGTGCTCGACCACGTGATGAAGCGGGAGATCCTCTTCTCCTTCATCGTCAACGTGGGGGAGATGCGGCACCGGCTCGACCGCTGCGTCGAGTACGCGAAGACCCGCCGTTCCTTCGGCAAGCCCATCGGCTCCTACCAGTCCGTCGCCAACAAGATCGTCGACATGAGGATCCGACTGGAGACGGCCAGGAAATGGCTGTACGACACCGGTGAACGCCTCGCGGCCGGCGAGAACGTCACCGAGGACATGGCCATCGCCAAACTGGTGACGAGCGAGAGCCATCTGGCGACCAGCCTGGCCGCCGTGCAGATCTTCGGCGGTCACGGCTACATGACCGAGTACGGCCTGGAGAAGGACGTGCGCAACGCCGTGGCCGGCACGATCTACTCGGGCACCAGCGAAATCCAGTACAACCGCATCGCCTCGATGCTGGGTCTGGGCAAATGAGCCCGGAGCCCGCCTCCAGGCTCCCGGCGGGACACTCGGCCGCACCCGAGGCCCGCCGGGTCCTGAAAGTCTGCGGGGCCACCACCCCCGACGACATCGCCACCCTCGACGCCGCGGGAGCGGACTGCGTCGGCCTGTGGCACGGCGTCCCCGGCGGCCACGCCGAGCTGCCCGAGCGGCTGCTGACCGTCCTGGCCGGGGCGGCCCTCGCCACCGGCCGCCTCCAACCGGTCCTCGTCACCTTCCTGAGCGACCCCGAAGCCCTCACCGGCCTGGCCCGCCGCACCGGCCTGCGCTGGCTGCAACTCCACGCGTACCAGCCCCCCGCCGTGGTCAGGGCCGTGCGCGCGGCCCTGCCCGACGCCGTCCTCGTCAAAGTCCTCCACCTGCGCGGCGGCCGCTGCCTCGAACGCCCGCTGATCGGCGCGTACGAACGGGCCGGCACCGACCTGTTCCTGCTGGACACCACCACCGAGGACGGCCGCGTCGGCAGCACGGGACACCCACTGGCGGAAGACGACGTGCTGGCCCTGCTGCCCCGCCTCAGCCGGCCGTTCCTGCTCGCCGGGGGCCTCTCCCCGCACAACCGGCCCGACTTCGACACCGTCGCCCGCCATCCCGGGTTCCGCGGCATCGACGTCGACACCGCGGCCCGCGACGGCCACGGACGCTTCTCGGCGCCTGCCGTCACCGCCCTGGCCCGCGCCTGGCGGACCGCCACGTCCCCTGAGGAGTCTCCATGACAGCCCGATTCCTGGAAGCCCTGCTGGCCGCGGAACGCCCCCTGGTCATGGAGGTCAAACGGCGTGACGCGCACGGCTACGACCTGCTCGGCGGCCGTACCCCGGCCGCGATCGTCGAGTCGTACGAGAAGGCGGGCGCGCCCTGCGTCTCGGTGGTGACAGGACGCTGGTTCGGCGGCACCCCCGCCCTGCTCCGCGATGTCGCCGCCCTCACCGACCTGCCGCTGCTCCAGAAGGACTTCATCACCCGCCGGGACCAGCTGCGCACCGCCAGGGAACTCGGCGCCTCCGCCGTCCTGCTCACCGCCGCCCTGCTGCCCAGGTCCGCCATGCGCAATCTGATCACCGGCTGCCTCTCCGCCGGCCTCACGCCCTTCGTCGAGGTGACCGAGGAGGCCGAGCTCGACGGGCTGCCGCACACCGACGAATGCGTCATCGCCGTCAACAACAAGGACATCAAGGCCAAGGAGACCGACCGGGGCAACCTGGACCGCAGCCTCGCGCTGCTGCCGGCGCTCCGGGCGTCCGGGACCCGCTGCCCGGTCAGCGCCAGCGCGATCGACGGCCCGGTCGCCGCCGCCGAGCTGCTCGCCGCGGGCTTCGCCGGTCTGCTCGTCGGCACCTCGCTGCTGCGCACCGAGAGCGCGGCCGGCTGGCTCGACCAGCTGGACCGCGCCCGCGCACGTCCGGCGGTCCGTTCCGTCTGACGCCCTGACCGGCTCGTCCCCGCCTCCCAGGAGAGTCCGCCCGCCATGACAGCACCAGCCCCCGCCGCGGTCCCCGGCGACGCCGAGCCCGGCGGCACCGCACCGGCCGACACCGCCGCGGCCGCCGTTCCCGCCCTCCCCGCCCCGGTCCCGGCCGCCGCCGACGTCGCGGTGCTGGGCGCCCTGCCCGCCGCCCCGCCGGCGGGCGCCGAGCCGGCCGGTGTCCCGCCGGCCGGCGTCGTGCCCGTCGGCGCCCTGCCGGGCGACGACGCGACTTTCGGCGCGGTCCTCGCCGCCGCCCCCGTACCCGCCCCCGGCCCCGTACCGGCTCCCGGCCCCGTACCGGCTCCCGGCCCCGTACCGGCTCCCGCCCCCGTACCGGCTCCCGCCCCCGTACCGGCTCCCGCCCTCGTACCGGCTCCCGGCCACGTGCCGCCCGACGGGACCGCGCCGCTCCCGGCCGAACCCGCCGTACGGCCCGTGACGCTCGACGGCGGCGGCGTACAGGTCTCCGGGCTGCTCGCCGAGCCGGAGGGCGGCGACCCCCGTGCCGTGATCGTCGCCGTCCACGGCCGGGGCATGTGCGCCGACTACTTCCACGGCCTCACCGACCCCGTCAACTCGCTTCTCACGCTGGGCGCGCGGCTCGGCCTCACCGTGCTGGCCCTGGACCGCCCCGGCTACGGGGCGTCCGCGAGCCAACTCCCCGAGGGCCAGCCGCTCGGCGAGCAGGCGACGACACTGAACACCGCGCTCGCCGACTTCGCCCGCACCCACCCGACCGGTGCCGGGTTCTTCGTGGTCGCCCACTCCGACGGCGGCAAGGTCGCACTGCACATGGCGGCCGAGGACGCGGGCCGCGCGCTGCTCGGCCTGGACATCAACGGCTGCGGCTGGCAGTACGCCCCGGGGGCGCGGCACTTCCCCGACACCCTCGGCGGCGGCGCGTCCAAGCTCAACTGGGGCCCGCTGCGCCACTATCCGCCCGGGACCTTCCAGGCGAGCCGTTCCCTGCTGAAGCCGGTGCCCTCGCGCGAGGCCGCCCAGACGGCGTTCTGGCCCGCCCAGTACCAGCGTCTGGCAGGCCGCGTCACGAACCCGGTCAGGCTCACCTTCGCGGAGGACGAACTCTGGTGGGAGCTCGACGACGACGCGCTGGCCGCGATGAGGGACCGGCTGACGGCCGCCCCCCTCGTCACGGTGGAACGACTGCCGTCCGCCGGGCACAACATCAGCATCGGCCGCACGGCCCGCGTCTACCACCTGCGCGCGCTGGCCTTCCTGGAGGAGTGCCTGGCACGGCGCCGGGACACCCCGGCACGGAGCTGAACTCCGCACACGAAAGGGCCTGTTGGCCGGTTCCGCCACGCCCGTGATCACTCCGTGGTCAGGCCCGGGGGAGCGCCGCCCATCGCGGCTACTGTGAGCGGAGCGTACTCGCCCGGACACTGAGCGACACTCCAGGAAGGACCCCGGCCATGGCGGCAGAGACCGCAGACCGTCCCCAGCATCCCCGGCCAGGCCGGCGCGATCTGCCGGCCGACGGCGGACGTTCGTACTCCTTCGAGTTCTTCCCGCCGAAGACCGAAGCGGGTGAACGCACCCTGTGGAACGCCATCCGCCGCATCGAAGCGCTCGCCCCGTCCTTCGTCTCCGTGACGTACGGCGCCGGCGGCTCGTCCCGGGACCGGACCATCGAGGTGACCAAGCGCATCGCCGCCGAGACCACCCTGCGCCCGGTCGCTCACCTCACCGCGGTCGGCCACTCGGTCGCCGAACTGCGCCACATCATCGGCCAGTACGCGGACGCCGGCATCCGGGATGTACTCGCGCTGCGCGGCGACCCGCCCGGCGACCCGCGCGGCGACTGGGTCCGCCACCCGGAAGGCTTCGCCCAGGCGAGTGAACTCGTCTCCCTCATCAGGGAACTGGGCGACTTCACCGTCGGTGTGGCCGCGTTCCCCGAACGCCATCCACGCTCGCCCGACTGGGACAGCGACATCCGCCACTTCGTCGCCAAGTGCCGGGCAGGCGCCGACTACGCCATCACCCAGATGTTCTTCGACGTGGACGACTACCTGCGGCTCCGGGACCGGATCGAGGCCGCGGGCTGTACGACCCCCGTCATCCCGGAGATCATGCCGGCCACCGATGTCCGGCAGATCCGCCGCTTCGCCGAACTCAGCGACGCCCGCTTCCCGGACGCGCTGGCCCGGCGGCTGGAGGAGGCCCGCGACCGGCCGGCGGACGGCCACCGCATCGGCGTCGAGTACGCCACCGTCATGGCCGAACGGCTGCTCGCCGAAGGCGCCCCCGGCCTGCACTACATCACCCTCAACCGCTCCACGGCGACGCTGGAGATCCACCAGAACCTGGGCGTGGCCGAGTCCGGCGTACGGACGCCGGCCACCACCGCGCCCTGACCTGCCCGGCCGTCCGGCTCCCGTGCGTGGGGGCTGCCTTGGACGCCGGGACATGGACCTGAGCTTCTCGGCTATGTACCCGCGGGCCGCGCCGGACTTGACTGTCCTCATGACGCCGCCCGCAGCCACCGGGCCCCACCCGGCCACGGGGCAGACGCACCGCCGTGTCGCACCGCGGCGGCGGCGTCGGCGACACCCCCGTGGCGGCCACCGGATCACCTCGCGTCGGACGGCTTCGACCACCAGACAAGGAAGTCCCATGAGCTTCAACCAGACCGGAACGCCCAACCCCTACGCGCCCTACCCGCCGGCTCCCGCCACCGCGCCGCCGGTGCGCCGCGGCAGGTGGGCCGGACCGCTGCTGATGATCGCCACCATCACGATGGGGCTCATGGCGGGCCTCTTCTTCGCCTTCGACGTCTCGGTCATGCCGGGGCTGGCGAAGGCGGACGACCGCGTCTACGTCGCCGCCATGCAGAACTTCAACGCGCTGATCGACGGCAGTGGTCTCTTCGGGATGGTCTTCATGGGAGCCCTGGTGGCCACGGGGGTCGCCGCGTTCCTGGAGCACCGGCAGGGCCGGCGGGGTGTCGCCCTGTGGATCGGCGCGGCGACCGTGCTCTACCTGATCGCCCTGATCGTCACGTTCAGCGTCAACATCCCGCTCAACAACGAGCTGGCCGACGCCGGGAACGCGGCGAAGATGACGGACTTCGCCATCGTCGACAAGTTCAAGGGCACCTGGGAGTCGACCAACATCCTGCGGACCCTGCTCTGCACTGCGGCGCTCGGCTTCCTCGCCCGCGCTCTCGTCCTGCACGGCCGGGGTACCGGAGCGGACACCGCGTCCGGCGCCGCCCCCGGCAGTCCGGCGATGCGCCCCTACGGCGTCTGACGCCCACGAGCGTCCGGTTCCCGGCGGCCCCGGCCGCCCCACGAGCAGCGCCCGTCCTCCCGAAAGGCTCCCCCCGGGGAGAGGCGGGCGCTTCATCCTCCAGCGACCGGGACGCCGAACGCGCGGCGCCCGGGCGCCCGGAGACCGACGCGGTCCTGCGGGCCGGGCATCAGTCCGCGACGTCGCCGTGGAAGGCCCGCACCTCGATGGGGAGGGTGGTCGCCAGGGCGGCCTGACGGCCCCAGGCCAGTGCCGCGTCGAGGTCGGGTGCCCGGACGACGCACAGCCCGCCGAGGTGTTCCGTGCCCTGGGTGTACGGACCGTCGGTGACGACCGTCCCGCCGTCCGAGGGACGGACCACGGTGGCGGTCTCCGGGGCGTGCAGGCCACCGGCGAAGACCCATGCCCCGGCCGCCCGCAGCTCCTGGTGGAAGGCGGCCAGGTCCTGCCCGATCCGCTCCAGGACCTCGGGCGCGGGCGGCTCCCCGTCGGGCTGCATCACGCTGAGCAGGTACTGCTTCATGGTGTTCCTCCTCGGCTCTGGCGCCGGCTCCGGGCCGGCGGCTCCCTCTCCGCTTCTCACTCTGCGCCCGTTCCTCAGGGTGCCCGCAGGACCGACACGGCACCCGGCGAGGAAGTTTCCGGAGCGTGCCGGGCCGGTACGGCGCCGGCCCCGACCGCACCCTGAGGGGCGCGGCCGGGGCCGGGTCGTGCGGCGGGACGTCGCGGGGTCAGGCGACCGGGGCCGCCGGAGTGTCCGAGGCGTCGGCGGGCTGCTTGCTCTCCTCGGCGAGACGCTCCATGCCGCTCGTCGTCTTGAGCGGCTTCTCCTTGATGAACACCACCGCGAGCAGCGCGAGCGCCGCGAACGGAGCGGCGACGAGGAAGAGTTCCGCCGTGGCCAGCCCGTAGGCGTTCTCCACGATCTCCCGCATGGCCGGGGGCAGCTTCGTCATGTCCGGTACGGAGGTCTCACCCGAACCGCCGGACGCGGCCTGGCCGGCCGTACCGAGGCTCTTGGACATCTCGGCGGACACCCTGTTGGCGAGCACCGCGCCCAGGACGCTCACCCCGATCGTCCCGCCCATGCTGCGGAAGAACGACAGGACGGACGTGGTCGCGCCCAGCTCGGAGGCGGGGACATCGTTCTGCGCCGCGAGGACCAGGTTCTGCATCAGCATGCCGACGCCGATGCCGAGGACGGCCATGTAGAGGCTGAGCAGCCCGAAGCCCGTGTCGGTGTCGATCGTCGACAGCAGGCCCAGACCCGCCGTCATGATGGCACCGCCGCCGACCAGGTAGATCTTCCACTTGCCGGTGGCGCTGATGATCTGGCCGGCGACGGTGGAGGACACCAGCAGACCGAGGATCATCGGCAGGCTCATCAGGCCCGCGACCGTGGGGGACTTGCCGAGGGCGATCTGGAAGTACTGCGAGAGGAAGACGGTGCCGCCGAACATGGCCACACCGACCAGCAGGCTGGCGATGGTGGTCAGCGCCACGGTGCGGTTGCGGAAGATGGTGAGCGGGATGATCGGCTCGGCGACGCGGGATTCCACGAAGACCGCGGCCACCAGCAGCACGACACCCGTGCCGGTCAGGGCGGCCGTCTGCCAGGACGCCCAGTCGAAGCGGCTGCCCGCCAGCGAGGTCCAGATGAGCAGCGAGCAGACGCCCGCGACGATCAGGGACGCGCCCAGGAAGTCGATCTTCACCTCGCGGCGGACCGTGGGCAGCTTCAGCGTGCGCTGGAGCAGCAGGATCGCGGCCAGCGCGAAGGGTACGCCGATGAAGAAGCACCAGCGCCAGCCCAGCCAGGAGGTGTCCACCAGCACACCGCCGACCAGCGGACCCGCGACCGTACCGACGGCGAAGACGGCGCCGAAGATACCGGCGTACTTGCCCAGCCTGCGCGGCGGGATGACCGCGGCCATGACGACCTGCGCGAGAGCGGTCAGACCGCCGGCGCCGATGCCCTGGACGACCCGGCTGAAGATGAGCAGGCCGACGCCCTGCGAGAAGCCGGCGAGCAGGGAGCCGACCACGAACATGCCCAGCGAGAGCTGGAGCAGCAGCTTCTTGTTGTAGAGGTCGGAGAGCTTGCCCCACAGCGGCACGGTGGCCGTCATGGCGAGCAGCTCGGAGGTGACCACCCAGGTGTACGAGGACTGGCTGGCGCCGAGGTCCGCGATGATGCGCGGAAGGGCGTTGGCCACCACCGTGCCGGCCAGGATGGCGACGAACATGCCGGCCATCAGCCCCGACATGGCCTGGAGTATTTGACGGTTGGACATGGAGGTCGGCGCCGACTCCGGCGCCTCAGTTGTACTCAAGGTGTCCTTCTCGAAATTCATGGATCGGATGCACAGAGAAACAGCGGTAAAACAGCGGGAAAGCAGCGGCGGAAAGCAGCGGCGGAAAGCGGGGCGGGAAAGCAGTGAAGGAAGACGGCGGGCGAAAGAAGCGGGCGAAAGAATAGGGGGAAAGAAGTCAGGGGCTCAGCCGTCGGCCGGCGCCCGCGGCGACTCCGCTTCCGATGATTCCGCCGGTTCCGGAAGACCTTCGGCCAGATGCGTGAAAACGCGCCGGAAAACCTCGGGGAAAGCGACGGCCGGGGCCTGCGCGCACCAGTGCTCGACGGAGACCCGCACGGCGGTCCCGGCGATGGCGGCCAGCAGCCTCGGATAGAGACCGGGAGCCGCGCCGGCGGAACCTCCCGCCCGCCCGGGACCGAGCCGGTGCTCGATGGCCTCGGCCAGTTCGAGTTCCTCGGCCAGATGCACGCCGAGGCCGCGGACCAGCAGATGCGGGGAGCGCCGCAGCACCGTGGCCCGCAGGCTCCAGATCTCCTGCCGCTCCTCCACGTCCGCTAGTTCGGTGGCGAGCGCCTCGCGGACGGCGTCGAGCGGGGGCACCGCGGCGGGCGCGTCGCGCACCGCGCGCCGTACGCGCTCCCCTATCTCGCGGTCGATCATGACGAACGCGTCGTCGTGGCTGTCGAAGTAGTTGAAGAACGTACGCGGCGAGACGCCGGCGGCCTCGCTGATCGCCTCGACGGTGACGTGCTCGGCGCCGTGCTCGGCGGCCAGCCGTACCGCCGCCTCCGACAGGGCCGCGCGGGTGGCCTGCTTCTTGCGCTCGCGGAGCCCGGGCGCGGCAGCTTCGTTCCTCACAACTTGCAGAGTATGCAAAAGTGCAGGATCTGCAAAATAATGCCCCCACGCCGGACGACGTACCATGATCAGTATGGAGCAGCGTGTAGTGGGCAGGACGGGACAAGAGGTCTCCGTCGTCGGACTGGGTACCTGGCAACTGGGCGCCGACTGGGGCGAGGTGACCGAGACGGACGCCTTCGCCGTCCTGGACGCGGCCGTCGAGTCGGGCGTCACCTTCTTCGACACCGCGGATGTGTACGGGGACGGCCGCAGCGAGCAGCTGATCGGCCGGTATCTGAAGGAGCGCGCGGACGCCCGGGTCTTCGTCGCGACGAAGATGGGCCGGCGGGCCGAACAGCTGCCGGAGAACTACGTCCTGGACAACTTCCGCGCCTGGAACGACCGGTCGCGGTCCAACCTCGGCGTGGACACCCTGGACCTCGTTCAGCTGCACTGCCCGCCCACGAGCGTGTACGCGTCCGACGCGGTCTACGACGCGCTGGACACCCTCGTCGCGGAGAAGCGGATCGCCGCCTACGCGGTGAGCGTCGAGACCTGCGCGGAGGCCCTCACCGCCATCGCCCGCCCCGGCGTCGCCAGCGTCCAGATCATCCTCAACCCGTTCCGGCTGAAGCCGCTGGAAGAGGTGCTGCCGGCCGCCCGCGCGGCGGGCGTCGGCATCATCGCGCGCGTCCCGCTCGCGTCCGGCCTGCTGACCGGCAAGTACACCAAGGACACGGTCTTCGCCGCGAACGACCACCGCACGTACAACCGGCACGGCGAGGCGTTCGACCAGGGCGAGACCTTCTCCGGCATCGACTACGAGACCGGGCTCGCGGCCGCGGCCGAGTTCGCCGGGCTGGTTCCGGAGGGGGCCACGCAGGCCCAGACCGCGCTGCGCTGGATCATCCAGCAGCCCGGCGTCACCACCGTCATCCCCGGCGCCCGCTCCGTCGAGCAGGCCCGCGGCAACGGCGCCGCCGCCGCTCTCCCGCCGCTGCCGCAGGCGACGCTGGACGCGGTGCGCGAGCTGTACGACCGCCGCCTGCGCGCCTCGGTCCACCACCGCTGGTAGCCGGAACCGTCCCGGTCGGGTCCACGGCACCGGTGCGTGGACCTGACCGGGAAGCTCGCCAAACGGTCGAACCTGACCCAATCGCGCTCCCGTACGCGGCACAGAGCGAAGAGTTGGTCGTTTCTGTGGCTGTATCGCGTCGCGCCATGTAGCGTCTTGATCAGCTGTCGTGGTTCCGAAGTACCGCTCGCCCGTGACGCGCCGTCACGGGCGTTTGTGCTGTTCAGCGTCTCTGCGGACCAGGCGATCACCTCCGGTTCCCGCACCGTGCGGGAACCATGCGTCCCTTGAAACGGAGACTCAGCATGGCCAGTGGAACAGTGAAGTGGTTCAACTCGGAAAAGGGCTTCGGCTTCATCGCTCAGGACGGCGGTGGCCCCGACGTGTTCGCGCACTACTCGAACATCGCCACGTCCGGCTTCCGTGAGCTGCAGGAAGGCCAGAAGGTGACCTTCGAGGTCACGCAGGGCCAGAAGGGCCCGCAGGCGGAGAACATCCTCCCCGCCTGACCCAGCGCGTCCCGCGGCCCGGAACGGCACGGACGACAGGGCGCCGGCCCGGTGGAATTCCCTTCCACCGGGCCGGCGCCCGCCGCGTTCGCGGCCGTCGAGGAAGCCTTCCGGCGCTCCGGATCCCGGTCACACGGCCGTCGCGTCGGCCGTGTCCGTGTCCGTCCTCCCGGCCTTCTCCTCGCGTACGGACAGGGGCGCGGCGATGTCCTCCAGCGACTTGCCCTCGGCGGCCACGGCGAGGAACACCGCCACGAGGCCCGCGAGCACCATCAGCGACGCGCCGACGCAGAAGGCGATCACGGCGTCGCTCACGACCCCGCTCGACGTGAGCTCGGCGAAGAGCAGCGGACCGGAGATGCCGCCCGCCGCCGTACCGATGGCGTAGAAGAAGGCGATCGCCATGGCACGGGTCTCCATCGGGAAGACCTCGCTGACGGTGAGGTAGGCGGAGCTCGCCCCGGCCGAGGCGAAGAAGAGGATCACGCCCCAGCACACCGTCATGGTCGTCGCGTTCAGCCAGCCGTTGCCGAAGAACCACGCGGTGAGGAAGAGCAGCAGCCCGGAGACGATGTACGTCCCCGAGATCATCACCCGGCGGCCCACCGTATCGAACAACCGTCCGAGCGCCAGCGGGCCGAGGAAGTTGCCGAGCGCGATGGCGGCGAAGAAATAACCGGTCGAGCCGCTGGAGACGTCGAAGAACGTCACCAGGATCGAACCGAACCCGAAGGTGATGGCGTTGTAGAGGAACGCCTGCCCGACGAAGAGCGCGAAGCCGAGGAACGCGCGCCGGGGGTACTGCCGGAACAGCGTGCGGGCGATCTCGACGAACCCGACGGAGCGCCGCTGTTCGATGGTGATGGAGGTCCTGGGCTCGGGCAGCTTCCTGCCGGTCTCGGCCTCCACCTCCCGTTCCACGCCCGCGACGAGTTCGTCGGCGCCGTCCGGCCGGCCGTGGATGAACATCCACCTCGGGGACTCCGGGACATGACGGCGGACCAGCAGGATGACCAGGCCCAGCACGACGCCCAGGGCGAACGTGAGCCGCCACCCCAGGTCCTTGGGGAAGATGTCGGTGTTCAGGGCCAGGACCGACAGCAGCGCGCCGCCCATGGCACCGAGCCAGTAACTGCCGTTGATGATGAGGTCGACGCGGCCCCGGTACTTGCTGGGGATCAGTTCGTCGATGGCCGAGTTGATGGCCGCGTACTCCCCGCCGATGCCGAAGCCGGTGAGGAAACGGAAGAGGAAGAACCACCAGACGGAGAAGGACAGCGCGGTCGCGGCGGTCGCCGCCAGATAGACCACGAGCGTGATCATGAAGAGCTTTTTCCGGCCGTACCGGTCGGTGAGCCAGCCGAAGAAGAGCGCCCCGGAGCAGGCGCCGGCCACATAAAGGGCGGCGGCCAGGCCGGTGACCTGTGCGGGCGAGATCGGCAGTCCGCTGCCGTCCTCCGACAGACGGCTGGCGATGTTGCCGACGATGGTCACTTCCAGGCCGTCCAGGATCCAGACCGTCCCCAGCCCGATCACGATCATCCAATGCCATCGTGACCAGGGAAGACGGTCGAGTCGCGCGGGGACCTTGGTGGTGATGGTCCCGGCCCCCGTATCTCCGGAATGGCTCATGCGGTGTGCCTCCTGCCTGAGACGGCCCCGTCGGCGCCGAAGGTGCTGGCTGCGCGTACCCGATGATCAAACTGGATAAACCGGCCCGCTGCCTCCGGGGCGCGGCGCGTCGCCGGCCCCGAAGCCCGGCGCATCTGGCCATGCTGTGCGGAGCGGTCGAAGCGTCCGGCCGATACCGACGGAGCCGTACAGACGGAGGAGTCCCGGTGCCCCTGACCCGAGAAGAGCGCGAGCAGTTCCTGGTGGAGCCGAGGGTGGCCGCGCTGGCGGTGAACGCGGCGGACGGCCGGGCACCGCTCACCGTCCCGGTGTGGTTCCAGTACGAGCCCGGTGGCGACCCCTGGATCCTCATCGGCCGCCACTCCCGTAAGGGCGAACTGATCGCGGCGGCCGGCCGGTTCTCCCTCATGGCCGACCGCGTCGAGCCCACCGCCCGGTACGTCTCGGTCGAAGGTCCTGTCGTCGCGACGGACCCCGCCACCCCCGACCGGCTCCACGAGATGGCCTCCCGCTACCTCCCCGCCGACAAGGTCGACGCCTACGTCGACTTCGCCACGCGCGAGCACGGCGAGCAGGTCGTCATCCACATGCGGCCGGAGCACTGGTTCTCGTCCGACCTCGGGCGCCTCTGACGCCAGGGGGCCGGGGCGACGGGGTCCGGGGCGACGGGGCCCGCGCCACCGGTGGAGCCGTCAGGCGGCGTCCTTGTTCCCGGCGGACGTGGCGCTCAGGACGCTCTCCGGAAGCATGAGATTCCAGGCCGTGATGACCGGGCGGTCCCGCTCCCTGCCGAGGCTGGAGAGGGTCCCGGTGGCCAGCTGGAAGAGGGAGCCCGCCGCGGGTGACAGGCCCAGATACCGCGCGGTGAGTACGCGCAGGAAGTGGGCGTGCGCGACGAGCACGACATCGTCGCCGGCCGGGTGCAGGGCCTCCAGGGCTTCGGCGAGTACCCGGTCGGCGCGCTCGGCCACCTGGGCGGGGCTCTCCCCCGGATGACCGGCGGGGCCGGGAACGGTGCCGTCGGTCCACAGGTCCCAGTCGGGCCGTCCCCGGCGGATCTCCTCGGTCGAGATGCCCTCGTAGCCGCCGTAGTCCCACTCGTGCATGTCCGCTCTCACGCGGAGCGGACCGAGACCCGCCAGTTCGGCCGTGACCCGCGCGCGGGTCATGGGGCTGATGAAGGTGAGCCCGACGCGCCGCTCCCGGAGCAGCGGGGCGAGTGAGCGGGCCTGGCGTTCGCCGTTCTCGGTCATCGGCAGGTCGGTGTAGCTGGTGTGCTGTCCGGACAGGGACCAGGCGGTCTCTCCGTGCCGTACGAGGATCAACTCGCCCATGGTCGCTGCCCCACTTCCCGCTCTGCGCGCCCGCCGCCGGGGAGCGGCGGGGCGTCAGTGGCCCGTGGGGTCCAGTGTCCCTTGTCCGGGCTTCCGGGACTCGGCGGGAATGCCTCCGGGGGGTGTCGCGTTACAGCCCACGTACCGATTGATGGAAACGACTTCCATCCCCAGTTCGGGCCCCGGGGCAGCCCGGGAACCCCGGGCGGCCGGCCCTCCGGTCGCCCGGTTGTTCGGGCGGGGGAGGGGGTCACTGACAGAGTCTGGAGCACCTCATGGCACGCAGCGAGGCCCGACCGGTCATCACTCTCCGGTCCACGGCCGGCACCGGCCACACGTATGTGACGCGCAAGAGCCGCCGGAACGATCCCGACCGTCTCCTCCTGCGCAAGTTCGACCCGGCGGTCGGCGGGCACGTCCTGTTCCGTGAGGAGCGCTGACTCCCGCCGGTCCGCTCCGGCGCCGTACCCCGGTGCCGAACCGCTCCCGCCGGTCCGCTCCGGCGCCGTACCCCGGTGCCGAACCGCCCCGTCCGACCCGTCGAGGAAGGAAATCCCCGCATGAAGCCTCGTATCCACCCCGTCTCCCGTCCGGTCGTCTACCGGGACCGCGCGGCGGGAACCGCCTTCCTGACGCGGTCGACCGCGGACTCGGCGAAGCACGTCGAGTGGGAGGACGGCAACACGTACCCCGTCATCGACGTGGAGATCTCCTCGGAGAGCCACCCGTTCTACACCGGCGCCACCCGCGTGGTGGACACCGCCGGCCGGGTGGAGCGCTTCGAGCGCCGCTACGGCAAGCGCGGATCCCAGGGCTGAGCCCAGGACCGGCGCGCGAACCCGGGCGCGGACAACGGCCGGCCCGGGACCCCCGACAAGGGTCCCGGGCCGGCTTTCGCGCGCGTACGGGCTCTCACGCGGGCGCGTCCAGGGACCGGACGGTGCGGACCAGCGGGGCCAGCAGGGGGTTCTTCGCGGCCTCGGCGAGCACCTCCCGCAGCGCCGCGTCGTGCGTGGGCCGGGCCCCCGCGAGCAGCCGCAGCCCCGCCTCGCTGACATTCGTGTAGATCCCGCGGCGGTCGGTCGAGCAGAGGTAGCGGGTCAGCAGAGCACGGTCCTCCAGCCGGGTGACCAGGCGGGTGGTGGCGCTGTCGCTCAGCACGATCGCCTCGGCGAGCCGCTTCATCTGGAGGTGGCCGCCTTCGCCGTCGTGCTGGCGGCTGAGTATCTCCAGCAGGGAGAACTCCCGGACGCTGAGGCCGTGCCCGGCCTGCAGGGCGCGCTCGACATGCCCCTCGATCCTGCCGTGCAGCACCGAGAGGGCGCACCAGCCGTTGGCGGGCGCGGCGGGCGCGGGGTCCGCGGCGGCGGTGGTCATGGCTTCCTCCGGTGGGGCGGTGCGGAGCGGGCGGCACGCCCGCCCGTCCAGAATAGGACACCCTTGCAATATAACGCGCTTGCAATTAATCGGCGTGCGCAAGTATTGTCCTCGCTCGTAAGGCGCACGCGCAATCTCCTGGGAAGGCCATGACCCATGCCACTCGCGCTCCTCGCCCTGGCCATCGGGGCATTCGGGATCGGCACCACAGAGTTCGTGATCATGGGGCTGCTCCCCGAGGTGGCCGCCGAGTACGGCGTCACCATCCCCACCGCCGGCCTGCTGGTCACCGGCTACGCCCTCGGGGTCGTCCTGGGTGCCCCGCTGATGACGGTCCTCGGCACCCGGATCTCGCGCAAGCGGATGCTGATGCTCCTGATGGGGCTCTTCGTCGCCGGAAACGTGCTCTCCGCACTCGCCCCGACCTTCGGCATCATGCTCACCGGGCGCGTCGTCGCCTCGCTCGCCCACGGAGCGTTCTTCGGTATCGGCTCGGTCGTCGCCGCCGGGCTGGTCGCGCCGCAGAAGAAGGCCGGCGCCATCGCCATGATGTTCACCGGTCTCACCGTCGCCAACGTCATCGGCGTGCCGCTCGGCACCTACATCGGCCAGAACGCCGGCTGGCGGGCCACCTTCCTCGTCGTCGCCGGCCTCGGTGTCCTGGGCCTCGCCGGCATCGTCAAGCTGGTGCCGGAGCAGCCGAGGCCCGAGGGTGTCCGGCTGCGCCACGAGCTGGCCGCGTTCCGCAACGTCCAGGTGCTGCTCGCCATGGCGATGACCGTGCTCGGCTTCGGCGGCGTCTTCGCCGCGATCACCTACATCACCCCGATGATGACCGGCGTCACCGGCTTCGCCGACTCCTCGGTGACCTGGCTGCTGGTGCTCTTCGGCATCGGCATGGTCGCCGGCAACCTCCTCGGCGGCAGGTTCGCCGACCGCCGCCTGATGCCGATGCTGTACGTCTCGCTGGGCGCGCTCTCCGTGGTCCTGGCGCTCTTCACCGTCACGGCGCACAACAAGATCGCGGCCGCTGCCACGATCACGCTGATCGGCGCCCTGGGCTTCGCGACCGTACCGCCGCTGCAGAAGCGGGTCCTCGACCAGGCGTCCGCCGCCCCGACCCTCGCCTCGGCCGTCAACATCGGTGCCTTCAACCTCGGCAACGCGCTGGCCGCCTGGCTCGGCGGCCTCGTCATCGCCGGGGGGCTCGGGTACACCGCCCCGAACTGGGTAGGTGCTCTGCTGGCCGGTTCCGCACTGGTCCTCGCGGTGGTCTCCGGCACCCTGGAGCGCCGGACACCCGCCGCCGGACAGGCCGCCGGAACAGCCCCGGCCGTCCCCGAGCCCGCCGGGGCCCGTACCTGAGGAGCCCCCGGTGCGCCCCCGGCCGGGGGCACACCGGGGCGGCCGGGGACGGCGCCGTAGGTGGGGGAAGGCCGGACGGTCCCCGGGCCGCCCCGATCAGGAAAGAGGAGAGGACGAGCACCATGACTTCCGTCCCGAACGTCGTACTCAGCAACGGCGTCGAGATCCCCCAGCTCGGCTTCGGCGTCTCCCGGATCGACGACGGCCCGGCCACCGACGCGGTCCTGACCGCCCTGGAGGCGGGCTACCGCAGCATCGACACCGCGACGCTGTACGGAAACGAGGCCGGCGTCGGCCGGGCCGTCGCGTCCTCGGGCCTGCCCCGCGACGAGCTGTTCATCACCACCAAGCTGTGGAACGACGACCAGGGGTACGACGCGACCCTCAGGGCCTTCGACGCCGGCCTGGCCCGGCTCGGCCTGGACCACGTGGACCTGTACCTGATTCACTGGCCCGCACCCGCGCGAGGCCGCTACCTCGACACCTGGCGCGCGCTGGAGAAGCTGCTGGCCGACGGGCGGACCCGGGCCATCGGTGTGTCCAACTTCCGGCCGAGCCACCTCCAGCGCGTCCTGGACGAAGGCGGTGCGGCCCCGGTCCTGAACCAGATCGAGCTGCACCCCGGCTTCCAGCAGGCGGAACCGCGCGCCTTCCACGCCCGGCACGGCATCGTGACCGAGGCGTGGAGTCCGCTGGCGCAGGGCGCGGTGCTCCAGCAGGAGGCCATCACGGAGATCGCGGCGCGGCACGAGAAGTCGCCCGCGCAGGTGGTGATCCGCTGGCACCTCCAGCTCGGGAACGTGGTGATCCCGAAGTCCGTCACCCCGGAGCGGATCCGCGAGAACATCGCCGTGTTCGACTTCGAGCTCTCCGGCAGCGACATGGACGCGATGGCCACGCTCGACCGGGGGCTGCGGCTGGGCGCGGACCCCGACGTCCACCACTGACGCCGGTGATCGGCGCGTCGGCGCCTGTCGGGCTCGTCGGCGCCCGGCGTTGTCCTCCGGGGTTGGTCGCGCGGGGTTCGTCGCGCTGTCCGGCCGGCCCGCCGGAGCGGAGGTCACCCGATGTGGATCTCGGGCTGGTAGATGTCGATCCAGTGATACAGATCCAGCACCCGGTCGAGACCGCGCCGGTCGCCGCTGGGCATGGTGACGTCCCGCCCGACGGCCTCCATCAGCCAGGCCCGGTCGATCAGGGTGAACACCGGGTGATCGCCGTCGGCGAGCACCTCTTTCGCCTGCTGCTGCAGGGCCGCCCCGTACGCGGGGTCCTGGGTGGACGGATAGGGGCTCTTCAGCCGGCCCCGCACCGACTCCGGCACCACATGCGCGGTGGCGTGCCGCAGCAGGCTCTTCTCCCTGCCGTCGAAGGACTTCATCGACCACGGGGTGTTGTACACGTACTCGACCAGCCGGTGGTCGCAGAAGGGCACCCGCACCTCCAGTCCGACCGCCATCGACACCCGGTCCTTGCGGTCCAGCAGCATCCGGACGAACCGGGTCAGGTGCAGATTGCCGATCGTGCGCATCCGCCGCTCGTGCTCGCCGACCCCGGCCACGTGCTCGACCGCCGCCACCGCGGTCGCGTACTCGTCGGCGACGTAGGTGTCGAGATCGAGCGCGCGGCGCAGCTCCGGATGGAGCGGCGCCGCCCGGCCGCCGCTCATCGGGCTGCGGAAGGCGAGCCAGGGGAACGTGTGCGCGTTGACCGCGGTGGGGTCGTGGAACCAGCGGTACCCGCCGAACACCTCGTCCGCGGACTCGCCGGACAGGGCCACCGTCGACTCCGCCCGGATGGCCTTGAACAGCAGGTAGAGCGAGGTGTCCGTCTCGCCGAAGCCGACCGGCATGTCGCGCGCGGTGATCACCGCGCGGCGTAGCGCGGGGTCGGTCAGCTCGTGCGGGCTGAGTGTCACGAAGCGGTGTTCGGAGCCGACCAGGTCGACGACGTCCCGGATGTACGGCGTGTCCGCGCTGTCCCAGTTCTCGTCGGCCCGGAAGGTCTCCTCCCTGTTGGCGAAGTCCACCGAGAACGTGCGCAACCGCTCGCCCTGTTCGGCCAGGCGGCCGGCGGCGAGACCGGTGACGGCGCTGGAGTCCAGGCCGCCGGAGAGCAGTACGCACTGGGGCACGTCGGCGACGAGCTGGCGGTGCACGATGTCGGTCATCAGCTCACCGACCGTGGCCACCGTCGTCTCCAGATCGTCGGTGTGCGTCCGGGCGTCCAGCTTCCAGTAGGTGCGGGTACGGATGCCTCGCGCATCGACGGTGACGATGGTGGCCGGCCTGACTTCGTGCATGTCCTTCCACATGGCCCAGCCGGGGGCCATGGTGAACCCGATCAGCTCGCGCAGACCGGCGGTGTCGACCGCCTTGCGGGCCGACGGGTTGGCCAGGATCGCCTTCGGTTCCGAGCCGAACAGGACGCCGTCGCGGGTCGGGTGGTAGTAGAGGGGTTTGACGCCCAGCCGGTCGCGGATCATCACGAGCTTGTTCTCCCGCTCGTCCCAGATCGCGAACGCGAACATGCCGTTGAGACGCTCGGCGAGGCTCTCGCCCCACTCCAGGTAGCCGAGCAGCACGACCTCGGTGTCGCTGACGGTCCGGAACCGGTGGCCCTTGCGCTCCAACTCCGCTCGCAGCTCGGTGAAGTTGTACACCTCGCCGGTGTAGACCAGGGCGACCGTGCCCGACGGCGTCCGTACCTCCATCGGCTGTGTGCCGCCGGCGAGGTCGATGACCGCCAGGCGCCGATGGCCCAGGCCCACGTGGGGCCGGAGCCAGGTGCCCGAGTCGTCCGGGCCCCGGCAGGCCATGGTCTCCGTCATCGCGGTCAGGACATCGCGGCGCTTCGTGAGGTCGGAGTCGAACGCGACCCAGCCGGCTATTCCACACATGAGGAGTCACTCCTGGTAGCGATGTGATGGTGCGCGAACAGGGACGTGATGCCGGCCTCGGGTGGCCTGGGTGACCGGGCGGCAGGGCGGTGTGCCATCGGGCCGGGCCCCGCCCGCCGGACCCGCCCGTCAGGTCGCCGGCGATCCGCTCCGGCGACGGGAACCGGCGCATTCCACGGGTGGTGACCGGTCATCGGCGAGCCGCGCAAAGCGTGGAGGATGAAATGCGTCCGAAAAGCGGCAGCAGTGCCCGACCGGACTGCGTGAATTTTTTTATCAGTTCCCTCGGACGCCTGTCCAGTGGCCGGAGCGGCGTACGGTGCCCGCGACCGCCTGAGTGTCCAGTCGGGGAAAGTCATCAGTTGGACGGCGTACGGTCCCGTATATTCTCTCGCGAACCGGACGGTGAAATACCGCCGTATATCAGCGGCGGACCGCATCTCTCCGTTCGGGCGACCCGGATAATCCTCGACTAATCATCGACTAATCCTTGACCCGATAACGAAAAGAACGATGGGAGGCTGAAATGCACGATGGCATCGTGGCCGACGGCCCGTTCAGATGGAGCTCAGGACCGGTGCGAAACGGTTCGGATCATCTGAAATCAGCCCACCGTTCTCCCGGCACGACGGGCCGCGCCTTCCCGAGGCCGACGCCGGCGAGCGGACGTTATTCCACCGAACCGGACCAAAATTCACACACGGCCGCAGTCGCCGTCGCACTGTCTGCGACTTTTGCGATATTGACGCTGTCAGCATTCAGTCCCTAGTCTGACGGCGGATCCTCATCGGAGGTTTATTTTCTTTCCTTGCGATGGTTGAGGTGTAGATGGTGACGAATTCAGCGGTTAGTCCTCTTGAAGGAGAGAGCGGGCTTCCCTATGAATGCGGGGGCGCACATCAGGGTCGTCGGCGGAAGATGCTGGGACCAGTGGTCAAAGTGGTCATCCGGTCATTGGTGATCGCCGACACGCCGCGCACCACGGGGGAGAACCTGGAGCACATCAGAAGGCTGGCCGGTGTCCTGGGTGATCTGCCACCGATCATCGTGCACCGCGCGACCATGCGCGTGGTCGACGGCCTGCACCGGCTGCGCGCCGCCGAGCTCCGCCGGCAGGAGTTCATCACGGCCCGGATGTTCGAAGGTGACGAGGCCGCCGGGTTCGTTCTCGCGGTGCAGGCGAACCTGGCGGGCGGGCTGCCGCTGTCCGTGGCCGACCGCAAGGTGGCCGCGGCGCGCATCATCGCCTCGTATCCGCGGTGGTCCGACCGGTTGACGGCCTCCGTCACCGGACTGTCCGCCAAGACGGTCGCCGAGGTGCGTCGCAGGCATCCCGCCGAGACGACGCGCCGCCCGGGCAGCAGGATCGGCCGGGACGGACGGGTACGACCCGCCGACGCCCAGGAGAAACGCAGACTCGCCTCCGAGCTGATCCTGAAGAACCCCGGGCTGTCTCTCCGGCAGGTCGCCAAGGCGGTGGGAATCTCACCGGAGACCGCGCGGTCGGTCCGCAGCCGGCTGCTGTGCGACGAGGAGTCCGCCGAGCGGGATCCCGACGAACAGGAGCCCGAAGAAAGCCGGTTGACGGCCGAGCCGCCCCCGCTGCCGGACCCGTCCGGCGCGCGGGCCGACGACGCCGGGCCGGGGCAGGAGCCGCCGGACCGCGCGACGGTGGTGCAGCGGCTCCGGACGGATCCCTCGCTCCGCTACAGCGAGAACGGGCGCACGCTTCTCCGCCTGATGGAAGCCCACGCCATGACCAGTGAGAAATGGGCGACCCTCGCGAACAGCGTCCCCGCCCACCGCCGGCACGCCATCGCGACCTTGGCGATGGACTGCGCGAAGGGCTGGCGGACGATCGCCGAGCAACTGGCTCCCAACGCCCCTCACTCGGCCTGAGGACCGCCCCGACTTCCGCGAACGGCCCCGCACCCTCTTCCGCGAACGGCCCACACCCTCTTCAAGGAGACAGCAGCTCATGTCCGGCATCCCCCCGATCGTTCCGTACGAGTTGCCCGCCGCCGCGGACCTTCCCGCCAATGCCGCCCGCTGGGTCGCCGACCCCGGGCGGGCCGTGCTGCTCGTCCACGACATGCAGCGATATTTTCTGCGGCCGTTCCCCGGGAGCCTGCGGGAGCGGTTGGTGCGGAACGCGGTCTCGCTGACCGACCGCTGCCGCGAGACGGGCGTGCCCGTGGCGTACACGGCGCAGCCCGGTGGCATGACCGACGAACAACGCGGGCTGCTGAAGGACTTCTGGGGCCCCGGGATGCGCACCGACCCGGTGGACCGGGAGGTGGTGGAGCCGCTGGCCCCCGGGCCCGGGGACCGGCTCTTCACCAAATGGCGGTACAGCGCGTTCCACGGCTCCGGCCTGCTGGAGTGGATGCGGGAGGAGAAGCGCGACCAGCTCATCGTCTGTGGCGTGTACGGGCACGTGGGGGTGCTGGCGAGCGCGGTGGAGGCGTTCGCCCACGACATCCAGACGTTCCTGGCCGCCGACGCGATCGGGGATTTCTCCCAGCGGCACCACCGGATGACCCTGGAGTACGCGGCGCGGCGCTGTGCCATGGTGCTCACCCACGGACAGGTCCTGGCGTGACCGGGGATCTGCTGGCCCGGGTGCTGACCGGCCGGCCACCGCCCTTCGCGCTGCTGCACCGCCCGGAGACGACCGGCCCGGACCGGCTGGACGTACTGCTCGGTGAGGTCGCGGAGCTGGAATCCCTCGCCGGTATCCCCGTGCCCGATGAGGCCCACGGGGAGGGGCAGGACGTCCTGGTGATGGTCCCCTACCGGCAGATCGCCGAGCGGGGGTTCGCCGGCGTCGACGACGGGGCCCCGCTGCTGGCGCTGCGGGTGACGGAACAGGCCGTGCTGTCGCTGCCCGAGGCGCTGCGGCGGATCCCCGACGTCCCCGTCAAGCTGGCGAACGGCCGCTTCGACGTGACCGACGAGGAGTACGCGGAGACCGTCCGCAGAGTCGTCAGCGAGGAGATCGGCGGCGGCGAGGGAGCGAACTTCGTCGTCAAGCGGTCGTTCACCGCCGACATCGAGGGCTACGACCCGGCCGCCGCGCTGGCGTTCTTCCGGCGGTTGTGCGAAAGGGAATCGGGCGCGTACTGGACCTTCCTCGTGCACACCGGGGACCGGACCCTCGTCGGCGCCACCCCCGAGCGGCACGTCAGTCTGCGTGGGGGCACGGCGGTGATGAACCCCGTCAGCGGCACCTACCGGTATCCGCCGGGCGGCCCCACGCTCCCCGGGCTACTGGAGTTCCTCTCCGACGAGAAGGAGAGCGACGAGCTGTACATGGTGCTGGACGAAGAGCTGAAGATGATGGCCCGCGTCTGCGACGGCGGCGGCCGGGTCGTGGGCCCGCGCCTGAAGGAGATGGCGCGGCTGGCGCACACCGAGTACCTCATCGAGGGCCGGTCCCGCCGGGAGCCGCAGGAGATCCTGCGCGAGACGATGTTCGCGCCGACGGTGACGGGGAGCCCGCTGGAGAGCGCGTGCCGGGTGATCAGCCGGTACGAGCCGCAGGGCCGCGGCTACTACAGCGGTGTCATGGCCCTGATAGGCAGGGAGGGCGGCGGCCGGTCCCTGGACTCGGCCATTCTGATCCGTACGGCGGACATCGACCGCACCGGCCGGGTGAGCATCGGGGTGGGCGCCACCCTCGTCCGGCACTCCGACCCCGTCTCCGAGGCGGCCGAGACCACGGCGAAGGCGGCCGGTCTGCTGGCCGCCCTGGAAGGCGAGCGGCCGTGTCCCGGCGACCTCCCCGGGGCACGGCCGGTCCCGGCCGCCGCCGGGCAGGGCCGCCTCGGCGACCACCCCGCCGTACGGTCGGCCCTGCGGGAGCGCAACGCGGATCTCGCCCGGTTCTGGTTCGCCGGGGACACGGCACGGGGGAAGCCGGTGCCCGCCCTGGCCGGCCGCCGCGTGCTGATCGTCGACGCCGAGGACACCTTCACCGCGATGATCGGCCATCAGCTGCGTTCCCTGGGGCCCGAGGTGACGGTGCGCCGGTTCGACGAGGAGTACTCCCTCGACGATCACGACCTGGTCGTCATGGGCCCGGGGCCCGGCGATCCCCGCGACACCGAAGATCCCCGCATCGCCCATCTGCACACGGCGATCGGCTCCTTGCTTGAGCGGCGGCGCCCGTTCCTCGCCGTCTGCCTCAGTCACCAGGTGCTCAGCCGGCGACTCGGCCTGGACGTGACGCGCTGCCAGGTCTGCCACCAGGGCACCCGGCGCGAGACCGACCTGTTCGGCACCCGCGTGCTCGCCGGGTTCTACAACACCTTCGCCGCCCGGTGCGACGAGGACGAGTTCCACCACCCCGGCGTCGGCCGGATCGAGGTCAGCCGGGACGCCGGCAGCGGCGAGGTGCACGCGCTGCGCGGACCGCGTTTCGTCTCGATGCAGTTCCACGCCGAATCGGTGCTCACCCCCGACGGGCGGCACATCTGGGCCACCCACATGGAAGAGGTGTTACGCGCATGATCGTCACCATCGCCTGGTGGGACCTGACCGCGTCCGAGCAGACCATCGACTCGCTGCGGGAGTACCTGCGGGACGAGGGGGTAGGGCCGTGGACCTCGGTCAAGGGCCTGCGTCTGAAGTTCTGGATCTCCGACCGCCCGGGAAACCGCTGGGGGGCGGTCATGCTCTGGGAATCGGCCGGGGCGCGCGAGCAGCCGCTGCCACCGCACCGCGCCGCCGAGCTGATCGGCTATCCGCCCACCGAACGCGTGCGGTTCGAGGTCGAAGCCACGGTCGAGGGCGAGTACGGCGAAGCCGCCCTGTCCGGCCTCGGACTCGTCTACGACATCTGAGCATCCAGGACGCCTGAGCATCCAGGACGCCTGAGCCCCTACGAGAGCCGAGTCCACCGCGATTCACCACGATCCCGCCGACCCACGGAGAACAGACATGCCCGAAGACCATCCCCGGACGTTCGCCGGTTCCGTCGATCTGGCGCTGCCCGAGTTCGACGAGCCGCCCGCGGACCCGATCGCGCTCTTCCGCGACTGGTTCAAGACCGCCCAGGAGCTGGGGGTACGCGAACCGGGGGTCCTGTCGCTGGCCACGGCGGACACCTCCGGCCGTGCCTCGAACCGTATCGTCCAGACCATCGACCTGACCGACGAGGGCCTGGTGTTCACCAGCCACGCCTCCAGCCCCAAGGGCCACGACATCGCGGCGACCGGATGGGCCTCGGGCGTCTGGTACTGGCGGGAGACCCGACAGCAGATCATCTTCACCGGGCCGACCGGACGGCTCTCCGACGCCGAGTCCGACGCACTGTGGCGTTCCCGTCCTCCCGCCGCCCATCCGATGTCGTCCGTGGCCAGGCAGAGCGAACCCCTCGGGGGCGAGGAGACGCTCCGGGAGCAGGCCCGGCTCCTCGCGGCCGGCGCGGAGCCGCTGCCGCGACCGGAAGCCTGGACCGGCTACCTCCTCAGGCCGTCCGCCGTGGAGTTCTGGCACGGCAGCCCCGACCGGCTGCACCGACGGCTGCGGTACGACCGTGCCGACGCCGGCTGGAGGGCCGGCCGGCTGCAGCCGTGACGGGGTCCGGCCTCCACCACGGTGGCCGGCCTCACAGCTGGAACGTCCCCCGGGCGACGATGACCGCCGAGCCCGCCACTTCCACGATGTCGACCCGCGGCTCGGTGGCGGTGGCGGTGGCGGTGGCGGTGGCGGTGGCGAGCATCGTCGAGGGGCGGCCCATCTCGACACCTTGGCGGATCTCGATCCGCCGCCCGAACGGGATCAGGCCGTGCCGCGCCAGGTGCACCGCGAGCGGCCCGGCGGCCGAGCCCGTCGCGGCGTCCTCGGCGACACCGTAGGCGGGCGAGAACATGCGCGTCCTCCAGTGACTCCCCGCGCTCGCGAAGCAGTTGGCCGCCATGTCCCGATGCTCGGCGAGGGCCAGGAGATCGGGCCGCACCCGCGACAGCGCCTCCACGCTGCCGAGTCCGACGAACACATGGCGCGGGCCGTTGCGGTAGACCTCCACCGGCAGGACGGAGGACTTCACGCCGAGCGCGGCGAGCAGGTCCTCGGCCTCCTCGTAGATCTCCCAGGCGGGGATCGGCTGCCGCATACGGGCGGAGCGGATCCCCCCGTCCGGACCCCGGTCGAACGCGAACGGGACGGGACCCACAGCGGTCTCCATGACCAACCGGTCACGCCCGGTGGACGTGCCCAGCACGATCGCGGTCCCGAGAGTCGGGTGGCCGGCGAAGGGCAGTTCGTTCACCGGGGTGAAGACGCGGACCCGCACATCACCGCCGTCGCGCGGCGGAAGGACGAATGTCGTTTCCGAGAGGTTCAGTTCCCGGGCCAGGCGCTGCATCCGCGCGGCGGGAATGTCCGAGGCGTCCAGGAAGACGGCCACCGGATTTCCCGACAGGGGCTCGTCGGTGAAAACGTCGGCGACTACGTAATCATGCATTCCTGCAAAATATCTGGCCGGTCGGGAGGTGGCAAGGAGTCACCTCCCGTCCAAGTGGCGGGAAGGCGGGCGTCCAACGGACGGCAATCGCCGGTTGGACACCTCGCGGCCCCGATAAGGTATTCCGGACCGGTCAGTGAATTCCTGCTTTACCATCCACCATCCCCTGTGAGGTCCGGCAATGGGCGAAGCCACCGTGAACAAACCGGCGTCCGACGACGAAGCGGAACTCCGGCGCCGCAACCGAGCCGTGGTCGAGGACTACATGAGCAGGAAGGGCGACGGACGCCTGAGCCGCTACCTCCTCTTCACCGAGGACGGCAGCGGCGGCCTGTACACGGCCGACACCGAGGAGCCGATCGTCTCGCGCGGCCCCGACAAGCTGAAGGCGCACGGCGCGTGGTCACTGCGATGCTTCCCCGACTGGGTCTGGTACAACGTCGAGATCTTCGAGACGCAGGACCCCGACCGATTCTGGGTCGAGTGCGACGGCGAGGGTGCCATTCTCTTCCCGGGATACCCGCCCGGGCACTACAGGAACCACTTCATCCATTCGTTCCTGCTCGACGACGGCAAGATCGTCCAGAACAGGGAATTCATGAACCCGTACAACCAGCTCCGCGCGCTGGGCATAGATATTCCGGTGATCCGGCGGGGTGAGATCCCCACCTGAACCCGGGGGTCGTGAAGAACACGATGGAGTGATCCCTCAACAGCCTGGAGAATTCACAGTGAAAGCCGATCTGAAGGCGGCCCAAGAAATAGTCGAGCTGATCACCGGGGGATGGCGGGCACAAGCCGTCCACACCGCCGCGACACTCGGCCTGCCCGATCACATCGAAGCCGGCCGGACCACCAGCGGCGAACTCGCCCGGGCCACCGGCGCCGAGGAAGAGGGCATCCACCGCCTGATGCGCCTCCTGGTGGCGATGGGCGTCTTCGAAGGGGACCACCGGACCGGGTACCGGAACACCCCGGTGTCCGCCGCGCTCCTGGACCGGCCGGGGAGCCTGCGCGACATGTGCCTGCTCTACGGCCGCGAGTTCTACACCGCCTGGGGCCACGCCGCGGAATGCCTCACCACCCTGACGGCCGGCTTCGAACTCGCCTACGGCAGGCCCCTCTACCCCTACCTCGACGACCACGAGGACATGGCCGAGCGGTTCCAGCGCACCATGAAGGCCGGCAACCTCTTCTTCGACCACGTCCCGGAGGTCTTCGACTTCTCGGGCGGCAAGACCGTCGTCGACTGCGGCGGCGGCAACGGCCATCTCCTCTCCGTGATCCTCCAGGCCACGCCCGACGCCCGCGGTGAACTCGTCGACCGTGAGCACGTGATACCCATCGCCCGCGAATACCTCTCCCGCACCATCGGCCTCGACCGCGTGGAACTGCACGCCGGAGACATGTTCCAGGCCGTCCCCCGCAACGGCGACGTCTACCTCTTCTGCCGGGTCTTCGCCGGCTGGAGCGACGACGACGTGGTCGCGGCCTTCGAGCACTGCCGGCGGGCCATGCGCGGCCCCGACTCCCGGATCCTCATCCTCGACCGCACCGTGACCGACGAGGACTCCACCGTGCTGCCCGCGCTGTGGGACCTCCATCTCCTCATGACCACCGGCGGCAGGCACCGCTCCGTCGAGCGATTCCGCACCCTTCTCGACCGAGCGGGTTTCGGCGTCGAGCGCATCGCGGCCCTCCCCATGGAGACCGCCGCGCTCATCGCGGCCCCCGGTCCCGCACGGGTCATCTGACGGGCGCGGACGGGAGTTCCGCCCCAGGCTTCGACCGGACCTGGGCAGCGGCAACCCTGTAGGTTGCCCTGACCGGGTCAGGTGGACAGCAAGGAGAACTCCCGTGCCCTCACTCTTTCCGGCCCTCGCGGCGCGCTCGGACCGGCCCGCCCTCCGGTTCGGTGACCGCGCCCTCACCCACGCCGAACTGGCCGACGCGGCAGGCTCCCTGGCCGCCCGCATCGCCGGTGCCCGGCGGGTCGCGGTGTGGGCCACCCCCACCCTCGGTACGGCGGTGGGTGTCGTGGCCGCGCTGCTGGCCGGGGTGCCCGTCGTGCCGGTCAACCCCAGGAGCGGCGAGCGCGAGCTGGCCCACATCATCGCGGACAGCGCGCCCTCGCTCGTCGTCGCCGAACCCGGCGCCGTGCTCCCGCCGGCCCTGGCCGCGCTGGACCGGGTGGACGCCGTGACCGTCACGGGGCTTCCCCCGGCGCCGGTCGCCGCCGGGACCCCGGAGCCGGCCCCCGGGGCACCCGCCCTGATCGTGTACACCTCCGGCACCACCGGACCGCCGAAGGGCGCCGTCCTGCCGCGCCGCGCCGTCGCCGCCACCCTGGACGCGCTGGAGGACGCCTGGCAGTGGACGGCCGACGACGTACTCGTCCACGCCCTGCCGCTCTTCCACGTCCACGGCCTGATCCTCGGCATCCTCGGCCCGCTGCGGCGTGGCGGCTGCGTCCGTCATCTGGGCCGGTTCGACACCGAGGGCGTCACCCGCGAACTCTCCTCGGGCGCCACGATGTTCTTCGGCGTACCGACGATGTACCACCGCATCGCCGAAGCGCTCCCCGAGGACGACGCCCTCGCGAAGGCCCTGGCCGGGGCGCGCCTGCTGGTGTCGGGGTCCGCCGCGCTGCCCGTGCGTGATCACCGGCGGATCGCGGCCGCGACCGGCTGCCGGGTGGTCGAGCGGTACGGCATGACGGAGACCCTGATGAACACCAGCGTGCGCGCGGACGGCGAACCCCGCGCCGGAACGGTCGGCGTGCCGCTCCGGGGGGTCGAACTGCGCCTGGTCGACGAGTCGGGCGACCTGATCGAGGCGTACGACGGCGAGAGCGTCGGCGAGATCCAGGTCCGTGGCCCGAACCTCTTCACCGAGTATCTGAACCGGCCCGACGCGACCGAAGCTGCCTTCACCGACGGCTGGTTCCGTACGGGGGACATGGCGATCCGCGACCCCGACGGCTATGTCCGTATCGTCGGCCGCAAGGCCACCGACCTCATCAAGAGCGGCGGCTACAAGATCGGCGCGGGCGAGATCGAGAACGTCCTGCTGGAGCATCCAGGTGTACGGGAAGCCGCCGTCACCGGTGAGCCGGACGCGGACCTCGGTGAGCGCATCGTCGCCTGGATCGTCCCGGCGCACGCCGAAGTCCCGCCGTCCGCCGACGAGTTGGCGGACCATGTGGCGGCGCAGCTCGCCGCGCACAAGCGGCCGCGCACCGTGCGCTATCTGGACGCCCTGCCCCGGAACGACATGGGAAAGATCATGAAGCGGGCGCTCGGGGGCTGAGCCGCCTCGCGGCCCTCGCCGCGAGGCGGGGGAGCGGGGCGAGGGACCGGCCGGGCATTCTCATAGGCCTCTCAGCGGCCTTTCAGACAAGATGCTTAGAGTGAGCGTCGTGACGCATACGACTCCGCCCGGCTGGTATCCCGATCCAGGGCACGAAGGTGCCGGTCCCCGTTCCGACCGGTGGTGGGACGGCTCGGCCTGGACCGACGAGGTCCGCGCCGCCGCCCCGCCGGCGTGGGGCCCGCCCGGCGCGCCGCCTTACCCCGCCTATCCCGTTTCGCCACTTCCCGCTTCCAGGAACCGCGGGCGGCGGATCGCCGTCGGTGTCACCGCCGTGGTCGTGGTGATGGCCGTCGCCGGCGGTTTCTACCTGCTCGGACGCGACGGGGGCCACCACAGCGAGGCGGGCCGGCCGGGGTCGGCCGCGGCCCCCACGCCGCCCGGCCAGGAGGGCCGGGCGCCTGACGGGCCGCCGGGCCGGGGCGGTCCCGGCAGCGGTGGGAACGGCGACGGGGAGGACGGCGGCGGGAACGGCGGGGGCGGCGGCCGCCCCGGGCAGCCGCCGGCCGAGGACGGTTACGCCACCGACGCGGCCAGCGGGATCAGCATTCCGGTGCCGGACGGCTGGACCGGTCAGTCCGGAGTCGCGGGGGCGGGGGTGACGACCGCGCCGTACGCCTGCCCGGGTGACACGGCCCAGCAGTGCGTGCGGGGCGGCGTCTTCTCGGTCCCCGCCGCCGCGCTGGAGATCGCGGCCACCACGGCCAAGGCGACCGCCGAGCAGGACATCGAGGCCAACTCCGAGGAGTCGTACGGCGGGACGACCTACGGCACGATCTCCTCGCACCAGCAGCTCAAGTCCGAGGCGGTCACCGTCGCCGGGCAGAAGGGCTATCTGGTGCGGTGGAAGGTCGTGACGAGCAAGGGCGACGACGGCTACGTGCAGTCGCTCGCCTTTCCGTCGCCCACCACCCCGGACCTGATGGTCGTCGTCCGTTCCGGATTCGATGTCAACGCCAAGGCGCCCCAGTTGTCCGTGATGGACGAGATCGTCAAGGGCATCAAGGCCGCCGCCGGCTCGGGCCGGGGCAACGGTCAGGGCATCTGAGGCAGGGCGTCTGACAACGGGCAGGGCGTCTGACAACCGTCAGGGCATCTGACGACACGCGTTCCCAGGACGTTTCCGGGGCGGGCCGCCGTGTGCGGCCCGCCCCGGCGGCGCGTCCGGTGGCGGGAACCGGCTGTCGCCGCCCTTCGTGCCCGCCGGAGCGGAGCCGGGGCCGTCCCACCGGCCGTACACTCCAGGCATGGGTTGTCCACGTGCGGTGAGGGAGTGCCTGCGACAGGCTCCCTGCGCGCTGTGCGCGGCCGCCGCGAGCCCGGTGGCCACCGGCCCGCGCTTCCCGCGCGCACCGGAAGCCCGCTGCCGCGCCCTGCACGGCCACGGCTAGCACCCTGACGCGGCTGTTCCGGCCGGCCGGCCCCGGCCCTTCGGTTCCACTCCAGCCCGGCTCCACCCACCCCGTTCCCTCCCACCGGCTCCAACTCAACGGCCCGGCCGACTGATTCCGGCCGCCCGTGGAGTGTTCCCGCCGCCCGCTCACTCCCGTAACCCCGCAGGGCCGTCCCGTACCGGGCCGTCCCCGGCGCACGGCACGCCCCCCATCCACTCCCGCGACGCCGCCGCGCGCCGTCGGCGCCTCCGCGGCGACCGCCGGGACCCGGCCGCGCCGTACCTTCGAGAGGACCCCTGTGAAGTTGAGCGAACTGCTCACCGGGCACGACCACGAGATCCTGCGGGGCGATCCGGAGACGGCGATCACCGCGGGTCCCTGCTTCGACGCGCACCGGGTCACCCCCGGCTCCCTCTTCATCGCGGTCCCCGGCCACCGCGAGGGCGGGCCCGAGTCCATCGGTCCCGCGCTCGCCCGGGGCGCGGTCGCGGTGCTGGTCGACGGCGGCGCGCCGGAGCCGCCCGCTTCGGTGTGGGCATCGGCCGGCGCGGATGTCTGCGTGGTGCGGGTACGCGACACCCGTACGACGGCCTCGGCCGTCGCCTCCCGCTACCACGGGGATCCCGGCCGGGCGATGGACATGGTGGCCGTCACCGGCACCAACGGGAAGACCTCGGTCTCGTACATGGTGGAGTCCGTGCTGCGGCTCGCCGAGGGCGCCACGGTCGGGGTCATCGGGACCGCGGGCAGCAGGATCGCCGACGAGCCGATCCCCATGCCACGGTCCGTACTGAGCACCCCCGAGGCGCCGGACTTCCAGTATTTGCTGGCGCGCATGCGGGACCGCGAGGCCGGCACGGTGGTGCTGGAGGCCACCTCCATGGGCCTGTTGACGCACCGGGTGGACCACGCGTACATCGACGTCGGTATCTTCACCAACCTGACGCAGGATCACCTGGACGACCACGGCACCATGGAGAACTACCGGGACGCCAAACTCCGGCTGTTCCAGGGACTCTGCCGGCGCGCGGTGGTCAACGCCGACGATCCGGTGGGCGCCGGGATCGGGGCGCTGATGCCCGGCGCGGTGACGACGTACGCCCTCGACGCCGAGGCGGACTACCGGGCGACGGACCTCACCATGGACGCTCTCGGCACGCGGTTCACCCTCCGGCACGCGGGGCGCAAATACCCGGCGGCGATCCCCGTGCCCGGCCGGTTCTCGGTCGCCAACGCCCTGGCCACCGTGGCCGCCTGCCATCTCCTCGGGCACGATCTGGCGGGCCTCGTCGGCGCACTCGACCGGATGCCCCCGATCCCGGGCCGGTTCGAACGGTTCGAGACCCCGAGCGGTACCTCCGTCATCGTCGACTACGCGCACTCACCGGACTCCCTGGACAAGGTGCTCTCCACCATCCGTGACTTCGCCCGGGGCCGGATCATCACCGTCTTCGGCTGCGGTGGCGACCGGGACACCACCAAGCGCGCCCCGATGGGCGAGATCGCCGGGACCTATTCCGACCTGTGCGTCCTCACCTCGGACAATCCGCGAGGCGAGGACCCCGAGGTGATCCTGGACCAGATCGCCCCGGGCCTGACGGCCACCGGCACCCCGTTCGAGCGGTTCGCCGACCGCCGCCGTGCGATCGGCTTCGCGCTGTCGGCCGCCGGTCCCGACGATGTCGTGCTGGTCGCGGGGAAGGGCAGCGAGCCGTACCAGATCGTCGGCGAGCGGCTGATCCCGTTCAGCGACATGGCGACGGTGCGCGAACTCGCCCGGTAGCGCGCCTGTCTCCGCGACGCCGGGGGTGCGATGCTGGGGGAGTGCCGCCCCCACCAGCCGGCGATCCGGAACCGGTCACGGCCGACCCGCCCCGGGCCGAGCCGAAGCCCCTGCTCACGCAGTCGTGGCTGGATCTGGCGTTCCTGCACTGGGCGGTCGACCCGGCGCGGGTGGCCCCGCTGCTGACGCCCGGCACGGTCCCCGACACCCTCGACGGGGTCAGTTACGTCGGCCTGATCGCCTTCCGGATGCACCGGATCGGATGGTTCCGCCTTCCCGGCATCCCGTACCTGGGCACCTTTCCCGAGACCAACGTCCGGCTCTACTCGGTGGACGGCCAGGGGCGCCGGGGTGTCGTCTTCCGCTCGCTCGACGCCGCCCGCCTGCTCCCGGTGACGGTCGGCCGCGCGGCCTTCCGGCTGCCGTACGTCTGGTCCCGTATGACCGTCGACCGCGACGGCGACACCCTCACGTACACCAGCAGGCGGCGCTGGCCCGGGCCCCGGGGCGCGTACAGCAGGATCGGCCTGCGGATCGGGGAACAGGTCGGGGAACCCAGCGCCCTGGAGCACTTCCTCACCGCCCGCTGGGGGATGCACACCGCCGTCCTCGGCCGCCCCCTGTATCTGCCGAACACCCATCCGCGGTGGCCGCTGCACCGCGCGGAGCTGACCGAATGCACGGAGGACCTGCTGGCGGCGGCGGGTCTGGCCGCGCCCGACGGCGATCCGGTGAGCGTGCTCTACTCGCCCGGCGTCCCGGTCCGCTTCGGTCGCCCCGCCCGCGCCGGTGGCCCCCCGGCCGCGCGCGTCCCGCCCTCGCGCTGAGCCGGTGCTCAGCGGTCCCGGGGCCCGGGGGCCCGCACCGCCGTGCCACGTCGGCCGGTGTCCGGGGGCGGCCCCGGCGCGGCGAGCGGGGGCGCGGGGTGGACCGGGGTCATGGCGTGGGGGAGGCGACGGCCGTTCCCAGGGTCTCGGGGGCGCTGCAGTACGACAGCCCCTCCAGCGGCCGGTCGGTACAGAAGCGCGCCACGAGGTCGGCGAAGTCCGCGATCCGCTCCACCGGCGCCAGATGGTCGGTCTCGTCGATGGTCAGGAACCGCGCCTCGGGCAGCCGCGCGGCCACTTCACGTCCCATCGCGGGCGTGCACAGCGTGTCGTGCTCACCGGTCACCACCAGGCTGGGCACGGCGGGCACCGGCTCCGGCCGGTACCACTCGTGCCGCATCAGCCGGGTGTTGTGCTCCGCCGACTTCCGCAGCTGCTCCGGATTCTGCCCGGCGATCTGCTGATAGACCAGCCGGGACACGGCGGCGTGCTTACGGACATGTCCCGTGCCGGGCGGCGACATGAAACGGTCCGCCAGCTCACGGGCGATGGTTTCCGTCTCCCCCCGGTCGATCATCACGGACCAGCGCTCCATCGCCACCGCGTAGTCCGCCGGGATCCGGGTGGTCATACCGACCAGCAGCAACCGCGCGAGCATCCCGGGGTAGTGCTGGGCGAAGCGCACGCCGACGGCGCCGCCGTAGCAGGCGGCGACCAGATTGACGCGTTCCACCGCGAGTTCGGTGAGGAGGTGCCGGACGGCGGCGGCGAGGAAGTCGACACCGTACGTGGCGGGCAGGAAGTCCGCCGTGCCGTAACCCGGCAGGTCCACCGTGATCACCTGCCCCAGCGGACTGAGCCATTTCTCGTGCCGCGTCCAGGAGTTACGGTCCTGCGAGGAACCGCCCAGCACCAGCATGGGCTCGGTCAGCGGATCGCCGTGGTGGACCACCCGGCAGGTGTAACGGAAGCCGTCGAAGGTGAGGTCCCGTTCCTCCACCCGGCGGGCCGCGCCGCTCTCGCTCCCGTCGGTCGCCTGCCACGGGATCAGCGGCTGCGCGCGGGGGATTTCCTGGTCCTGGGCGAGAACGGCATCGATGGACATGGGTGGTGACTCCAGAGCTCCGGAACGGGCAACAGCTTCCCTGCCTAGCAGTTGGCCCCGTGCAACCGGGCATCACTGACCCGATCGTGGGCGGTTCGCGCCCCGGGACCCGCTGAGGGATTCGACACTCGCTCAGCTGGACCGGAAGTGACGCGCCGGGCCCGCTCCCGCAACGAGGGCGACGGCGTGCGGCGTTTGTGGCGCGCGTGCCCCGCCTGAGTGAATCCGGCCGAAGCCCCGGCCGGTGCGCTTGACTTGGAGCGCGCTCTCATTCGTAGCCTTCGGGGCATGACAACGCCCCAGCACAGGATCGGATCAGGGTTCGGAGCCCGCAGCACGGCGGAGGACGTCCTGCACGGGATCGACCTCACCGGAAAGCTCGCCGTCGTCACCGGCGGCTACTCGGGCCTCGGCCTGGAGACCACCCGCGCGCTCACCCGCGCCGGCGCCCGGGTCGTCGTGCCCGCCCGGCGGCGCGCGACAGCGCGGGAGGCGCTCGACGGCGTCACCGGGGCGGAGGTCGACGAGCTCGACCTCGCCGACCTCGACAGCGTCCGCGCGTTCGCCGAGCGGTTCCTCGCCTCGGGCCGTGCCATCGACATCGTCATCAACAACGCGGGCGTCATGGCGTGTCCCGAGACCCGGGTCGGTCCCGGCTGGGAGGCGCAGTTCGCGACCAACCACCTCGGCCACTTCGCGCTCGTCAACCGGCTCTGGCCGGCGATCGCGTCCGGCGGGGCGCGCGTCGTGTCGGTCTCGTCGGCCGGCCACCGCAATTCCGGCATCCGCTGGGACGACGTCCAGTTCGAGCGGGGCTACGACAAGTGGGCGGCGTACGGCCAGGCCAAGACGGCCAACGCGCTGTTCGCCGTCCACCTCGACGCACTCGGCCGGGAGGCCGGCGTACGGGCGTTCTCGCTGCACCCCGGCGGCATCCTCACGCCGCTCCAACGCCATCTGCCCCAGGAGGAGATGGTGGCGGCCGGCTGGATCGACGAGGACGGCAAACCGCTGAACCCGTCCTTCAAGTCACCGGAGCAGGGCGCGGCGACCCAGGTGTGGGCGGCGACCTCACCGGAACTCGACGGCGCGGGCGGTGTCTACTGCGAGGACTGCGACATCGCGGAACCGGCGGGCGACGGCGAGTTCACCGGCGGCGTACGCGCCTACGCGACCGACCCCGGACAGGCCGCCCGCCTCTGGGACCTCTCGGCCGCGCTGACCGGGGTCGACGCCTTCGCGACGTCGCCCTGACGGCTCCCCGCGCCTCACCGCTCCCGCTGGTGAGGCGCGGGGCCGCTGGTGAGGCGCGGACTCGGTGGTGAGGCGCGGGGCCTGAGGTCCCGCCGCCACCCGGACGTCAGGTCGTCCGGCGCACCGTCAGTGTGGTCGGCAGCGTGAGGTGCCGGCGGGGCACGGTGGGGTCGTTGATCTCGTTCAGGAGCAGCCGGGTGATCGAGCGTCCGATGTCCTCGGACGGCTGGTTGACGCTGGTCAGGGGCGGAACGGTGTGACGGGCGATGATCGAGTCGTCGAATCCGATGACCGCCACGTCATCGGGAACACGCCGTCCCCACTCGCGCAGTTCGGTCAGCGCACCGGCGGCCATGACATCGGACGCGGCGAAGACCGCGTCGATGTCCGGTCGCCGGGACAGGAGCTGACGCATCGCGGTGCGGCCCCCCTCCTCGGTGAAGTCGGCGGGGGCGATGAGCGATTCGTCCGGCTCGTCACCGTTCTCGGCCATGGCGTCACGCCATCCCCGGAGACGGCTGTCGCCGACATCCATGTCGAGCGGTCCGGTGATCGTGGCGATAGTAGTACGTCCCTGACGGAGCAGATGACGCACGGCCTGCGCCGCCCCGCCGACGTTGTCGGAGTGGACGTGGCTGAGTGGCTCCTCGGCCGAACGGCGGCCCGCGAGGACCGTCGGAATCTGCATCTTCTCCAGGAACGCCGGCAGCGGGTCGTCGCGGTGGACCGAGACCAGCAGCACACCGTCGACCCGCTGCGCCTCCACGAACCGGGTCAGCCGGTCCAGTTCGCGCTGATCGCGTACGAGGATCAACAGCAACTGCATCTCGGTGTCCACGAGTTCGGTGCTCACGCCGCGGATGACGGCGGAGAAGTACGGCTCCGCGGCCAGTCGGCTCTCCGACTCGGGAATCACCAGCGCGATGGCGTCCGTCCGGCTGGTGACCAGGCTCCGGGCGGCGGGATTCGGCACGTAGTTGAGCTCCGCGACGGCCGCCTCGACGGCGGCGCGGGCCTTGGCGCTGACGCCGGGGGCCCCGTTGACGACCCGGGAGACCGTTCCCCGGCCCACGCCCGCCAGTTGGGCGACCGCTTCGAGAGTGGGTCTCCGGCCTTGCCGGTTACGGCTGTTCATCACGTCTCCTGACTCGATCCCCCGGCGCGGCCCGACGCGCTCACGTGGAGATTGTGCTCGGTCGCCGACGACCCGGCGGTCCGGGCCGGTGCTCGGACACATTCGCGCAACGGAAGCGACTTCCTCCCTTGACACGGCCGGGTGTTGGCGGAGAGTCTTCCACAACCCGTTGGGAGCGCTCCCAGTTTTCTTCAGGACGGGTCTCTCGTTCCACTCAACCGTGAGCCGCAGCATGCGCAAAGAAGCGCTGCTGCAAGGAGGAAGCACATGGGCACCGCCCGTAACCGCTTCGGTTCCACCCTCGCATCCGTCACCGCGGCTGCCGTGTCCCTCGTCCTCGTCACCGGCTGCGGAAGCGGCAGCGATTCGGGCAAGGCGCGTACCAAGGACGGCAAGACCGTCATCAGCATGGGCCTGTTCGGGGTCATGGGGTTCAAGGAGACGGATCTCCTGGACCGTTACATGAAGGAAAACCCGGATATCCTGATCGAAGCCGACATCGCCGGTGACGAGCAGACGTACTACACGGCGCTGCAGACGCACCTCGCCGCCGGCAGCGGCCTGAAGGACATTCAGGGCATCGAGATCGGCCGCGCCAAGGAGCTCGTCGACACCCGCGCCGACAAGTTCGCGGACCTGTCGAAGACCGAGGGCGTCGATCACTTCCTGCCGTGGAAGGAGAGCCAGGTCACCACCAAGGACGGCAAGGTCCTGGGACTCGGCACGGACATCGGCCCGATGGCGGTCTGCTACCGCAAGGACCTGTTCGAGCAGGCCGGACTGCCCACCGACCGCGACGAGGTCGCGAAGCTGTGGGAGGGCGACTGGTCGAAGTTCGTCCAGGTCGGCCGGGACTTCAAGGCCAAGTCCAAGGACAGCAAGGTGTCCTACATGGACAGCGCCAGCGGTGTCTTCAACGCGATGATCTACGGCGATGAGAAGCAGTTCTACGACACCGACGGGAAGCTCATCTACCAGGACAACCCGGTCGTCAAGCAGGCGTGGAGCCTGGCCACCGACGCCGCGACGTCCGGACTGACCGCGCGGCTGCGTCAGTTCCAGCCCGGCTGGGACCCGGGCCTGGCCAACAGCACCTTCGCCACCACCGTCTGCCCCGCCTGGATGCTGGCACACATCAGCGAGAAGGCCGGCCCCGCGAACAAGGGCAAGTGGGACGTCGCCAAGGCCCCCAAGGGCGCCAACTGGGGTGGCTCGTTCCTCGGTGTGATGGAGAACAGCCCGGTCAAGGAAGAGGCCAAGAAGCTCATCGCGTGGCTGACCGCGCCCGAGCAGCAGGCCTACCTCTTCGACAAGCTCGGTAACTTCCCGTCCTCGAAGACGGCGCTCGACATGCCCGAGGTCACCGGCGGCAAGTCCGCGTACTTCAGCGACGCGCCGATCGGCCAGATCTTCGGTGCGGCGGCCAAGGAGATCCCGGACACGCAGGTCCTGGGCCGCAAGGACGGCTCCATCAAGGACACCTTCTCCGCGGGTATCCAGCTCGTCGAGCAGGGCAAGAGCGCCGACGAAGCGTGGAAGACGACGGACGAGCGCATCCAGAAGCTGGCGCGCTGACCCCGACCGGTCCGCTCAGCCGAGCAGACCTGACCGGCGGACCTGATCCGACCTGACCCTGATCGGTTCCCCGGTCGGAGCCGTACCGGCGGCCGGCGCTCCTAACTCCGGCCCGGCCGCCGGGACGGTCCTTCACCGAGCTCACGTCACATCCCACCCGCACCGTCTCACTGATCACTCCACGGAAGGAAGCCCGCGTGGCCACCTCCACCACGGCAGCCCCTACGGGCGGGCAGCCGCACCCCGCGTCAGCCGGTCTCCCCGGAAAGGGCGGCGCCGGCGGCGGGGACACCCGGCAGTCGCGGCGCAACCTCCTCCACCGCCTGGACCTCGGCACGGTGCCGTACACGTTCATCGCGCCGTTCTTCCTCATCTTCGCGGCCTTCGGGCTGTACCCGCTGCTGTACACGTTCTGGATCTCGCTGCACCGCGTCGAGCTCTCCTCCATGGACATGATGGAGTGGCGCGGGCTCGCCAACTTCACCGAGCTCTTCGAGGACGACAAGTTCTGGAACGCGCTCAGCAACACCTTCACCATCGGGGTCATCTCGACCGTTCCGCAGCTGCTGATGGCCCTGGGCCTGGCGCACCTGCTGAACTACACGCTGCGGGGGTCGGTGTTCTTCCGGGTCGCCGTCCTGACCCCGTACGCGACCTCCATCGCCGCCGCCGCGCTCGTCTTCACCATGCTCTTCGAGCGTGACTTCGGCATGGTCAACTGGGTTCTCGGTTTCTTCGGAGTCGACGGCCTCGACTGGGAGAGCCAGAAGTGGCCCGCCCAGTTCGCCATCTCCACCATCGTGATCTGGCGCTGGACCGGCTACAACGCGCTGCTCTACCTGGCCGCGATGCAGGCGATCCCGAAGGACCTCTACGAGGCCGCGTCCATCGACGGGGCCTCGCGCTGGCAGCAGTTCCGCACCGTGACCATCCCCGGGATCAGCGCCACGATCATCTTCACGATCGTGCTCTCCACGATCGGCGCGACCCAGCTCTTCGGCGAGCCGATGATCTTCGGGCAGGGCCCCAACGGCGTCACCGGCGGCGCCGACAACCAGTACCAGACGCTGGGACTGCTGCTCTACGAAGAGGGATGGAAGAACTACCAGATGGGCCGCGCGGCGACGATCGCCTGGGCCATGTTCCTCATCCTCATCCTCATCTTCGTCCTGCAGCGCGTCATCGCGCGCCTCAAGTCCCGTACGTCCTGACCAGGGAGCAGCAGTCCCATGACCACCGACATCGCACCAGTCAGGGCGGACGCACGCGACCTGACCCCTCCCGCCACGAAGCCTGACCGGCGCCGGCTCGGCCGGGTCCTGCGCCCGGGCGCCGGCCGCCAGCACCACGCGGGTCCTGTCGCCTACGTCCTGCTCGGCCTCGCCGCGCTGGTCTCCCTCTTCCCGCTGTACTGGACGATGGTGGCCGCCTCCACGGACAACACGCGGGTGGCGCAGACCCCGCCGCCGTTCCTGCCGGGGCCGAACCTGTTCAAGAACCTCTCCCGGGCGTGGCAGGAAGCCGCGATGGGCCAGGCGATGATCAACAGCCTCATCGTGGCCGGAGTGATCGCCCTCTCGACGGTCTTCTTCGCCACGCTGGCCGGCTTCGCCTTCGCCAAGCTCCGCTTCAAGGGGCGCAACATCCTGCTGATGCTGGTCATCGGCACGATGATGGTCCCGCCGCAGCTCGGCGTCGTCCCGCTGTTCATGATGATGGCCGACCTCGGCTGGGGGCAGTCGCTGCCCTCCGTCATCTTCCCGACGCTCGTCAGCGCGGTCGGCGTGTTCTTCATGCGCCAGTACCTGAAGGAAGCGCTGCCGGACGAGCTGATCGAGGCGGGACGCCTGGACGGCGCGCACTCGCTGCGCATCTTCTGGAGCATCGTCCTGCCGATCGCCCGGCCCCCGATGGCCGTGCTCTTCATGATCACCTTCGTGCACGCCTGGAACGATTTCTTCTGGCCCTTCATCGCGCTGGACATGACGAACCCGACGGTTCCGGTCGCACTTACCCAGCTCAGCGCGGGTTATGTGCGCGACCAGTCGGTGATCATGGCCGGCGCGCTGCTCGGCACGCTGCCGCTGCTGGCGATGTTCATCGTCTTCGGGCGTCAGATCGTGGGCGGCATCATGCAGGGCGCCGTCAAGGGCTGACCCCGCTCGGCGGCCCGCGTCATGCCGCCGGCGTCCTGACGCCGCAGACGTCCTGACGCCGCCGACCTGACCCCTCTTGCCTCATTAGTATGAAGCCGTATGTACCAGTTCGACATATTGTGGAAGGACCCTTCGTGGCTACCTCAGCACCCAACACCGGGCACGCCCTGGACTCCACGGCCCCCCTGAGCTTCCAGCCGGACTTCCTCTGGGGCACCGCGACCGCCGCCTACCAGATCGAAGGCGGCGTCCACGAGGACGGCCGCACGCCGTCCATCTGGGACGTCTTCTCCCGCACCCCCGGCCGGGTGCGCAACGGTGACACCGGCGACATCGCCACCGACCACTTCCACCGCTGGCCCGAAGACATCCAGATCATGTCCGACCTGGGTGTCGGCGCCTACCGGCTCTCGGTGTCCTGGCCCCGCGTCCAGCCCACCGGCAGCGGTCCCGCCTCCGAGAAGGGGCTGGACTTCTACCGCCGGCTCACCGACGGTCTGCTGGAGAAGGGGATCCAGCCGGTCGTCACCCTCTACCACTGGGACCTGCCCCAGCACCTGGAGGAGGCCGGCGGCTGGCCCGAGCGCGAGACCGCCTACCGCTTCGCCGAGTACGCGGGCATCGTCGGCGACGCCCTCGGCGACCGCGTGAAGACCTGGACGACCCTCAACGAGCCGTGGTGCAGCGCGTTCCTCGGATACGGCTCCGGCGTGCACGCCCCCGGTCGTACCGACCCCGCGGACTCCCTGCGCGCGGCGCACCACCTCAACCTCGCCCACGGTCTCGCCGTCAAGGCGCTGCGCGACCGGCTGCCGGCCGACGCCAAGGTGTCCGTCACGCTCAACCTGCACCACGTGCGGCCGCTGACCGACAGTGCCGAGGACGTGGACGCGGCCCGCCAGATCGACGGCACGGCCAACCGGGTCTTCACCGGACCGATGCTGCACGGCGCCTACCCGGCCGACGTCATGGAAGACACGGCGCACATCACCGACTGGTCGTTCGTCCAGGACGGCGACGTCGAGCTCATCAACCAGCCGCTGGACTTCCTCGGCGTCAACTACTACTCGCCGACCCTGGTCTCCCGCCACTCGGGCCCGGCCGTCCACGGCTCCGACGGCCACGGCGCCAGCGAGCACAGCCCCTGGCCCGGGGCGGACAGCGTCGCCTTCCACCAGACCCCCGGCGACCGGACCGCCATGGGCTGGACGATCGACCCGAGCGGTCTGTACGAGCTGCTGCTGCGCGTCAAGAAGGACCACCCCGACCTGCCGGTGATGATCACCGAGAACGGTGCGGCCTTCGACGACTACGCCGCCCCCGACGGTGAGGTGCGCGACCCGGAGCGGATCGCCTACCTGCACAAGCACCTGACCGCCGTCCACCAGGCCATCGAGTCGGGCGTCGACGTCCGCGGCTACTTCCTGTGGTCGCTGCTCGACAACTTCGAATGGTCGTACGGCTACGGCAAGCGCTTCGGCACGGTGTACGTGGACTACGCGTCGCAGCGCCGGACCCCGAAGTCCAGCGCCAAGTGGTACGCGAAGCTGACCCGCAGCAACGTCCTGCCGGCGGAGTAATCCGGCAACCGGCCCAGGAGCAGGACCAGGTACGGCCCCCGAGCACTAGAACTCAAGCACGGCTCGGGGGCCGTACCCCGTCCCGGCCCCCTGTCCCTGTTCCCGGCCCCCAAGTTCCCGTCCCAGCTGGGCAGTTGAGCTGCGCATGGCATGTCCTTGATGGTCCTTTGGCCAACACATGTCCCCCTGATGAACAGTTGATCGACAGAGTGACTCCTTGCGTGTGGCTGCCAACTACCGTTCCCGCCACCCGCGTTCACTCACATCGCAGGGGGTTACATGAGATCCAGCCGACCGCGCCTGCGCGCCGGACTGACCTGGGCGGCGACACTGCCGATGGTCGCCGGCGCTCTCGCACTCGGCATCCCGTCCGCGGGCGCCGACACCGGCCCCGCCGGACGGGACGCGCTCCAGGGCACCAAACCGCTGTGGGCGACGCAGCAGGCCGACCGGGGCAGCGCCTCCGACGCCGCCCAGGTCACCGCCCGCGTCTACTTGGCGGGCCGGGACGCCGCCGGGCTGGCACGGTTCGCCGCCGAGGTGTCCGACCCGGACTCCGCCTCGTACGGCACGTACCTGAGCGCGAAGGAGGCCGACGCCCGCTTCGGCGCCACGAGCGCGCAGACGGCCCAGGTCACCGCCTGGCTGAAGGCGGCCGGGCTGAAGGTGACCGGCTCCAACCGCCACTACCTGACGGTGACCGGCGCAACGGCCGCCGTGGAGAAGGCGTTCTCCACCCAGCTCCACAACTACGCCAAGGGCAGCCGGACCTACCGCGCCCCCGAGGTCACGCCGTCCGTGCCGCAGTCGCTGCACGGCGCCGTCCTGACCGTCACCGGTCTCGACAACGCGCCGCACCAGGCCCACCACGACGACACGCTGCCGCCTCCGGACTCCGTCTTCCGTAACGCCGGGCCGTTCTCCACCTACTACGGCTCCAAGACCGACAAGAAGCTCCCCTCGGCGTACGGCGCGAAGGCCCCGTACGCGATCAAGGGCTACACCGGCAAGCAGCTGCGCGCCGCGTACGGCGCCAAGAACGTCACCGGCAAGGGCGTCACCGTCGCCATCACCGACGCGTACGCCTCGCCGACCATCGTCCAGGACGCCAAGAAGTACGCCGGGCGCAACGGCGACCAGGCGTACCGCAAGGGCCAGCTCACCCAGGTGCTGCCCGCCGACTACAACAGCACCGAGGAGTGCGGCGCGTCCGGCTGGTACGGCGAGGAGACCCTCGACGTCGAAGCCGTCCACGCGGTCGCCCCCGACGCGGACATCGTCTACGTCGGCGGCGCCTCCTGCTTCGACGACGACCTGCTGGACGCGCTCGGCACGATCGTGGACGGCCGGCTCGCCGACATCGTCTCCAACTCCTGGGGCGACCTGGAGTCCAACGAGACACCGGCCTCGGCGGCCGCCTACGACCAGGTGTTCCAGCGGGGCGCCGTCGAGGGCATCGGCTTCTACTTCTCCTCGGGCGACTCCGGCGACAACGTCGCCTCCACCGGGACGAAGCAGGTCGACATGCCGGCCAACTCGGCCTGGGTGACGGCCGTCGGCGGCACCTCGCTCGCCGTGGGCAAGAACGACAAGTACCAGTGGGAGACCGGCTGGGGCACGCTCCGCGCACCCCTCTCGGCGAACGGCTCGACCTGGGAGGGCTTCCCCGGCCCGTACACCTCCGGCGCGGGCGGCGGCACCAGCGCGACCGTGGCGCAGCCCTACTACCAGCAGGGTGCCGTCCCGGACTCGCTCGCCAAGGCCAACGGCAAGGCCCGCAAGCGCGTCGTCCCCGACATCGCGGCCGTCGCCGACCCGAACACCGGCTTCCTCGTCGGCCAGACCCAGACACTGCCCGACGGCTCGCTGGGATACGACGAGTACCGCATCGGCGGCACGTCACTGGCCGCGCCGGTCATCGCGGGCGTCCAGGCGCTGGCACAGCAGGCGCACCACGGCCTGCCGATCGGCTTCGCCAACCCCGCGATCTACCAGCGGTACGGCACGTCCGCGTACCACGACGTCACCGACCACCCGCTGGGCACCGGAAGCCAGTTCGCCGTCGTACGCAATGACTTCGCCAACGGCGCGGACGACGCGGACGGCATCATCACCTCGCTGCGCAGCCTCGGCAAGGACAGCTCGCTGTCGGCGGTCGTCGGCTACGACAACGTGACGGGCGTCGGCACCCCGACCTCCGGCTACGTCACCTCGTACCGCAAGCGCTGAGCACGTGAGCTTCCCCCGCGCGGCGTCCGGCGCCACCGTGTGCCCGGCGCCGCGCGGGGGATGACCCCTCGGGGGATGACCGTCCCGCGCGGTGGGGGTCCTCGTCCGGCCGCCCACCCTGCGGGTACCGCCCCCTCCTGACACCATCGGAAGGGACGGACCCACAGAGCGGGAGGCGGGACGCGCGTGCCGGACAACCAGCGGCTTCGGCCGGATGTCCTCGTGATCGGAGCCGGCCTGGCGGGCCTCGCCTGCGCCACCGATCTGATCGGCGCCGGGCTGTCCGTGCGCGTCCTGGAATCCTCCGACGCCGTGGGCGGCCGGATGCGGACCGACCGGTACCAGGGCTTTCTGCTCGACCGCGGTTTCCAGGTCTTCAACACCTCCTACCCCCAGGTCAAACGCCGCCTCGACCTGCGTGCCCTGCGCCCGCACCCCTTCACCCCGGGCGCACTCGTCCACACCGACCAGGGGCGGCTGCGGTTCACCGACCCGACCAGACGTCCGCTCGCCGGCGCCGATCTGCTGCCCGGGCGGCTCGCCTCGGGGCGCGACCTGCTGGCGCTCGGGCTGCTGACCGCCCGCGACACGCTCGGCCCGGTGGGCGCGCTGAAGCGGCGGGAGGACCGGACGACGCTGACCGCGCTCGCCGACGCGGGGATCTCGTCCGAGCTGACCGAGACGTTCTTCCGGCCGTTCCTGTCCGGGGTGTTCCTGGAGGACGAACTGGAGACGTCCTCGCGCTTCTTCCACCTCGTCTGGCGCAGCATGGTGCGCGGCACCCTCTGTCTGCCCGCGGCGGGCATCGGTGCCGTGCCCGCCCAGCTGGCGGAGCGGCTGCCCACCGGGACCGTCCGTCCGGAGACCCCCGTGCGCACGCTCACGGACACCGGCGCGCTGACCGACGACGGGACGCCATGGGAGGCGGACACGGTCGTGGTGGCGACCGGGCCCCGCGCGGCGGCGGGACTGCTCCCCGGCCTGGACATCCCGGACACCCGCACGGTGACGACGTACTACCACGCGGCCTCGGTCCCGCCGCTGCGCGAGCCGACACTCCTCGTCCACGCCGGCCGCCGGTTCCTGAACACCTGCGTGATCAGCGAGGTCGTGCCCGGGTACGCGCCGGCCGGCCGGGCCCTGGTCGCCACCTCCGTGCTGGGCCCGGACCGGCCGGGACGCGAAGCCGTGCTCCGCGCCGATCTCGCCGAGGTGTACTACACACCGACGAGTGACTGGGAGTCACTCGCCGCGTACACCATCGAGGACGCGCTGCCCGCGATGCCCGCGCCCTGGCCGCTGTCCCGGCCGGCCCGGATCGCTCCGGGGCGGTACGTGTGCGGTGACCACCGCGCCACCGGCTCCGTCCAGGGCGCGCTCGCGTCGGGGGCGCGCGCCGCCCGGGAGATCCTGGCGGCGCGGGCGGCCCGGCCGAGCGCGGCGCTCTGACCGGTCCCCAGGACCGCACCCGTCCCCCACGTCGGTCGACGTCGGTCGGACGCCGGTCAGGCGGCGGCCAGCGCGGCGTACGCTGCGGCGATGACCGACTGGCCGCGCCGGTCGCCCGCACCGCTCTTCAGCGCGTTGGGCGCGTACGCCACACTCATCCGGGCGTCCAGGTCGGCGATGGCGACCGAGCCGCCGAGACCGCCCCATATGCAGGCGCGTTCGTTGGGGGAGAAGGGCGCCGCCGGCGAGTTGAGGCCGTATCCCATGCCGTAACGGACCGGAGCGCCGGTGTAGTGGTTGACTCCGTCGAACTGGACGTCGAAGACCCGGTCGGCGACGGCCGGGGACAGCAGCCGGACGCCGCCGGACTCCCCGGCACAGGCGAGCACGGACAGCACGGAGGCGATCGCGCCGGCCGTCCCGTAACCACTCGACGCGGGTATCTCGGCGCGGCGCCAGCCGGTGGACTCGAATGCCTCCGCGCTGAGCGGCGGATTGGTGAGTACCTTGTCCAGCTGACCGGCGAGTTCGGGCGTGAGTCCGTCACCGGGCGGCGGTCCCTCGAACAGCGCGGGGTCCACGCGGTAGCGCGCGATACGGGCGTCGTCGCCCGGACCGACGCCGATCCGGAAGTCCGCCCCGAGCGGTCCGGCCAGCCGGTCGCGGAAGAAGGCGCCCAGGGACCGGCCCGAGACCCGCCGGACGACCTCACCGACCAGGAACCCGAACGTCATCGCGTGATAACCCCACGCCGTACCGGGCTTCCACCAGGGCGCCTGAGCCGCCAGCAGCCCGGTGACCCTCTCCCAGTCCTCCAGGTCCCCGACCGCCAGCGCCTCGTCCCAGGACGGCAGGCCGACCGTATGGCCCATCAGATGCCGTACGCGCACGTCGGCCTTTCCCGCCGCCGCGAACTCCGGCCAGTAGCGGGCCACCGGCGCCCCGAAGTCCAGCGCGCCCTCGTCGGCGAGCAGATGGGCGCAGAGCGCCGTCATCATCTTCGTGGTCGAGAACACCCCGACCACGGTGTCCGCCTGCCACGGGCGGCTCCGCGCCGGGTCCGCCCAGCCGCCCCAGAGGTCCACGACCGGCACCCCGTCCAGCCAGACCGAGACGGACGCCCCCAGGTCCTCGCCGGTCAGCAGGCCGGCCAGCGCGGTACGGACGGGGGCGAACCGCTCGTCGCAGAATCCGTGGGTCTCCGTCATCAGGACTCCTTCCGCCGGCCGCGCAGGCGCGCGCCCGGTGCTCGACGGTACGGCGGCCACGCCCGCCCTGACGAGCGTGGCCGCCCTGCGACGAACGTTCAGCAGATGCGCGGGAGTTGCTCACCCAGGGGCACATCCACGACCCGCGTCCCGCCGAGGCCGGTATTCGCCACGACCATGCCGGGATGGTCCGCCGTGCAGCTGCCGATCACCACCGACTCGCGCCCGTGCGGGTGCGCGCGCATCGCCGCGAGCACCGCGTCGGCGTGCTCCGGCGGCACGAACGCCACGAGCTTGCCCTCGTTGGCCACGTACAGCGGATCGAGGCCGAGGAAGGCGCACGCGTTGGCGACCGCCTCCGGCACCGGCAGCGCCCGCTCCTGGAGCGTGATCCCGACGCCGGCCGCCGACGCGATCTCGTTCAGCGAGGTCGCGAGGCCCCCACGGGTCGGGTCGCGCAGCACATGCAGATCCGCGCAGGCGGCCAGCATGGCCTGGACGAGCGAGGCCAGCGGCGCCGTGTCGCTCTCGATCTCCACCCCGAACTCCAGGCCCTCGCGGACACTCATGATGGCCACGCCGTGCGCGCCGATCGGACCGCTCACGATGACGACATCACCCGGCGCGGCACGCCCCGGGCGGATGTCGACACCGTCCGGGATCAGCCCGATGCCCGCGGTGTTGATGAAGATGCCGTCACCGTGCCCCGCGTCCACGACCTTCGTGTCGCCGGTGGCCACGACCACCCCGGCCGCCCTGGCCGCTGCTCCGAGCGCCTCGGCGACCCGGCCGACCGTGGCCAGTTCGACGCCTTCCTCCAGAATGAAACCGCAGGACAGATAGGCGGGGCGGGCACCCATCATGGCCAGGTCGTTCACCGTTCCGTTGACCGCGAGATCGCCGATGCTGCCGCCCGGGAAGAACAGCGGGCGCACCACGTACGAGTCGGTGGAGAAGGCCAGCCGCGCGCCGCCGAGGGTGAACGTCGCGGAGTCGCCGAGCTGGGCGAGGAGGTCGCCGCCGAAGGCCGGAGCGAAGAGATGCTCGACCAGTTCGGCGGACAGCTGACCGCCGCCACCGTGCCCCATGACGATTTTCTTGTGGTCACGCAGCGGGACGGGACACGTCCACCCGGAGAAGTCCGGCACCTCGGCGGTACCGGCGCCCGCCTCGCTCTCCCGGATCCCGGTCGTGTCAGCCAACGGAAGTCACCTCTTCCTGCGTACCGGCGACGGCCGCCGGGTCCGGTGCCGACAGCCTGCGGTACAGGTAGTACGCGGCGCAGGCGCCCTCGCTCGACACCATCGTGGCGCCGAGCGGATTGCGCGGGGTGCAGTCCGTGCCGAACGCCTCGCACTCGTGCGGCTTGATCAGCCCCTGCAGCACCTCGCCGCTGCGGCAGACCGTGGACTCCTCCGTGTGGATGCCGGTGACCGAGAAGCGGTACTCCGCGTCGTAGTGCCGGTACTTGGGCGCCAGCCGCCAGCCGCTCGCCGGGATCATGCCGATGCCGCGCCACGCCCGGTCGGTGACCTCGAAGACATCGTCGAGCATGGCCATGGCGGCCGGGCTGCCCTCCGCCTGGACGGCCCTCGGGTAGGCGTTCTCTACGGTGTGTTCGCCGGCCTCCAGCTGGCGCACGGCCCGGCGGATGCCCTCCAGGATGTCCAGCGGCTCGAAGCCGGTGACGACGACGGGCACACGGTGCCGTTCGGCGATCTCGGGATACTCACCGAGGCCCATGACGGTGCAGACGTGGCCCGCGGCGAGGAACGCCTGGACCCGGCAGTCGGGTGAGTTCATGATGGCGTCCATCGCCGGGGGGACGCGCACGTGCGACACCAGCAGACTGAAGTTCTCGATGCCGAGCTTCATCGCCTGGTAGACGGTCATCGCGTTGGGCGGGGCCGTCGTCTCGAACCCGATCCCGAAGAAGACCACCTGACGGTCCGGGTTCTCCCGGGCGATCGTGAGCGCGTCGAGCGGCGAGTAGACCACCCGTACGTCCGCGCCTTCGCTCTTGACCTTGAACAGGTCCCGGCCGCTGCCCGGCACGCGCAGCATGTCGCCGAAGGAACAGAAGATCACGTCAGGACGGGAGGCGATCTCCAGCGCCTTGTCGATGGTCTCCAGCGGCGTCACGCAGACCGGGCAGCCGGGCCCGTGGATGAGTTCGATGCCGTCCGGCAGCAGCTGGTCGATGCCGTGGCGGATGATCGAGTGGGTCTGGCCGCCGCAGACCTCCATCAGCGCCCAGGGGCGGGTGACGGTCGCCCGGATGTCGTCGAAGAGCCGGCGGGCCAGGTCGGGATCGCTGAACTCGTCCAGGTACTTCATCGGAGCGGCTCCTTCGGGAGGTCGGAATTGGGGGTGGCGGGCCGGGCGGCGTCCGGTTTCGGCGGAAAGGCCGGACCTCCGGGTGACGGCGTGCCTCCGGGTGACGGCGTGCCGCCCGGACGGTCGGCGCCCGCCTCCTTCGCGGCCCGCCCCCACGGGTCCCCGAACTCCTCCTCCAGGACGCCCAGATTCTCGAACAGTGCCAGCGTCTGCTTCGCGGACTCCTCGTCGAGCCGCTGCAGCGCGAAGCCGACGTGCACGATCGCGTAGTCACCCACCCGCATCTCCGGCACGTACTCCAGACAGACCTCCTTGACGACTCCGCCGAAGTCGACGTGTGCCATCCGGGTCCCGTCGCGCTCCTCGATGTCCAGCACTCTGCCGGGCACAGCAAGGCACATGCTTCCTCCGTAGGTGTCAGGTGTCAGACGTCAGGTGGGGGTGGTAGTGCGGGGAGGGCAGGGGGCGGCTCGGGCGGCCACCATCAGCTGGCCCAGCGCCAGCCCGCCGTCGTTCGGCGGCACCCTGCGATGCCGCAGCACGGTGAATCCGTCCTCCGCCAGCGGCCGCGCGCAGCCGGCGCTCAGCAGGGCGTTGCAGAACACCCCGCCGGTCAGGGCCACGGTGGCCAGTCCCGTACGGTCACGGGCGGCCCGGCACAGGTCGTGCACCAGACGGGTGACCGCGCCGTGGAAGCGCGCGGCCACCACCCCGGGCTCCGCCCCCGCGCGTACGTCGGCGGCGGCGGCGGCCAGCACCGGGCCGGGATCGGCCACCAGCGCCGCGCCGCCGGCCGGTCCGGGCAGCAGAGCGAACCGGTAACGCTCCCCCCGCCCGCCACCGGGACAGGGATCCCCGGCCGCCACCGCCGCGTTCTCCAGCTCCATGGCCGCCTGCGCCTCGTACTCCACCCGGTGGCAGATGCCCGCGAGCGACGCGACGGCGTCGAACAGCCGTCCCATGCTGGAGGTGGGCACGCAGCTGACGGACCGTTCGAGCTGCCGCTCCAGCAGCAGCCGTTCGCCCGGGGGGCACGCGGTGACACACGGCAGATCGTCCGACCACGCCACGCCCGCCGCCCGCAGATGGGACAGCGCCATGCGGTACGGGTTGCGGACGGCCGCGTCGCCGCCGGGCAGCGGGACGTACGCCAGCTGGGCGAACCGCTCGAAGCCGTCGTAGTCCGCCAGCAGCACCTCACCGCCCCAGACCGCGCCGTCGTCGCCGTACCCGGTGCCGTCGAACGCCACCCCGATCACCCGGGCCGAGCCGTCCAGACCGTGCTCGGCCATCGCGGACGCCACATGCGCGTGGTGGTGCTGCACGTGCCGCACCGGGCGGCCCCGGGCGCTGCGGGCGGCCCACCGGGCGGAGCGGTATCCCGGGTGCCGGTCGGCGACCAGCACCCGGGGAACCACCGAGGTCAGCTCCGACAGGTGCCCGACGGCGGCCTCGAAGGCGGTCAGCGTCGCCAGATCGTCCATGTCCCCGACATGCGCGGACAGCCAGGCATATCCGCCCTCCGCGACACAGAAGGTGTTCTTCAGATCCCCGCCGACCGCGAGCGCCGGTTCCACGGGAACGGGCAGGGCGACCGGCAGCGGGGCGTAGCCGCGCGAGCGGCGCACCGGGAGTTCCTGGCCGTCGACGATCCGCACCACCGAGTCGTCGCACGGCACACGCACCGGCCTGTCGTGCGTCAGCCAGGCGTCCGCCAGACCGGCGAGCCGGGTCAGCGCCTCCCGGTCGTCGGTGACGATGGGCTCACCGGACCGGTTGCCGCTGGTCATCACGAGCACCGGCGGACCCTCCGGATCGCCGGGCAGGCCGAGCAGCAGCTGATGCAGCGGGGTGTACGGCATCAGCACACCGAGATCGGGACTGCCGGGCGCCACCTCGGCGCAGACGACCGGGGGAGCGCCGGCGCGGCGGCGCAGCAGCACGACGGGCCGCCGCCGGCCGAGCAGCAGAGCGCGCTCCTCGGGACCGGTGAAGGCGAGCCGCTCCACCGTCTCCAGGGAACCCGTCATCACCGCGAACGGCTTCGCGCCCCGGTTCTTGCGCTCGCGCAGCGTCCGTACGGCGACGGGGTCGGAGGCGTCGCAGGCGAGGTGGTAGCCGCCCAGCCCCTTGACCGCGACGACGGCCCCCGCCGCCAGCAGCCGACGCGCCTCGGCGAGCGCGTCCTCGCCCGTCGGCGCGGGCGTGCCACGCTCCCCGGTGACCAGGCTCAGCCGGGGGCCGCAGGCGGGGCAGGCGAGCGGCTGGGCGTGGAAGCGCCGGTCCGCCGGGTCCTCGTACTCCCGGGCGCAGTCGGCACAGAGCGGGAAGCCGGCCATCGTGGTCCGTGCCCGGTCGTACGGAAGCCCCGTGACGACGGTGAACCGGGGCCCGCAGTGCGTACAGCAGATGAAGGGGTGACGGTAGCGGCGGTCGGCCGGGTCCGCGAGCTCGGCCAGGCACGCGTCGCAGGCCGCCATGTCGGGGGAGACCAGGGTGCGGCCGGGGCCGCCGGCCGAAGGGCGGATGGTGAACCCGCTGCCCCCGGCCGCCGGGACACTCCGGTGCCGCACCGACTCCACCACGGCGAGCGGCGGCGCGTCGGCGGCCAGCCGCGCGCAGAACGCCACCACGTCCGGGGCCGGTCCCTCCACCTCCGTCTCGACCCCGTCCGCGTTGTTGGTGACCCACCCCGTCAGGCCCAGCTCGCTGGCGAGCGTGTACACGAACGGCCGGAAACCGACACCCTGGACGACCCCGCGCACCACGACATGACGGCGTTCGCGCGGGACGCCGCGCGCGCCGGGGGGTACGGGAGGACAGGTGCCGGAAGCCGGTGAAGCCGTGGACGACGACGCGAGGGTGACGGGTCGCGTCATGGCGCCTGAGCCGCTCCGCGCACGGCGGTCGCCGGATGTGCGGGGCCGTCAGGACCGCCGTCGTGGTGGTGCCGGCCGTCGTGGTCGCTGTGGTCGCCGTGGCTGTCGCTGCCGTCGGCGCTGTCGGCGCTGTCGTCGCCCTCGTGCTCGTGACGGTGGTGCAGATACCGCTCGTGCTGATGCGCCAGCACCGGCTGGTGGACGGGGATCCCATCGGCGCACCCGAGGATGAAGGCCAGCAGCTCGTCCACCCCGGCGCCGGTCCGCGCCGAGGTCTCCAGCACCGGCACCCCCGGATTCACCTGCTGGACGTTCCGGTGGAACGCCTCCCCGTCGAATTCGACCGCCGCCGCGATATCGGTCTTCGTGATGACCACCAGATGGGCGAGGCCGAACGCCGTCGGGTACTTGAGCGGCTTGTCCTCGCCCTCCGTCACCGACCCCAGCACGATCCGCAGGGTCTCCCCGATGTCGTACGACGCGGGGCAGACGAGATTGCCGACGTTCTCCACGAACAGCACGCGGGTGCCCTTCGGGAGCCAGCCGTCCAGATGGCCCCGGAGCATCCCGGCCTCCAGATGGCAGAGCCCGTCGGTGAGCACCTGCTTGACGGGTGCTCCGGCGCGCGCGAGGCGCTGCGCGTCGTTCTCGGTGGCCAGATCGGCGGTCACCGCGGCGACGGACGTGCCCGCCGCGACGGCCCGGGCGAGCAGCAGCTCCAGCAGGGCCGTCTTGCCGCTGCCGGGGCTGGACAGCAGATTCACCTCCGCCGTGCCCCGCGCGGCCAGATGCTCACGCAGTTCCAGCGCGCTGGCGTCGTTCTTGGCCAGTACGGCCTGACGCAGATCAACCACTCGGCACATGGGTTGCCTCCTCGGGCGTACCTCGATCGTCGCCGTTGACCCCGTGAGCCGCATCCGAGGAATCCGTGAGGACGACCTCGGCGATCTCCAGCTCGCGCCCCGACAACAGCTCGGTCAGCGGGCGGGCGCACTCCTCGCACCACAGCATCGGCGGCACACCGACCTCGCTCTCCCGGCCGCACGCGGCGCACCGGGCCCGGCCGGGGACGGTGTCCACCTCCAGCCGCGCGCCCTCCAGAACGGTGCCCTCGCCCGCCAGGCCGAAGGAGAAGCGGAGCGCTTCCGGTACGACGCCCGCCAGTTCGCCGATCCGCAGCCGCAGTGACGAGACGTGCCCGCCCCCGTTCGCCCGTACGGCTTCCTCCACCTGGGCGACCACGGCGGTGGCGATGGACAGTTCATGCACGGATCTCACCTCGTTCCGGCGACAAGCGACGGCTGGCCCGCCCGCTCAGGGCTGGTTAGCGTGGAAAAAGGTACGAGCGGCACCGTCGCACGGCCACGTCAGGAGACTCCTGCCATGACGACGCATGACACCGAACGACGGGCGCTGATGAACCCCGTCATCCTGCTGCTGCTCGCCGAGCGCCCGGGACACGGGTACGAACTGACCCAGCGGCTCGGAGCCTTCGGCTGGGCCGAGGCCGAATCCGCACACGTGTACCGGCTGCTGCGCGGTATGGAGAAGTGCGGCCATATCTCCTCCCAGTGGCGGGCCTCCGCCTCCGGCCCGGCCCGCCGCGAGTACGAGATCACCCCGGCGGGCTCGATGAGTCTGGCGCTGTGGTTCGTCCGGCTGGGTGAACTGCACGCCACGCTGCATCTCTTCCTGGAGCGCTACGTCCAGCTGAACGGGCCGGAGCTCGCCGACAACGAGGTACGGCCGCTGACCGGTCACCCGCCGGCCACGGGACCCGCGTGACGCCCGGCCAGGCCCGGTGTCACCGTCCCGTCAGCCTCACATCCGCCGCATCCGCAGGTAGCGGCGCAGGTCCGGGACGGATTTCGCGGTCCCGTACGCCACCCCCGCGGTGACCACTCCCGCGGTCACCCACAGCCACGTCAGGTCCGTGTCCTTGGCGTGATGCGTCGCCTTGATCGAGTGCATCTCGTTCATCTCCTTCGTCGTGCCCGGTGGCGCCCGGGTGCGCGTGGGGAAGAGTCCCCGGCGGCAGTCGTACGAGATCGAGGACCAGGTCCGCCGCCGGTCCGACGGCGGCGGACACCGGCTCGCTCAGCCCGATCCCCTCCTCGGCGGTGAGCGGCTGGCAGCCCACCACCAGAACCTGTTCGGGCAGCGTGCCGCCGGCCTGCGTGTGCAGCTCCCGCATCAGCCGCAGTACCGACGCGGGGTCCATGCCGTGCCCGTCCAGCGCGGCGGCGGGCGCGGTCCCGACGGCGGCCGGGTCGACGTCGATGACGTGGACGGTGCCCGGGGGAGAGCCCCGGTCGACGGTGTCGACGAGGACGAGCCTGCGGTAGCCGTCGAGCAGCCGGTAGGCCAGATGGACGCCCCGGATGCCCGCGTCCATCAGATCGACGCCCGGCGGCAGCGGCCGTCCGGTCAGCCGGCCGACGGTCTCCACCCCGAAGCCGTCGTCGCCGAGGAAGATATTGCCGATGCCCGCGACCAGGGTCCGTTCGGGTCGGGTTCCATGCGGTACGGATTCCATGTCAGGCCGCCCCTTCTTCCGGAGCCGGCGCGGACGCGTCGGCGGGGTCGGCGGGGTCCACCAGGTCGGCGAGGGCGACCTCGTCCGGCCGGAAGTACAGGAACCGGCCCTGCTGACGGCGTACGTCGGTGCCCGGATCCCCGTCCACCGTGACCCCGATATGGGTCTCGCCGTCGAAGTCCTGGAGTACCGCCTCGACCGTCGCGGGATGCCCGTCCAGGAAGATGTCCTGCGCGTCGGACCGGCGCTTCCCCGGCCGCAGAACGACCCGGCTGCCAGGCCCGAGCAACCGCCCGTCGACGGTCACGGTCTCCTGCCCCGGCTCGGAGGCGGCGTCCTGGGCCGGATCCCACCACGGCAGATCGGGTCCGGTGGGCAGCCGCAGACCGGCGGAGGGCATCGCGCTCTCCCGGCCGGCATCCGTGTCCGGCGCCCGGTCCGACTCGCCCGTCACCTCGCGCAGACCACGGATCGCCCCGTGGAGGCGCTCCATGACCTCGGCCGGCATCCCGTCGACCAGATCGATCACGTCGGCGGCCCGCGCGTCGGTCCCGCGCGCCTCGCGCTTCTCCCGGTCCGTGAGAGCGGCGGTCCGCAGGGAGAGGATCTCGTCGATCTCGGTGGCGTCGTAGAGCGGACCGGGGCTCTCCGCCGCGACCGAAGGATGGTCGTCGAGGATGATCGGCGAGGACAGCAGGACATCGTCCCGTCCCCCCGCACAGGCCAGCACCGGCCAGGTGTGCTCATTGCGGCAGGTCCGCGCGGCGGGCCGCGCCCACTCCGGCGGGTCCGTCATCGACAGGAAGCGTCCGCCGGGCAGCCCCAGCAGCAGATGCGCTCCGATCAGGCTGTGCGGCAGGGCCGCTTCGCGATCGGCGCTCTCCCGCCGGTCCGGCGCCCAGCCCGACACATTGCGGACGGTCGCGGTCAGCCGCAGCGCCCCGTACGGGCCCGGCAGCGGCTCCGCGGTCAGCTCGACCTCGCCCGCCAGCGGCCGGCTGCGCCGCACCAGGCGCCCGACGACCCGCCCCGCGCCGTCCGGACAAGCGCTGTCCGGACCGGCGCCGTCCTGCTCCGCGCCGTCGTGGACGGGCTCGTACTCCACGCCGCCGGGACGCTCGAACCGCACGGTGTGCCCTTCGCCGGCGAGCAGCCGGTCGAGCGGCACCTCCACGTCGATCCGTTCCTCCCCGCCCTCGTCCCAGGGCACCAGCACCCGGTCGTCGAGTTCGAGTTCCGGCACCTCCGCCCAGCCCTCGCCGTCCGGGGAGGGGCACTCGACCGTGCGGCGGCGCACCTGGAGGAACCGCAGCTCGGCCAGCAGCCGGTCGGCGCGGCGGGGCTCCAGGAGACATTCCGTGCGCTGCTCCGTGTGCTCGCCCTGCTGGTCCTGCCAGGCGGGCGGCACGAGTACGCCGAACTGCCAGCGCAGCTGGTTCTTGCGCGCCGAGGCGCGGTACGGGTAGAGCACGTAGCCCTCGAACAGCAGGGCGTCGGCCACCCGGCGGGCTTCGGTGAAGCCCGCCGCCACCTCATCGGTGGTGCCGGTGGTGCCGGTGGTGCCGGTGGTACCGGCTGTGTCGGTGGTGGGTGCGGTGTCCTCCGTCATGAGGGTCCTCCTCGCCCGGTGCCGGATCCGCCGCCCGTCGCGGTACGGATGCCGACGCTGCCGCTGCCGCTGCCGCTGCCGCTCGTCGCCGGCGGCGCGGCGGTCCGCAGCAGTTCCTCGAAGACCTGCTCCCATGAGGCCAGGGCCCGCTCCGAGCGGTAACGCCGCAGGGATTCCAGGCAGTCGTCGCGTACCCGCAGCCAGCCGGAGCCCGGGAAGTACTGCTCGATCATGTCCTGCCAGACCTTCACCGGCATCCGGAAACCGGCCTCCTTGTGCCAGGGGATCGGCTCGGCCATGAAGCCCCGCTCACCCGTGAAGACCGAACCGGAGAACAGCAGGAGAAGCGGCACCTCGCCGTCCGCGAGCGCGCGGAAGTACTTCGCCGAGGCCACCTCCATGTCGTACGTGCAGGCCACCGGCAGATCGATCTCGGTGGCGCCCGTGAAGCCGGGCACGGTCACCGAGGCGTGGGCAAACTGGAGCGGCTTGAGCGTGGTGCTCCAGCGGTCCGGCTCGCCGAAGAGATCGCCGAGCATCTCCACCTCGGCCGGTGCGTAACGCCGCTGCACGGGCTCGATCCTGATCTGGCAGCGCAGGGCGACGGCGTGGACGCTCGCGCCCCCGGGTGCCTCGATGCGCAGCCGGAACAGCAGGGTCGGTCCCGAGCCGTACGGTTCGGGCCGTACGTCCACGCAGGAGAACGTCAGGTCGGTCATGACCCCTCCTCACGACCGTGGTGCGCTCCTTCTGTGGTGTCCTCCCGGGGCGGGCGGGCCGCCGCCCGGACGCGGGCGAAGAACTCCGCCAGGTCCGCGCGGGCCTCGGCGCCGCCGTCGAATCCCTGCCAGTGCAGCCGCATCCGGCCCACCAGCTCGTAGCAGGCGTCGACGGGCACCAGATAGCACTCACCCGTGTCCGCGCCGTCCTCGCCGCCGCCGCCCGCGCCGCGTTCGCGCCGTACCAGCAGCGCCTCGGTGTCGGGCTGGAGCAGATTCGCCAGCCGGCTGTGGCCGAGGACCTCCCGCCAGGTCTCCGGGTCCAGTTCGCTCTCGGTGGCACCCGCCGGGCTGGGGTAGAACGCGGCCAGCCGGTCGAGTTCGGAGTTGCGGAAGAAGAACGCGAGCCCCACCGGTATCTGGAGCCGGTTCCAGCTCTCCTCGTCCAGCGTGAAGGCGGGGTCGACGAGATACCGGTCCGGTACCGCCCGGAAGTGGCCGGCGCCGGCGCCGGGACGGGTGAACAGCAGATAGCAGCCGGTACAGGCGCACATCAGGGACCGCTTGCGGCTGTCCACCAGATGCCGGTGCTCCCCGGGCAGGGGTTCCGCGCACAGCTCGCACCGTTCCTCGGCGGGCGGCGGGCGGCGGGTGAATCCCCGCAGCCCCCCGGGACCGGGTCCGGCGGCCGGAGCCCCGGTGGCCGGAGTCCCGGAGGCTGGTGCTCCGGCGGTGAAGGCGCCCCCGATCGGGGCGGACCCGGCGGTCATGGCCGCACCGCCGTCAGGACGCCGGGCAGCGCCACCCGGACGAAACCGTTCTCCTCCAGCAGCGGTACGGGGTCCAGATGGCCCCGGTCGCCCTGTCCTGCCCGGCGGATGTCGTACTCCGCCGCACAGGACGGGCAGCGCAGCCGGTCGCCGTCCACCCCCGCCTCGCCCAGCCGGCCCGCGCAGGCGGGGCAGTGGTCGCGGTACGCGTAGAGGTTGCCCGGCAGCCGGACCAGCAGCAACGGCGTGCCCGCCACCTCGCACACGGCGCTCTCGCCGTCGGCGAGGGACGGCGCTCCCGCCAGCGGATGCCACTCGGCGGGGGCGTCGCCGCCCGTGGCCGGCGCGGCGCTCCCGGCCGGCGGCCCGGTGGCGTCGTCCGACGGTGCGGCGGCGTCGCCCGGCGGCCGGGACATGATCTGGAGGAGCTTGGGCTCCGGCTTCTCCTCCGCCACGCCCTCGACCTCCACCCGCGCTATCTCGGGGGCGCGGCGGGTCACCGCCTCCTCGATCGTCCAGCGCACGGTCTGCGCGGAGGACGGGCAGCCGTCGCAGCTGCCCCGCAGCCGCAGCCGCAGGACCTGGCCCTCGTCCCCGTCCTCCCCGCCGGGCTCGATCCCGGCGACGTCCACGTCACCGGCGTGCGAGCCCAGGTAGGGTCGGACCTCGTCCAGCGCCCGCCCCACCCGGGTCATGGTGTCCTCGGGATGGAGATCGTGCAGGACGAGCAGCCCGCCGACGACCTCGTCGCCGCCGAGCACGTCCAGCGGCGAGGTGCCGTCCGGCGCGTCGTCCAGCAGCTCCACGATCCTGGCCAGGCCGGTCCCGTAGAACTCGACGATGCTGTGCACGAGTTCGTCCGCGAGATCACGCCCCGACGGACCCATCGACCTGCCGAGTTCGTCGAGCAGCGCGGCGATGTGCTCGCCCGCCTCCTGCTCCTTGGTTGCCGCCATGTCACGGTGCCTTTCCTCCGGTGGGGGGACGGCCCCCGGTGCGGTGGCCGTCCCCATGGACCTCGGTGGAGCGGAACTTCCGTGTGGTCGCGGCTCAGGTTCTGGCCGCTCGGTCTCCGCCGGGTCCGGCGGAGACCGCCCGGACAGGGCCTAGCCGGCGAACCCGCTGAGCCCGGTGGGCATGTGGGTCTCCTCGATGGTCTTTCCGCCGCCCACGTACATGTGGACACCGCAGGGCAGACACGGGTCGAAGCTGCGCACGGCCCGCATGATGTCGATGCCCTTGAACGTGTCCGGCGGGTTCTCCTCGAAGATCGGCGTGTTCTGCACCGCGTCCTCGTACGGGCCCGGCGTGCCGTAGGAGTCGCGCACGCTGGCGTTCCACGGGGTCGGCGGGTACGGGTGGTAGTTGGCGATCTTGCCGTCCCTGATCACCATGTGGTGGGACAGCACCCCGCGCACCGCCTCGGTGAAGCCGACGCCGAGCCCCTCGTCCGGCACCTCGAAGCTCTCCCAGGTCTGCGTGTGGCCGGTGCGGATCTCCTCCATCGCCTGCTCGGCGAAGTGCAGGGCGGCGGCGGCCACGTACGCCTGGAAGTAGGTCCGCGCGCGGTTGCGCTCCAGGGTGTTGCTCCACTTCGGGATCTGCCACTCGAAGCTGGTCTCCGGCTTGGTCATCGTGCGTGGCAGGTTGATCTGGACGCTGTGCCCGGTGGCCTTCACGTAGCCGCCGATGTCGACCAGCCCGGAGAGGGCGGTGGACCACAGCCGGGCGAGCGGGCCACCGCCGGTGTCCAGCGCGAGGTGGTCCGTGCCGTCGAACCAGCGCGGGGACATCACCCAGCTGTACTTGTCCGCGAAGTCCCGCTTCTGCGGGGCGGGGATGGTGTGCTGGTTCCACGGGTGCCGCGCGTCGATGGGGTTGCCCAGCGGGTCGCGGTCGACGAACTTCTCCTGGCCCGCCCAGTCGTCGTAGTACGAGCTGCCGAGCAGGATCCGGATGCCGAGGTTGATGTCGACGAGGTCGTTGGTGATCAGCTTCCCGTCGACGATGATCCCGGGCGTGACGAACATGCGCCGGCCCCAGGCGGACATGTTCTCGTACGTGAAGTCGCAGTGCTCGGGGTCGTTGAGCGCGCCCCAGCAGCCCAGCAGGATCCGGCGCCGGCCGACCTCCTCGTACCCGGGCAGCGCCTCGTAGAAGAAGTCGAACAGGTCGTCGTGGAGCGGGACGACGCGCTTCATGAATTCCACGTAGCGCATCAGCCGGGTCAGGTAGTCCGTGAACAGCTGGATGGTGGCCACGGTCCCGACGCCGCCCGGGTAGAGCGTGGAGGGGTGCACGTGGCGCCCCTCCATCAGGCAGAACATCTCCCGCGTGGTGCGGCTGACCTGCAGCGCCTCGCGGTAGAACTCGCCTTCCAGCGGGTTCAGCGAGCGCATGATGTCGGCGATGGTGCGGTAGCCGTGGTCGCCCGCGTGCGGCGCCTCGGTGCGTTCGGCCAGCTCCAGCACGCCGGGGTTGGTCTCGCGGACCATCTTCTCGCAGTAGTCCACCCCGACCAGGTTCTCCTGGAAGATGTTGTGGTCGAACATGAACTCCGCGGCCTCACCGAGGTTGATGATCCACTCGCCGAGGTGCGGGGGCTTCACGCCGTACGCCATGTTCTGCGCGTACACCGAACAGGTCGCGTGGTTGTCGCCGCAGATACCGCAGATGCGGCTGGTGATGAAGTGCGCGTCGCGCGGGTCCTTGCCCCGCATGAAGACGCTGTAGCCGCGGAAGACGGACGACGTGCTGTAGCACTCGGCCACCCGCTTCTGCTTGAAGTCGATCTTCGTGTGGATGCCGAGGCTGCCCACGATCCGGGTGATCGGATCCCAGGACATCTCCATCAGCCCACTGCCGTCATCGGCCTGCTTCGTCGTCGGCGCCATGGGGTGCGCACCTTCCTCAACGGTGGGGGGACTTGCTCTGCCGTACTCCGCCGTAGGACCGGCCGGTCGGGGCCGGCGACGGGCCGTGGCTCACCACGGGAGGCTCACCACGGGGGGTGGTAGCCGGACGTGACCTTCTCGCCCTTGTGCCGCCACTTCGGTTCCTTGTCGACCGTCCTGGCCGTGACGCCGCGCAGCCGGCGGATGACCTTGCCGTACGCGCCGCTGGCCGCCGCCGAGACATGACCGCCCGGGGGTTCGTCCATGAACGGCATGAACTTGTCCGGGAAGCCCGGCATGGTGCAGGCGATGCAGATGCCGCCGACGTTGGGGCAGCCGCCGACACCGTTGATCCAGCCCCGTTTGGGGACGTTGCACTTGACCACCGGCCCCCAGCAGCCCAGTTTCACCAGGCACTGCGGCGAGTCGTACGCGGCCGCGAACTGGCCCTGCTCGTAGTAGCCGGCCCGGTCGCATCCCTCGTGCACCGTCGCACCGAACAGCCAGGTGGGGCGCAGCTGGTCGTCGAGCGGGATCATCGGTGCGGAGCCGGCCGCCTGGTAGAGCAGGTACAGCAGGGTCTCCGAGGCGTTGTCCGGGTGCACCGGGCAGCCGGGGATGCAGACGATCGGGATGCCCGCACCGGACTTCCAGTCCCAGCCGAGATAGTCGGGCAGGCCCATCGCGCCGGTGGGGTTGCCCTCCATGGCGTGGATCCCGCCGTACGTCGCGCAGGTGCCGATCGCCACGACGGCCAGCGCCTTGGGGGCGAGCCGGTCGATCCACTCACTGGTGGTGATGGGCTGACCGGTCTCGGGGTCGTCCCCGAATCCCGACCAGTAGCCCTCGCTCTTGATCGCCTCGTTCGGAATGGATCCCTCGACGACCAGCACGAAGGGTTCGATCTCTCCGCGGTCGGCCTTGAAGAACCACTCGATGAAATTGTCGGCGCCCTGGACGGGCCCGCACTCGAAATCGATGAGGGGCCAGTGAACGGCCACCTTGGGCAGTCCCGGCAGGGCACCGAGGGCGATCTCCTCGATGCTCGGCTGGGTGGCCGCGGTGAGCGACACGGAGTCGCCGTCGCAGCTCAGACCCGCGTTGATCCAGAGAATATGGACCGTGGGGTCTTCTTCTTCGCTTGTTCCGGCGGCCGTACTGCCGTCGGAGACTGATGTAGCGGTATCCATCATCCCCTCCTCGTTGGGGATTCCGGCGAGACCTCCAGGAAGGAGTACGCGCACAAGTGACGAGCTTCCCTACCTGGATAACCGACGCGGGCGGGCCCGGGTAAGTGCGCGATGGTCCTATGATCGCCGCGCGGGGGTGACCGCACGGCGGGCGCCGGCCGCCCCCGGTGGCTCAGTGGAGCTGCGGAACGAGCAGATAGAGCCCGTAGCCGATCACCGCGCCGCAGGCGAGGAAACACAGTCCGGCGACGGCCTTCGACAGCGCGGTCGGCCGGCCGGCTCTCACCCGTCCCGCCGGGGGAGTACCGGCGCCGGCGGGCTCCCTGGACGCGAGGAGGCGCACGCCCAGGGCGAAGACGGTCACGACACCCACGGTGGTGCCGACGCTGACGAGGGCCACTTCACCCAGCCCGCTCCAGTGCAGAGCCATGCGGACTCTCCCTTTCAGACGACGTTCGCTTTGGCGGTGCGGGAGCGGACGCTCACGGTGTTCTCGTCGTTGACGTTGCCCGAGGTGACCGGATTGCGGCGGGACATGATCACGATGAAGGTCGCCACCGCGGCGGCCGCCAGGGCGACGACGATGATGCCGGCGGTTCCGCCGTGCACGACCACGACGGCGGCGAGCGCCCCGACGGCGGCGGCGGCGGGGAGCGTGACGCACCAGGAGATGACCATCCGCCCCGCGATGCCCCAGCGGACCTCCGCCAGTTTCCGGCCGAGCCCGGCACCGAGGATGGAGCCGGCGCAGACCTGCGTGGTGGAGAGGGCGAAGCCCAGGTGCGCGGAGGTCAGGATCACGGTCGTGGCGGACGACTCCGCGACGAAGCCCTGCGGGGCCCGGATGTCGGCGAGCCCCTTGCCCATGGTCCTGATGATGCGCCACCCGCCCAGGTACGTACCGAGGCTGATGGACAGTCCGGCGGAACCGATCACCCACAGCGGCGGCCCCGAGCCGGCCCCGAGCGCGCCCACCGAGATCAGGGTGAGGGTGATGACGCCCATGGTCTTCTGGGCGTCGTTGGTGCCGTGCGCCAGCGAGACCAGGGAGGCGGAGGCGATCTGCCCGAGCCGGAAGCCCCGGTCGACCGAGGCCTCCCGGCCCCGGGCCGTGACCCGGTAGGCGATGTAGGTGGCCAGCAGCGCGGCGAGACCGGCCACCAGCGGGGACGCGACGGCCGGCAGGATGATCTTGTCGACCACCTCGTCGAAATGGACTCCCCGCCGCCCCGCGCCCACCCACACGGCGCCGATCAGCCCCCCGAACAGGGCGTGCGAGGAACTGGACGGCAGTCCGAGCAGCCAGGTCGCCAGATTCCACATGATGGCACCGATCAGACCGGCGAAGATCATCCCCGGTGTGACCAGGCTGTCGTTCACGATGCCGCCGGAGATGGTCCGGGCGACCTCCGTGGAGAGGAACGCGCCCGCGAGGTTGAGTACGCCGCTGATCAGGACGGCGACCTTGGGGCGCAGCGCCTTGGTGGCGATCGACGTCGCCATCGCGTTCGCGGTGTCATGGAATCCATTGGTGAAGTCGAACGCCAGAGCGGTCACGATCACCGCTCCCACAAGAAACGTGATGTGGTCCATTCGCCTCATCCAATCGCAGCAGCACGGGCTCCAGGGAAAGGCGGTGGACAGACACCACGTGCTTCCTCCCAAAGGCTCAGTGGAGCGGAACCGCCCGACAGGGTCAGACGGCGGTTTCGGGGGTGACCGTGGTGACGGCGAAAAGACCTCCGTCGGGATCGCGCAGGACGGCCTCACGGCCGCGCCCGGAACGCGCGGGCGCGGGCGGGACGACGACGACGCCGCCGGCCCCCGTGGCGGCGTCGACGGCCACCTCCACGTCGGCGACCCGGAAGAACACCTGCCAGCGCGGCCTGACCTGCGGATCCGGGGCGCTCTCGATCGCCCCGCCCCGCAGCGCCGCGACCGTACGCGCACCGTCGCGCACCAGCACCTGGCCGTCCTCGTAATGGACCTCGGGGCTGTCCCGCTCCTCCGAGCCCCAGGCGAAGACCTCCGCGTAGAAGATGGCGGCGGCGAACGCGTCCCGGGTACGCAGCTCCAGCCGGGTGGGCCCGCTGCCCCGCCCCACGGACCAGTCCGGGATGGTCCTGCCCTCCCAGAAGCCGAACACGGCGCCGTCCGGGTCCGCCGCGAGCGCGGCGCGGCCGGTGTTCATGGTGAGCGGGCCCACCGCGACGGTGGCGCCCCGTTCCCGGACCCGGGCGGCGGTGATGTCCGCGTCGTCGACGGCGAAGTACGGGGTCCAGGCCACCGCGGCCCGCAGACTGGGTGCGAGTGCTCCGATCCCGGCGACCGGCGACCCGTCGGCGAGGGCGACGCGGAATTCGTCGCCCAGGGATGTGGTCCGGTAGGTCCAGCCGAGAACCGTGCCGTAGAAGTCCTGGGCGGCCCGGAGATCCCTGGCCATCAGACTCACCCAGCACGGGGCTCCGGATACGGCATGTGGTGACGCCGGCATGGCTCTGGTGCGCTCCATTCTTCCAGGCGGGGATCCGGTGCCCCTTCGCCATGCTTCACCCCGGCCTCCCGCCGCGCACGTCGGCACGCGGAAGCGGTGGTGCGGCGCACGGACCGGTCCGGCGGGCATCGGGGTGACCGCACGCCCGGTTCCGTTAGCGCCGGGGTGCGCGGGGGGACTCAGCGCAGCATGATCCGGAAAATTGTTCGTGGCGCGATGGCGGGCGCCCTGCCGGTGGTACGCCTGAAGGTCCCGGCCGTCCGGGTCCGGCCCGGTCCGCGCACGAGCGCGCCGGAGAACCTGGCGCGGGTGGTCCTGGTGGGGGTGGTCTCCGGACTGCGCAGCCAGTGGGGGACGGCCGCGGTCGCGCTCACGACCCGCCCCGGCGAGACGGCCCGCCCGGCGTCCCTGTTCGCGGGCGCGTGGGCCAAGGGGATCACCGCCGTGGCCGCCGCCGGTGAACTGGTCGCCGACAAACTGCCCTCGACCCCGAGCCGCCTCAGCCCTCCGGGATTCGTGCCCCGGCTGCTGCTCGGCGCACTCGCCGCCGCCGCGCTGTCCCGGCGCCCGCCGGGGGAGACGCCGGTGGCCCTCGCCGCCGTGGTGGGCGCGCTGGCGGCGGCCGGCGGCGCCCACGGCGGAGCGCGCTGGCGACGGGCGGTGCACGAGCGCGGCCGCCCGGACCGGCCGGCGGCCGTGGCCGAGGACCTGGTCGCCCTCGTGCTGGCGGGTGCGGCCTGCGCGCCCTGGAGGCGGTAACCCCTCAGCCCCCGGCGTTTCCCAGCCCGCAGCCCCCAACCCCTCAGCCCATCGCGCGGTCCAGGTTGATCGCCGAGCTGATCAGGGCGAGGTGCGTGAACGCCTGCGGGAAGTTGCCCAGGTGCTCCCCGGTGAGCCCGATCTGCTCGGCGTACAGCCCTACGGGGTTGGCGTAGGTGAACATCTTCTCCAGCGCCAGCCGGGCCTGTTCCACCTCACCGGTGCGGGCGAGCGCCTCGACCCACCAGAACGAGCAGATGGAGAAGGTGCCCTCGGTACCGTCGAGACCGTCCGGGGCCTGCTCCGGGTCGTAACGGAACACCAGGCTGTCCACCACGAGCCGCCGGCCGATGGCGTCGACGGTGGACAGGAAGCGCGGATCGACCGGCGAGATGAATTTGACCATGGGCATCAGCAGCACGGACGCGTCCAGGATGTTCTCCGGCGGACGGCCGGTTTCGGCCGAGAGGCGCTGCACGAAGGTACGGCCCACCGGATCCCAGCCGCGCTCCATGATCTGGTGGTAGATCCGGTCCCGTACGGAGATCCAGCGGGACAGGTCGCCGGGCAGACCGCGCTGCCGGGCCATCCTGACCATGCGCTCGACCGCGACCCAGCACATGAGCCGCGAGTACGTGTGATGCTGCTGCCCGGCCCGGGTCTCCCAGATGGACTGGTCGGTGCTGTCCCAGTGCTCCAGCAGCCATTCGAGGATGCCGCACAGATCGGTCCAGCTCTCGTGGGAGATACCGGCGCCGTACTTGTTGAACAGATAGATCGAGTCGATCAGTTCGCCGTAGGTGTCCAACTGGAGCTGGCCGCTGGCGTCATTGCCGGTACGCACCGGATACGAGCCCCGGTAGCCCTCCAGATGCCCGAGGACCTCCTCGGGGAGATGGGCGTGCCCGTCGATCGAGTACATGACCCGCAGCGGCCCCACGTCGCCGTCGGTCGCCTCGTGGAGCCGGTCGGCCAGCCAGCGGATGAACGCCTCGGCCTCCTCCGTGAACCCCAGCCGCAACAGCGCGTACAGGGAGAACGCGGCGTCCCTGATCCAGACGTACCGGTAGTCCCAGTTCCGCGCGCCCCCTTCCTGCTCGGGCAGCCCGAGGGTCGGCGCGGCCACGAAGGCACCGGTCGGCTCGTGGGTCAGCAGCTTCAGGGTCAGCGCCGAACGGTGGACCATCTCCCGCCAGCGTCCCGTGTAGCTGGACTGGCTGACCCAGCGCCGCCAGAAGGCCACGGTGGCTTCGAAGAGCTCCTCGGCGGCCGACGCCTGGAGCCGGCCCGTGTGCGCTCTCTCGTGTTCCTCGACGGCCGTCTCCAGGACGAACAGCACCGTCTCCCCCTCGTCGATCACGAAGTCCGTGAAGGCGTCGGTGTCGTCGACCTCCAGGCCGATGGTGGCGCGCATCGTGAGGGTCAGCGTCTCGCCGGTGAACCGGACGCCCTCCGCGATCCGCTCCAGCCGGTGCGGATCGCGGCCGTAGTTCATGCGCGGCGCGACCCGCACCGCCATCCGCATCTGCCCTCGTACGTTGACCACCCGGCGCACCAGCCGCTGCCGGTGCTCCGGGTCCCGTTCGCGCAGGATCGGCATGAAGTCCTGGACTTCCACGATCCCGTCGGTCGTGTGCATCCGGGTGATCAGGATGTTGGTGTCGGGGAAGTAGAACTGATGGCGCTTGGCGACCTCGCACACCGGCGTGATCTCCCAGAAACCACCCCGCCGGGTGTCGAGCAGTGAGGCGAAGACGCTGGGGGAGTCGAAGCGGGGAGCGCAGAACCAGTCGATCCGGCCGTCGGTCCCCACCAGCGCCGCGGTCCGCAGATCCCCGATCAGACCATGCTCGGCGATCGGCAGATAGCCCTCGCCCCGGCCCGCCGTCGTGGTCGTGTCCCGATCGTCATCGTTCATTCTTTCGAGTTTTGCGTACGGGCCCGAGGCCCGCACGTCAGGAGCCACGTCAGGAGCCGTACACCCGCAGATAGGCGACCTTGTACGACATCGCTGTCACGGCCGGATCCGGCGCGGGGTGGTAGCCGCCGGCGCAGACGGAGAGATTCACGATCAGACAGGCGCTCCAGTCGGGGCCCACACCCGTACCGTCGGCGAAAGCGCGGACGCCGTTGACCCACCAGATGACGGACCTCGCCCCGAATTCCACCCTCAGCTCCAGCCACGCGCCGGGCCTGATCGACGGGTGGGTGTAATAACGCTGCCCGCCCCGCACATGATTCGACAATTCCAGCAGGTCGGGATGGTCGGGATGGTACTCGAAGACATCGATCTCGTTGCCGCCGTCCCGCCACGTCCAGATCGCGGGCCAGGCCCCGGTCTCGGTGGGCAGCCGGACCCGGGCGTCGAGAACGTCGCCGGTGCGCAGGGTGAATCCTTCGGCGCTGCCCTCGGTGGTCAGCAGCCCCGTGTCCCAGTCGCCGTCCGGGCGGAGCGAGGCCCGGAAGACGCCGCCGCGGCTGTACGACGCGTCCGGCACCAGGTGGTCGAGCTTGTCGTCCCCGGGATTGACCGGGCCGCCGTCCGGATAGGCCCACGAACGGCCCGCGACCCACTGCTCCCGGGACGAGAAGTCGGCCGTCAGCCGGGGCGCCCGGCCCAGCGGCGGCGGCCGCCCCTCCGAGGACGGGACGGTGGGCGGCGGGACGGTGGGGGACGGGACCGGGGGCCTGGGCCTGAGCTTCCGGGTGAGCCAGTCCAGGAGTGCGGATCCGTGGGGGCTCATCGCGTCCCTCTTTCCTTGATGCCGCTGAAAAGGCCCGGAATTAAGGCTTTTGGCCATGGTAGGGAGGCGTGGGCGGCCGTCGCGGCTCTTCGGCCGGGTTTCCACCGAAGAGGCGACACCAGGGATCCCGGCCGGGTACGCGGCAGCTCTCCGGGTAGCCGCAGGAGACGAGCACCTCACCGACGAAAGGACAGCACTCATGTCGTCCTCCCTGCTGGAGACCGTGGACATCGACGCCCCCGTAGCGGTGAGCTGGGACCTGTGGAGCGATGTCACGCGCTGGCCGGCTTTCCTGAGCCATGTCCAGCGCGTCGACCCCATCGACGAACGCCGTTTCGCCTGGCAGCTGTCTCTCCCCGGCGCGGAGAAACACTTCGTCGCGGAACTCACCGAGGTGATCCCGCAGGACCGGATCGCCTGGAGGACCACCGAGGGCGTGCACCACGCGGGCGTCGTCACCTTCCACCGCCTCAGCGACACGACCAGCCGCGTCGCACTCCAGATCGCGTACGACCCGCAGGGGTTCGTGGAACACCTGGGCGCGCTGACCAACCTGGACTCCACGCTCGCCAACTATGACCTGGGCGAATTCCAGAGGCTCGCCGAGAAGACCGCGGCCGCCCGCTGACGCCGCGCGGTACGGGCCCGTACCGCGCGGCGTCAGCGGGCGGGTCACCTGATGGACCCAACGCCCGCCGGATAAGCGAGCAGGTTCCGGACCGTGCCGGGGCCCACCGTGGGCGCGGCGGGGCCCGGCGGCGGGGCCCCGCCGCGCCCACGGGACGAGTTCCCGCGCTTGCCCCGGGGCCCGGGTGCTGGTGTGGTCGTTACGGTGGCCGCCGTAGCTGCCGCGACCAGGAGAGGATCCTCATGTCGGAGAGTCCGCTGCGGGGGCCCGAGGGGGCCGGCCGGATGTCCCAGCGCGGTGACATCGGCCGACGGCTGGCGGCCCGCCGCGAGCAGCTCGGGCTCACCCGGGAGGAGGTCGCCGAGCGCGCGGGCTCGGCGCCCGGCTACATCCAGTACGTGGAGGAGAACCCCGCCACCCCGGCCACCGGATTCCTGCTGCGGCTGGCCAACGCGCTGGACACGACGGTCGCGGAGCTCACCGGGGGAACGGCGGACCTGCCGCCCGGAATCGGCAAGGCCGCCTACCATCCGGAGCTCACCGAGCTGTCCGCCGAGGAATGCCGCGCCCTGCTGGACACCTACGGCGTGGGCCGGGTGGCCGTGACCACGGACGAAGGCCCCGCCATCGTCCCGGTCAACTACCTGGTCGCCCAGGGCGACGTGACGTACAGAACGGCGCCCGACGCGCTCCCCGCCGCGGCGGCGGGCCGCGAAGTCGCCTTCGAGGTGGACCGGTTCGACGACGCGCTGAGCCAGGGATGGAACGTGCTGGTCGTCGGGGACGCCCGTACCGTCACCGAACCCGACGCCGTACGCGCTCTGGACGAGCTCGCACACAGCGAGCCGTGGGCCGGGGGAGAACGCGAGCTGTGGGTCGCCGTCACGCCGGCCCGGGTCACCGGCCGCCGGATCACGGTGCGCCAGACCCACCGGCCGCCCGAGGCGGAGCACCCCACGGAGGGCTGACGGCGAAAAGGAAAGCCGCGCGTTTTCCGGAATCCCGTTCGCGGCGGCTTTCCGCGTTATTCAAAGAGACCGGGGCAAAGCAGCGGCCTCCCGAACGGCCTCTCCTGTGGGATGCTGGGGTCTCCGGGTTTTTCCTACTTCTTGCCGAGGCATTATGCGCTGCGTCATCGCCCGCTTCCCCTTCGAACTCGTCAAAAGCGAGGTGCAGCAGGCGATGAAGGGCATCAAGCCCGAACCTGTCACGGGTGAGTCCGTGGTCATCGGGCGCCGGGTCTACCCCGTGAAGCAGGTCGGCGAAGTGATCACCCGTCAGGACCGGCGTGATTTCACCGCCGGTGAGGTGACCCGGGCGCTGACGCGCCTCGGCTTCACCTGCCGGGCCACCGCGGAGCCCGAGCCCGCCACCCCGCTCAGCCCGCTGGAGACCGCGTCGGCGCTGCTGTCAGGAGCCCCCGCCCGCGACTGACGGGCGGGGGCTCCTGACCGGCGGGCGACCGGCGGTCAGCGAGCCGAGCGCTCGGTACGCGCCCGGGAGGCGGCGGAGGAGCGACGGCCCCGCGCCGGACCACGGCCACGGGACGACGAGGTGCCACGTCCCGTGCGCTCGGTCACCGGCGCGGTGATGACCACCGGAACGCCCGACGGAGCCTGGGCGCCGGTGATACGGCTCAGCTCGGCCTCGCCCGAACGGACCTGGGTGGTCTGCGGGGTGATTCCGGCGTCGGCCATCAGCCGGCTCATCTCACGGCGCTGGTTGGGCAGCACCAGGGTGACCACGCTGCCGGACTCACCGGCCCGGGCGGTACGGCCGCCGCGGTGCAGGTAGTCCTTGTGGTCGCTGGGCGGGTCGACGTTCACGACGAGGTCGAGGTTGTCGACGTGAATGCCACGGGCCGCGACATTGGTGGCCACCAGCACCGTGACATGTCCGGTCTTGAACTGGGCGAGCGTACGGGTGCGCTGCGGCTGGGACTTGCCGCCGTGCAGCGCGGCGGCCCGTACTCCGCTGTTCAGCAGGTGCTCGGTGAGCCGGTCGACGGCGTGCTTGGTGTCCAGGAACATGATCACCCGGCCGTCGCGGGCCGCGATCTCCGTCGTGGTCGCGTACTTGTCGGCGCCGTGCACGTGCAGCACGTGGTGCTCCATCGTGGTGACGGCACCCGCCGAGGGGTCGACCGAGTGGACCACCGGGTCGTGGAGGTAGCGGCGGACCAGCAGGTCGACGTTACGGTCCAGGGTGGCCGAGAACAGCATCCGCTGACCCTCCGGGCGCACCTGGTCGAGCAGGGCGGTGACCTGCGGCATGAAGCCCATGTCGGCCATCTGGTCGGCCTCGTCCAGGACGGTGATCCCGACCCGGTCCAGCCGGCAGTCGCCGCGCTCGATGAGGTCCTTGAGCCGGCCCGGGGTCGCGACGACGATCTCCGCACCCCCGCGCAGCGCGCTGGCCTGCCGGCCGATCGACATACCGCCGACGACCGTGGCCAGCCGCAGCTTCAGCGAGCGGGCGTAGGGGGTGAGCGCGTCGGTGACCTGCTGGGCCAGTTCGCGGGTGGGGACGAGGACCAGGGAGAGCGGCTGACGCGGCTCGGCGCGCAGCCCCGCGGTGCGGACGAGCAGCGCCAGTCCGAAGGCGAGCGTCTTGCCGGAGCCGGTGCGCCCGCGGCCGAGGACGTCCCGTCCCGCCAGCGAGTTCGGCAGCGTGGCCGACTGGATCGGGAACGGCTCGATCATGCCCAGGCTGGTGAGCGTCGAGAGCAGCGCGGGCGGCAGGTCCAGCTCGGCGAAGGTGGCGGCCGGCGGCAGCGGCGGGGTGATGGTGACCGGAAGAGCGAACTCGCCCTGCTGCGCGGCCGGGCGACGCCCGTACCCGCCGGAGCGGCCGGGGGCGCCGGAACGGCCCGTACCACCGGAACGGCTCGGGGCCGAGCCCGAGCGGAAGCGGCTGTTCCCGCCGGAGCCACCGGAACCACCGGAACCGGCGGAGCCACCGGTACGGGTGCGGGAATAACGGTCGTTCGTGCGTCCTGCGCGGTTCATTCAGAACCTTTCTCGATGCGGGCACGTATCGAGAATTCTCGGCAGGAATGACCGCACAGAGAATCGCAAGAACGAGCCGGAAAATACAAAGAAAACGGAGCCGTGCCGAGGCGCGGAAGTCGAAATCGGCGCGTCGGGGAACGCGGCATCCGCCGAGGGCCGGTGCGGTATCCGGCCGGAGCCGCAGGCGGTTCGTCCGCCGGCGGCCCTGCAAACAGCAACGGGCTGGGGCCCGCATCCCAAGGTGCGGGCCCCAGCCTCAGTCGTGCGTCCGAGCGTCAGGCGGGAACGATGTTCTCGGCCTGCGGGCCCTTCTGGCCCTGCGTGACGTCGAAGGTCACCTTCTGGCCTTCCTGGAGCTCACGGAAGCCGGAGGCGGCGATGTTCGAGTAGTGGGCGAAGACGTCAGCGCCGCCACCGTCCTGCTCGATGAAGCCGAAGCCCTTTTCCGCGTTGAACCACTTGACGGTGCCACTGGCCATGATCTGTTCTCCTTTGGGGCATTGCCCGGGGGCCCGCACTGTGCGAGCCCCACGTCGCCGCGATGATTACCCCGTCCGGAATAGCACCGGAAATACAAAAGCGCCTCGCCGACACATAAAGTCGAACAAGAGCACTTGAAGTCTTTGGGAACCACAACTGCAACTGAGATCAACAGTAGCACGGTGCATGTGGCACGGCACGGCAAGTGTTATCACTCCGCCTGCCGTGTCATAAATTCTCACCGCGCATCGGGTCAATTTCTGTACCAGCGGCCATAGATATTCGCTGTCAGGAACCGGCGGTCCCTGCCGGGCCGGCCTGCGGCCGGCGCAGCTCCTCGTTGAGTCGCAGGGCTTCTTCCAACTGGTCCTCAAGGATGACGATGCGGCACGCGGCGTCGACCGGGGTGCCCTGGTCGACGAGGTCCCGGACGCGGGCGGCGATGCGCAGTTGGTAGCGGGAGTAGCGGCGGTGGCCGCCGGTGGAGCGGAGCGGGGTGATCAGGCGGGCCTCGCCGATGGCCCGGAGGAAAGCGGGGGTCGCGCCGATCATCTCCGCGGCGCGGCCCATGGTGTACGCGGGGTAGTCGTCATCGTCGAAACGGTCGGTGGCACGCGGTTGGGTCTCTGGGGTCACTTGCACCTCTTCTGGTACGCGTCGAGGGCCCCGATGCCGTACGGCACCGGGGCCCCGAGGGGTTCAACACCATCCACCGGCGCTGTGCGCCGGCTCTCGGTTTCCGTACGCCCGTCCGGAAGGCCGGGGATACGGGGATCGTGAATGCCTGACCGGGGACCACCTTCCAATCCTGGGCCTGCGGTACCCGGGCGGACGTACTCCGCGCCCGGGGGTCCTGATGGTGTCCAGTCCTCATCTCTTCCGGGTCCTGTGCCGGACCCGGGCCGTCGCCGACCCGGATTCCGTCCCTGTCTCTCTCCGGCGGCCCCTGGGGGCCACCCGGTCCGGCAACCAGCTCCGGGGCCTTCCATCACCTCGTGGTCCCGGAGCTCCGCTGCCGTGCCGTGTACCGCTCGCGCCAGTTCGTCTCTGGCGCGCTGTACTGGCTTCTCTCACCGACTTCAGTGGCTACACGAAAAACACTAACCACAGGAGTCCTGGATGTCTACCGTGGCCGAGGTAGATTTTTCCGTGTCGGGAGGTGAGAATCCGCTGCGGGAACGGTCGGCCCCCGCCGGACCCGCACGAGGACGACGAGCGAGGCCACCGCGGCGACGGCGCACCAGGTGGAGACGAACTCCAGTCGCCACAACAGCGCGCAGCCGACCGCCCCGGCGCCGGTCAGGAGGCCCAGCAGCCGCAGCAGCGGGTCCGCCGCCAGCAGCAGGGAGCCCAGGGTGGCGAAGAGATAACAGGCGACGATCAGCGGCGGGTACGGCAGATCGACGACGTAGCCGACGGTATGGCCACGGATCTCGGCCGTCACCGTATGGGCCGTGAGGCCGTAGGCGAGGACCGCCGCCGTGGCGAGCGCGACGACGGCCGGCGCCAGCAGCCGCCGCCGCGCCCTCGGGGGCGACGCGAGCAGTACGCCGAGCGGGACCCAGAGCACCAGGACCGGCAGGGCGAGGACGGCCCACGCCAGGGTGGCGGGACCGCTGCCTCCGCCGGCACGCCAGACGGCGGACTCGATGATCTGGTGGGCGCCGAGGAGCAGGGGCAGCGCGGCGAGCGGCAGATCCCGGAACTGCCGCCTCCGTGTCACGCGGACCACGCCGGCGGCGCCGACGAGGGCGATGCCGGCGCCCGCCGCGAGGTCGGCCGTCGCACTCCAGCACATGGGGCCGTCCATGGAACGAAGAGAGGAACGGAGAAAACGGAGAAGGGGGACGGAGAAAGGGAACGGAGAAGGGGGCGTCCGAAGACACGGCCGCCCCCGCCCCGCCGGCGTCCTGGCCGGTGGAGCGGGGGCGGCCGCGCGGCAGAAAGGTCAGGAGTTGTCGTGGTGTTCGTCGTCCATGAGGGAGTCCTTCATTCCCCGCGCCTTCTCCTTGCTGTCTTCCATGCCGCTCTTGGCCTTGGCCTTGGCCTGGTCGGTCCGGCCCTCGCTCGCCATCCGGTCGTCGCCGGTGGCCTTGCCGGTCATTTCCTTGGCCTTGCCCTTGGCCTTGTCCATCGCGTTGTCGTCGGTCGCCATGACGCACTCCTTCGCTGGGTGGCGGGACGCGGTCCCGCCGGGGCTCACCTGAGCGGATCCGGCAGGATCCGCTCAGGACGATCGCCCTACCTTCCCCTTTTATACCCATATACGAACTTTCGTTAGCCCGAGCGGGGTGCGCCCCCGAGCCGGCGGGACGGTCAGCCGGGCGACACGAGCCAGCGTGACGTTTCTGCGGGCAGGCGGTGCCGCCGTTCGGGTGATGTCCGGCTCCCGGAGCTTGTGCCGGTCCTCCGGCGGAGGCTGAAGTGGCAGCACACCCGCGAGGGTGGCGCCGGGGCGGGGTACCTCGCCCCGGCCGTTCTTCCGCGCTTCCCGGAGGTACAGGTGTCCTCTTCCCGTCTCGCGCTCTGGCTGGGTGCTCTCGCCGTCACCGGTGCCGCCGTCGTCGGCTTCGCCGCCCCGGGACCGCCGGCGCAGGCCCGGGCCGGGCGCACGCTCGACTGGGTGGCCGTCAAGAAGGCCGACACGGAGCCGCGCACGGTGACCCTCGGCGCGAGCTGGGTCACGTATCTGGAACTCCACGAGGCCCGGAACGGCAAGCCGGGCCGGATGATCGGCGACGGCAGCGCCCGCTGCGGCGCGGTCCTGGTCACCAAGGAGGGTCCGGTCACCCAGTGCCAGCGGGTTCTGCGGCTCCACGACGGCTCACTCGCGCTCAGCGCCATGATCGACCGGTTCGGTTCCGGGCCCTACACGGGCTCCTCGGCCGTCGTCGGCGGCACCGGGATCTACGCGACGGCCGCGGGCGACGCGGAGATCACCCTCGACGGCGATCTCGTCCGCTTCCGCATCCACCTGGATGGCTGAGAAGGCGGCTTCGACGGCGCGGGGCGTGGCGGGTTCCGCGCGCCCCGCGCCGGAGGCGTACCGCGCCGTGGCGGCGGAGGCGGAGCGTTTCCTGCTGGACGGCGAGACGCCCGTGGACGGCGACCGGCGAAGCCGCCTCGCCGCCGCCCGGGCGGAGATCGACGCCACCGGCGGCTACCTCCAGACGGCGGCGGAGCTCGCCCACGGCTGCAAGCTGGCCTGGCGCAACCACGCCCGCTGCGTCGGGCGGCTGCACTGGAAAGCGCTGCGCGTGGTCGACCGGCGCGACGCGGTGAGCGCCGAGGACGTCTTCGCCGCCTGCGTCGAGCACCTGCGGCTGGCGACGAACGGCGGCCGGCTCCAGCCGGTGATCACGGTGTTCGCCCCGCGCGGAGCCGACGGCTCGGCCATCCGCATCTGGAATCCGCAACTGGTGCGGTACGCCGGGTACACCCGGACCGACGGCAGCGTGGTGGGCGACCCCCTGCACGTGGGCATCACGGCGGCGGCGCAGGCCCTCGGCTGGCGCGGGAGCGGCGGCCCCTTCGACGTGCTGCCGCTGATCGTGCGGCTGCCGGGCGAGGCGCCGCGCTGGTTCGAGCTGCCGGCGGACGCGGTGCTGGAAGTGGAGCTCGTCCACCCCGAGTTCACCTGGTTCGCCGGACTGGGACTGCGCTGGCACGCCGTACCGGCCATCTCCGACATGCTGCTGGAGATCGGCGGGGTCGAGTATCCGGCCGCCCCCTTCAACGGCTGGTACGTCGGGTACGAGATCGGCGCGCGCAACCTCGCCGACACCGACCGCTACGACCTGCTGCCGCGCATCGGGGCGAGGCTCGGACTGGACATGAGCCGCGAGGACTCCCTCTGGAAGGACCTGGCGCTGGTCGAACTGAACCGGGCCGTGCTCCACTCCTTCCACCGGGCCGGGGCGCACATCGTCGACCACCACACCGTGACCCGGCAGTTCGTCACCCATGAGGAGCGGGAGCTGCGCCGGGGCCGGGCGACGCCCACCGACCGCGACTGGATCGTGCCGCCGCTGTCCCCCTCCACCACCCCGGTGTTCCACCGCGGCTACACGAACACCCCCGTCCGGCCCAACTTCCACCGGCAGGAGCCGGCCTGGAAGTGACGGGCGGCCGCCCCGGCCACCGGGCGCCCGGCGGCCTCCTCAGACCCGGCCGCCCGGACCCGGCCCCGTCGCGGACGCGCTGACGCTCGCGCTGACGGCCGGCAGATGGATGGCGGTCGCCATCAGCCCGTCGGCGGCGTGCCAGCGGCCCGCGAAGTCGCCGACGCGACGGCCGTCGACGACCGGGCCCGGTACCAGAAGCCGTGCGTGGAAGGTCCGTTCCAGCGGATCGATGGTGATCTCCGCCTGGGAGAAGTCCAGTTCACGTCCGGTGAGGGGATGCCACACCTTGAAGACGCTCTCCTTGGCGCAGAAGAGGAGCCGGTCCCAGTGGACCCCGGCATGGTGCGAGGTCAGGAACGCCACCCGCGTGGCCTCGGAGGGCAGCGCGATGACGTCCAGCACGCCACGGGGCAGCGGCTTGTCCGGCTCCGCGTCGATACCGAGGGCCGCCGTGCCGTCCGAGGAGGCCACGACCGCCGCGCGGTAACCGTCGCAGTGGGTCATGCTCCCGACCACGCCGTCGGGCCAGCGCGGCGCGCCCCTCGGGGTGGACAGCACCGGTACGGGCGGCAGGCCCAGGCGCCGCATCGCGCGCCGCGCCAGGAACCGTACGGTCGTGAACTCCCGCTGCCGCTTGGGCACCGAGAAGGCGATGAGCTCCTTCTCCTGCGGGAAGAGTTCGTCGTCCGGTCCCGCCACGGGGTCGCCGTACGCCACCTCGGCCGCGACGGCGGCCGGCAGTATCCCGTCGATCATCGGATCCCCTGACCGGCCGGCGCGGGAAGGATCTGACGCAGCGGCAGGCGCGGCGGGCGGGTGCGCCATTCGCGCGGATAGCCGATCGAGACCTCTTCGAAGCGCACCCCGTCGTGCCAGGTGACCCGGGGTATGTGCAGATGTCCGTACACCACCGCGGCGGCGCGGAAGCGCACATGCCAGTCGGCGGTCAGCTCCGTACCGCACCACTGGGCGAACTCCGGGTAGCGCAGCACGCGGGTGGGGTCGCGGACCAGCGGGAAGTGGTTGACCAGGACGGTACGCAGCGACGGATCGACGGCGGCGAGCCGGCGTTCGGTCTCCGCGACCCGGGACCAGCACCAGGCGTCCCTGCCGTCGTACGGGTCCGGGTGCAGGAAGTACTCGTCGGAGCAGACGATGCCCGCCTCGGTCGCCACCCGCAGCGACTCGGCCGTCGTCGTGGTGCCCGGTGCGCGGAACGAGTAGTCGTAGAGGACGAACAGCGGTGCCACCGCCACCGGACCTCCCGCGCCCTCCCAGACGGGGTAGGGGTCCTCGGGCGTCACGATGCCCAGCTCCCGGCACAGGTCGACCAGGCGCAGATAGCGCTTCTCCCCGCGCAGGTCGCACGGGTCCTGCGGATGCGTCCACAGTTCGTGGTTGCCCGGCACCCAGATCACCTTGGCGAACCGCTCGCTGAGCAGCCGTAGCGTCGCCTCGATGTCGGCGAACTTCTCGGCGACATCGCCCGCGACGATCAGCCAGTCCTCGTCCGACCCCGGTCGCAGGGCATCGACCAGCGCGCGATTCTCGTCGTAGACGACGTGCAGGTCGCTGACGGCCAGGAGTTTTCCGTCGGGCACAGTACCTTCCCTCTGCGAGATCACGTGGAGACGCGCGAGGACTCGTGGGCGCGGGCCGCGTGCAGCCGTGCGTAGGCGCCCTGTCGGCCGATCAGCTCGTCGTGGGTGCCACGCTCGACGATCCGCCCCGAGTCCATGACCACAATGACATCCGCGTCGCGGATGGTCGACAGCCGGTGTGCGATCACGAAGCTGGTCCTGCCCGCTCGCAGCGTGTTCATGGCCCGCTGGATGAGAACTTCGGTACGGGTGTCGACCGAGCTGGTCGCCTCGTCGAGCACCAGGACCGCCGGCCTGGCCAGGAACGCCCGGGCGACCGTGATGAGCTGCTTCTCGCCCGCGCTGACGCCCGCGGACTCGTCGTCGAGCACGGTGTCGTACCCGTCCGGCAGCGTGCGGATGAAGCGGTCCGCGCACGTCGCGCGCGCCGCTTCGACGATCTCCTCGCGGGTCGCCCCGGCGTGCCCGTACGCGATGTTCTCGGCGATCGTGCCTCCGAAGAGCCAGGTGTCCTGGAGGACGAGACCGAACCGCGAGCGCAGGTCGTCCCGTGTCATCGACGCGGTGTCCGTCCCGTCGAGCAGGATGCGGCCGTCGTCGACCTCGTAGAAGCGCATCAGGAGATTGCCCAGCGTGGTCTTGCCCGCGCCGGTCGGGCCGACGATCGCCACCGTGCTGCCGGGTTCCACGGTCAGCGACAGGTCCTCGATCAGCGGCGTGTCGGGGGAGTAGCGGAACGACACGCCGTCCAGGCGCACCTGGCCCCGGGCCTGCCCTGGCCGCACCGGACTCTTCGGGTCGGGGCTCTGCTCCGGCTCGTCGAGGAGGGTGAAGACCCGTGCGGCGGAGGCGATCCCGGACTGCAGGCGGCCGGCCACGCTCGCGACCTGGACGATCGGCTGGCTGAACTGGCGGGAGTAGAGGATGAACGCCTGGACGTCCCCGAGCGTCAGCGTGCCGCTCACCACCTTCCACGCGCCGACCACCGCGACGGCCACATAGCCGAGGTTCGCGATGAACATCATCGCGGGCTCGATGGTGCCCGAGGCGAACTGGGCCTTCGTGCCGGCCTGGAAGAGCGCCTCGTTGTGCTCGTCGAACTGCCGCTCGGCCTGAGCGCGCCGGCCGAAGGTCTTGACCAGCGAATGACCGGTGTAGATCTCCTCCACCTGCGCGCTCATCGCCCCGGTGGCCGCCCACTGGTCGGTGAACTGCGGCTGGGAGCGCTTGCTGATCCAGGCCGCCAGCACCGCCGACACCGGCACACTGGCCAGCATGATCACCGCCAGGGCCGGCGAGATGACCAGCATCAGGATCAGCATCGTGATGATGGAGAGCACCGAGGTGATCAGCTCGGCGAGGCTCTGCTGGAGCGTCTGCTGGAGGTTGTCGACATCGTTGGTGGTGCGGCCCAGTACCTCGCCCGCCGGGTGGCGGTCGAAGTAACTCAGCGGCAGCCGGCCGAGCTTGTCCTCCGCGCGCTCCCGCAGATCGAAGATCACCCGCTGGACGACGGCCGCGGTCAGCCGGCCCTGGACGAGCATGAACAGCGAGGCCGCGACGTAGAGCACGAGCAGGATCAGCAGCAGCCGGCCGACCCGGCCGAAGTCGACGCCCGCCGCGTGGGCCCCGGGGCCCACGCCGATCGCACCGTCGACGATCAGGTCGGTCGCCTTCCCGAGGAGCAGCGGACCGGACGCGGTGAGCGCGATCCCGCCGATCCCGGTGGCGAGGGCCAGCACGATGCGGGAGCGGTGCGGCCGGAGCAGACCGAGGAGCCGCCGGCCGTGACTCCGGGGTGCCGCTCCCGCCGGTGCCGGTGCCGGTGCCGGTGCCGCTCCCGCCGCTCCCGGCGCCGGTATCGGTCGGCTAGGGCTGCCTGGCGAGTCCATCGACGGCCTCCTCCTCGGTGAGCTGGGAGAGGGCGATCTCCCGGTACGTCGAGCTGTCGCGCAGCAACTCGCCATGGGTGCCGGCGGCGACGACCCGCCCCTCGTCGAGGACCACGATGCGGTCCGCGTGCTGGACCGTGGCGACACGCTGGGCGACGGTGATCACCGTCGCCCGCTCGGTCTCGGGCGCGAGCGCCGAGCGCAGCGCGGCGTCCGTGGCGTAGTCGAGCGCCGAGAAGCAGTCGTCGAACAGATAGATGTCGGGCCGGCGCAGCAGGGTGCGCGCGATGGCCAGCCGCTGGCGCTGGCCGCCCGACACGTTCGTACCGCCCTGGGCGATCTCCGCGTCGAGACCGCCGGTCATCCGCTCCACGAAACCGGCCGCCTGGGCGACCCGCAGGACCCGCCACAGCTCCTCGTCGGTGGTGTCCGGATTCCCGAAGCGGAGGTTGGTCGCGACGGTGCCGGAGAACAGGTACGGCTTCTGCGGCACGAAACCGACGGCGCGGCTGAGGGTGTCGGGGGCCAGCTCCCGTACGTCGGCGCCGTTGACGCGCACCGAGCCGTCCGTGGCGTCGAAGAGCCGCAGAACCAAGTTGAGCAGGGTGGTCTTGCCGCTTCCCGTGGAGCCGAGGACCGCCAGGCTCTCGCCGGGAGCGACGGTCAGGTCGATCTCCTGGAGCACCGGCTTCTCCGCGCCCGGATAGCGGAACTCCGCCCCGCGGAGTTCGAGCCGGCCGGCCAGGGCGTCCGTGGTCCGTACCGGCTCCGGCGGTGCCGTGACACTCGTCGCGGTGTCCAGCAGCTCCTGGATACGCCCGGCGGACACCTTCGCGCGGGGCACCGACAGGAAGACGAACGCCACCATCACGACCGACATCAGGATGAGGGAGAGATAGCTGAGGAACGCGCTCAGCGCGCCGACCCGCATCGTCCCGGAGCCGATGCGGTGCGCGCCCACCCACAGGATGGCGACCATGAACGCGTTCATGAGGAGGAGCACCACGGGGAGCATGGACGCGATGAGCCGTCCGACGCGCCGCGAGACCTCGAAGAGCTCGGAGTTCGTCCGGGTGAACCGCTCGCGCTCGTAGCTGTCCCGGACGAAGGAACGCACCACGCGCACGCCGGTGATCTGCTCGCGCAGCAACCGGCCCAGCCGGTCCAGGTAGGTCTGCATCCGCTCGTAGAACGCCCCCATCCGGGCCAGGAGCAGACCGAACGAGACGCCCACCACGAGGACGAGGACCACCAGGATCAGCGCCAGCGGCACGTCCTGCTGAAGCGCCAGGGCGATGCTGCCCAGGCACATGATGGGCGCCGACACCACGATGCCGAACCCCGACAGGGCCAGGGTCTGCACCTGCTGGACGTCGTTCACCGTCCGGTTCATCAGGGACGGCGTACCGAAGCGGCCCACCTCGCGGGCGGAGAAGTCCAGTACGCGGCGGAAGACGGCGGAGCGGATGTCGCGGCCCATCGCCATCGCGGTACGGGAGCCCAGCGACACCGCGCCGACCGCCGACACGATCTGCACGAGCGCCACCGCGATCATCACCGCGCCCAGCCGTGAGATGTAGCCGCTGTCCTCTCTGATCACGCCGTTGTCGATGAGCGCGGCGCCGAGGGTCGGCAACAGCAACGTGGCGAGGATCTGAACCAGTTGCAGCAGGACCAGCAGGGCGGCCGCTCGCCTGTAGGGACGCACATGAGTGCGCAGCAGTCTGAACAGCACGGAAAAGCACTCCGGTTGACAGAGCCGGCCCGGACGCCGACGCACCCAGTGCACCGCACGAGGGGCCCGAAAATCCCTAGTGTTGGGCGCCTTCCGGCTCCCGACGCCTTCCGGCGGACCGGCCCCACTCAGGAATTCCCTAGTATGCCGGGGATTTCTTGACACCATGGTCGGCGGCTTGCGAGCGTGCCGATGTCTATCGTCCGGACAGAAGCGTATTCGATGCAAGGTCGTCGACCTAGCTCAGCGTTTGGGCGGTCTCTCCGTGGTCGAGAAGGGGTTGGAATGTCCAAGCGTGCGTTGATCACTGGAATTACCGGGCAGGATGGTTCCTATCTGGCGGAGCACCTGCTCTCGCAGGGCTACCAGGTATGGGGTTTGATCCGGGGGCAGGCGAACCCGCGAAAGTCGCGGGTCAGCCGGCTGGCCTCCGAGCTGTCCTTTGTCGAAGGGGACCTGATGGACCAGGCGAGCCTGGTCTCCGCCGTCGACACCGTGCAGCCCGACGAGGTCTACAACCTCGGCGCCATCTCGTTCGTGCCGATGTCGTGGCAGCAGGCCGAACTGGTCACCGAGGTCAACGGAATGGGCGTGCTCCGCGTCCTGGAGGCGATCCGGATGGTGAGCGGTCTGGGCACCTCCCGCACCGCCTCCGCACACGGCCAGATCCGCTTCTACCAGGCGTCGTCCTCGGAGATGTTCGGCAAGGCCGCCGAGACCCCGCAGCGGGAGACGACGCTCTTCCACCCGCGCAGCCCGTACGGCGCCGCCAAGGCGTACGGGCACTTCATCACCCGCAACTACCGTGAGTCCTTCGGGATGTACGCGGTCTCCGGGATGCTCTTCAACCACGAATCCCCGCGTCGTGGCGCGGAGTTCGTGACCCGGAAGATCTCCCTCGCGGTCGCCCGGATCAAGCTGGGACTCCAGGAGGAACTGCGCCTGGGGAACCTCGACGCGGTCCGCGACTGGGGCTTCGCCGGCGACTACGTGCGTGCCATGCACCTCATGCTCCAGCAGGACGAGCCGGACGACTACGTCGTGGGCAGCGGCAGCATGCACTCGGTCGCGGAGGCCGTGCGGATCGCCTTCGAACACGTCGGCCTCAACTGGGAGGACTACGTGGTCATCGACCCCGAACTGGTCCGCCCCGCCGAGGTGGAGATCCTCTGCGCCGACAGCAAGCACGCCCGCACCCAGCTGGGCTGGAAGCCGTCCGTCGACTTCCCCGAGCTGATGCACATGATGGTCGACGCCGACCTCAAGCAGGTTTCCCGCGAACACGAATACGGGGACCTTCTGCTGGCCTCCGGCTGGTAGCGGCGGGAATCCCGGTCCAAGACTAGGGATTTCCCGACGCGGTCGCGACGAAAATCGCCACATGGCTTCCCCTTAACCGGCTGCGAAGCCATGTGGCATTCGATTTATCGCACCTCTTTTTGCCCTTACTTATTGCACGACGAGCGCGAGATGTCCGGCGTGATTCATGTTCGACCGCTGGCTGTCGAGATGGGTTGAGTTGAGATGGACAACGAACAGAAGCTCCGGGACTACCTCAAGCTTGCGACCGCCGATCTGCGACGGACGCGGCAGCGGGTCAACGACCTCGAGACGGCGGCTCAGGAGCCGATCGCCATCGTGGGCATGACCTGCCGCTATCCGGGCGGGATCAGCAGCCCCGAAGACCTGTGGCGGATGGTCGAGGCCGGCGGGAACGGCATCTCGGAATTCCCCACGGACCGTGGCTGGGACACCGAGGCGCTCGCCTCGTCGAGCACCACCTCCGGCGGATTCCTGCACGAGGCGCCCGACTTCGACGCCGACTTCTTCGGCATCTCGCCGCGCGAGGCGCTGGCGATGGACCCGCAGCAGCGCGTCGTGCTGGAAGCCGCCTGGGAGGCCTTCGAGCGCGCGGGCATCGACCCGACCTCGGTCAAGGGCAGCCAGACCGGTGTGTTCATGGGCGCGATGGCCCAGGACTACCGGGTCGGGCCCGCCGACGGCGTCGAGGGCTTCCAGCTGACCGGCAACACGGGCAGCGTCCTGTCCGGACGTATCTCCTACACCTTCGGCACGGTCGGCCCGGCCGTCACCGTCGACACCGCCTGTTCGTCGTCCCTGGTGGCCGTGCACCTCGCCGCACAGGCGCTGCGCGGAGGGGAGTGCACCCTCGCGCTGGCCGGCGGCGTCACCGTCATGTCGAGCCCCGGTACGTTCGTCGAGTTCAGCCGTCAGGGCGGGCTCTCCGCCGACGGCCGCTGCCGTTCCTTCGGCGACACCGCCGACGGCACCGGCTGGGCCGAGGGCGTGGGCGTCCTGGTGCTGGAGCGGCTCTCCGACGCCCAGCGCAACGGCCACGAGATCCTCGCCGTCGTCCGCGGCTCCGCCGTCAACCAGGACGGCGCGTCCAACGGCCTGACCGCCCCGAACGGCCCGTCGCAGCAGGAAGTCATCCAGCAGGCCCTGATCAACTCCCGCCTGTCGGCCGACCAGATCGACGTCGTCGAGGCCCACGGCACCGGCACCACCCTCGGCGACCCCGTCGAGGCACAGGCCCTGCTGGCCACCTACGGCCAGGGCCGCGACGAGAGCCGGCCGCTGCTGCTCGGCTCGGTGAAGTCGAACATCAGCCACACCCAGGCCGCCGCCGGTGTCGCCGGCGTCATCAAGATGGTCATGGCGATGCGGCACGGCATAGTGCCCCGCACGCTGCTGGCCGAGGAGCCCTCCTCGCACGTCGACTGGTCGCGGGGCGCGGTCAGGATCCTGGACGAGAACTCCGCCTGGCCCGAGACGGGAGCGCCCATGCGGGCCGCCGTCTCCTCCTTCGGCATCAGCGGCACCAACGCGCACACCATCGTCGAGCAGGCCCCCGAACCGGTCACCCCCGAACCGGGTACCCCCGGCACGGCCGACGCCGCCGGGGCCCCGGCCGTCGAGGCCGGCACCGTCCCCCTCCTGGTGTCCGGGCGGACCCGGGACGCGCTGCTCGCACAGGCCGCCGCCCTGCGCTCCGCGCTGGAGGCCGACCCCGCCGCGTCCGTCCTCGACACCGCCTACTCGCTGGCCACCACCCGGGCCGCCTTCGAGCACCGCGCGGTGCTCTCGGCCGCCGACCGTGACACCGCGCTCGCCGCACTGACCGCCCTCGCCGAGGACACCGAGGCCGCCGACCGCGTCGAGGGCACCACGCAGGGCGACGGCCGCCTCGCGTTCCTGTTCACCGGCCAGGGCGCGCAGCGCCTCGGCATGGGCCGCGAACTCCACGCCCGCTTCCCGGTGTTCGCCGAGGCGTTCGACGCGGCGGTCACCGAGCTGGACCAGCACCTCGACCGCCCGCTGCGGGAGGTGCTGTGGGGCGAGGACGCCGCCGCGCTGGACCGTACCGAGTACGCGCAGCCCGCGCTGTTCGCCGTCGAGACCGCGCTGTTCCGCCTGGTGGACTCCTGGGGCATCAAGCCCGACTACCTGACCGGCCACTCGATCGGCGAGCTCACCGCCGCCCACGTGGCCGGTGTGCTGTCGCTGGGCGACGCCGCCGCCCTCGTCGCCGCCCGGGGCCGGCTCATGGGAGCCCTGCCCGCCGGCGGCGCGATGATCGCCGTACAGGCCACCGAGGACGAGGTCACCCCGCTGCTCCTCGGCCACGAGGACCGGGCGTCGATCGCCGCCGTCAACGGCCCGACCGCCGTCGTCCTCGCCGGCGAGGAGGAGACCGTGACCGCGATCGCCGCCCGCCTGGAGGCGGACGGCCGCAAGACCAAGCGGCTGCGCGTCTCGCACGCCTTCCACTCGCCGCTCATGGAGCCGATGCTCGACGAGTTCCGCGCCGTCGTGGCCGGACTCTCCCTCCAGGCCCCGCTGATGCCGTTCGTCTCCAACGTGACCGGAGAGCCCGCCACGGTCGCCCAGGTGACCTCGACCGACTACTGGGTCGACCACGTCCGCCGCGCCGTCCGGTACGCCGACGGCGTCGACTGGCTGCTCGGCCACGGCGTCACCACCTTCCTCGAACTCGGCCCCGACGGCGTGCTGTCCGCGATGACCCAGGACTCCCTGGCCGCCGCGGGCGCCGACGGCCCCACCGCGCTCCCCCTCCTGCGCGGCGGCCGCCCCGAGATCCCCACCCTCACCACGGCCCTGGCCGGTCTGCACGTCCGCGGTGTCACCGCCCGCTGGGACGCGTACTTCACCGGCACCGGAGCCCGCCGCGTCGACCTGCCCACGTACGCCTTCCAGCGCCGCAGGTACTGGCCCAAGGGCTTCCAGAGCCACACCGCCGACCTGCGCGCCGCCGGACTCGGCGTCGCCCACCACCCGCTGCTCTCCGCCGCCGTCTCCCTCGCCGACTCCGAGGGCGCCCTGCTCACCGGACGGCTGTCGCTCCAGACCCACCCGTGGCTCGCCGACCACGCCGTCGGCGGCACCACCCTGCTCCCCGGCACCGCCTTCCTCGAACTGGCCATCCGGGCCGGCGACGAGGTCGGCTGCGACCGGGTCGAGGACCTCACCCTGGCCGCGCCGCTGATCCTCCCGGAGCAGGGCGGCATCCAGGTCCAGCTGGGGATCGGCAACCCCGACGAGTCGGGCCGCCGCACCGTCACCGTCTCCTCCCGCCCCGAGGGGCCCGAGGACACGGCGTGGACCCGGCACGCCACCGGTGTGCTCGCACTGGGCGAGCAGCGCACCCTCCTCGACACCGAGGAGTGGCCCCCGGCCGGCGCGGAGCCGGTCGGCATCGAAGGCATCTACGACCGGCTGGCCGACGACGGCTTCGGCTACGGCCCCGTCTTCCAGGGCCTGCGGGCCGTCTGGCGGCGGGACGGCGAGGTGTACGCCGAGGTCGTGCTGCCCGAGGGCGGCCAGGCCGACGCGGACGCGTTCGGACTGCACCCCGCGCTGCTGGACGCGGCGCTGCACGCGGCGTCCTTCGTCGAACTCGGCGAGGGGAGCCGGGGCGGGCTGCCCTTCTCCTGGGAGGGCGTGTCCCTGCACGCCACCGGCGCCTCCGCGCTGCGGGTGCGGCTGACCCCGGCCGCCGAGGACGCGGTCTCGATCGCCGTCGCGGACGACGCCGGTGAACCGGTCGTCTCCATCGACTCGCTGGTCCTGCGCCCGGTCGCGGCCGGACCGGCCGGCTCCGCCGCCGCCGTCGGCAGGGACGCGCTGTTCGGCCTCGACTGGGTCCCGGTACGGACCGGCACGGACACCCCCGCCTCGGTCGCCGTGGTCGGTCCCGACGCGTACGGGATCGCCGAGGAGCTGGCACCGCTCGGATCGGTCGCGATCCACCCCGACCTGGCGTCCCTGGCGGCGGGGGAGTCCCCGGTGCCCGGCGTCGTGCTGACGGTGATCGCCGGTGACCCCGGAGCCGACGCGGCGCTGTCCGCCCGCACGCTGACGGCGGACGCCCTGGCGTCCGCGCAGGCGTGGCTGGCCGAGGAGCGCTTCGCCGGCTCCCGGCTGGTGTTCGTGACGCGCGGCGCCGTCGGCGGCCGTGACGTGGCGGCCGCCCCGGTGTGGGGCCTGGTGCGCTCCGCGCAGTCGGAGAACCCCGGCCGCTTCGGCCTCGTCGACCTGGACCCGGAGCACACGACCGGTGTCCTCCCGGCCGCACTCGCCCTGGACGAGCCGCAGCTGACCATCCGCGACGGAGAGGTCAGGGCCGGGCGCCTGGTCCGCAGGCCGGTGGCCGGCGGAGCCGGACTCGGTCCCGTCTGGGGCGCGGGCGGCAGCGTCCTGATCACCGGCGGTACGGGTGGGCTGGGCGCCGTCATCGCCCGGCACCTGGTCGCCGAACAGGGCGTACGGCGACTGCTGCTGGTCAGCCGGCGCGGCCTGGCCGCCGAGGGCGCCGAGGAGCTGGTGGCCGAGCTGGAATGCCACGGCGCCGAGGTGACCGCCGCCGCCTGCGACGTCGCCGACCGCGGCGCGCTGGCCGGCCTGCTGGCCGATCACCCCGTGTCCGCCGTGGTGCACGCGGCGGGCGTCCTGGACGACGGCACCATCGGCACGCTCACGCCCGAGCGGCTGAACACCGTACTGCGGCCGAAGACCGACGCGGCCTGGAACCTGCACGAGCTGACGCGCGGCCTCGACCTGACCGCCTTCGTCCTCTTCTCCTCCGTGGCCGGGCTCTTCGGCGGCGCGGGACAGGGCAACTACGCGGCCGGCAACGCGTTCCTGGACGCGCTGGTGGAGCGCCGCCGCGCCGAGGGCCTGCCGGGCGTCTCGCTCGTCTGGGGCCCGTGGGACCAGACCGGCGGCATGACCGGCGGGGTCAGCGACACGGACATGCGGCGCCTCGCGCGCTCGGGCATGCCGTCGCTCTCGGTGGAGCAGGGCGTCGCGCTGTTCGACGCCGCGCTCGCCACCGGCGAGGCCGTCGTGGCGCCCGTCCGGCTGGACCTGCCGATGCTGCGCGCCCAGGGCGACGTCCCGCCGCTGCTGCGGTCGCTGATCCGCGCCCGGTCCCGCCGCGCCTCCGTCACCGGATCGAGCACGGCCGGGAGCCTCGTCCAGCGGCTGGGCCGGCTCGACGAGACCGACCGCCACGAGATGCTGCTGGACCTGGTACGCGGGCAGGTCGCCCTCGTCCTCGGCCACTCCGGCGCCGACGCCATCGACGCCGGCCGCGCCTTCCGCGACCTGGGCTTCGACTCGCTCACCGCCGTGGAACTGCGCAACCGGCTGGGCACGGTGACCGGGCTGCGCCTGCCGGCCACCCTGGTCTTCGACTACCCGACCGTCCGGAACCTGGCGGGCTACCTCCTCGACGAGCTGCTCGGCTCGGACGTGGCGCCGCCCACCGCCACCCGGACCGCCGCCGTCGCCGACGACCCGATCGTGGTCGTCGGGATGAGCTGCCGCTACCCGGGCGGCGTGGCCTCGCCGGAGGACCTGTGGCGCCTGGTCACCGAGGGCGCCGACGTGGTCTCCGGCTTCCCGGTCAACCGTGGCTGGGACATCGAGTCGCTGTACCACCCGGACCCGGACCACACCGGGACCGCGTACACCCGCTCCGGTGGATTCCTGCACGACGCGGGCGAGTTCGACCCCGCGTTCTTCGGGATGAGCCCGCGCGAGGCGCTCGCCACCGACTCCCAGCAGCGACTGCTGCTGGAAGCCTCCTGGGAAGCCGTCGAGCGGGCCGGTGTCGACCCGCGGTCGCTGCGCGGCAGCGCCACCGGTGTCTTCGCCGGCGTCATGTACAGCGACTACAGCGCCGTCCTGGCGGGCGACGAGTTCGAGGGCTTCCGGGGCGGCGGCAGCTCGCCGAGTCTCGCCTCGGGACGTGTCTCGTACACGATGGGCCTCGAAGGCCCCGCCGTCACCGTCGACACCGCCTGCTCGTCGTCCCTCGTCGCGATGCACTGGGCCATGCAGGCCCTGCGCAGCGGTGAGTGCTCGCTGGCGCTCGCCGGTGGTGTCACCGTCATGTCGACGCCCACCGTCTTCGTGGAGTTCTCCCGGCAGGGCGGCCTGTCGCCCGACGGGCGCTGCAAGGCCTTCTCCGAGTCCGCCGACGGCGTCGGCTGGTCCGAGGGCGTCGGCATGCTCGTCCTGGAGCGCCAGTCGGACGCCGTACGCAACGGTCACCAGATCCTCGCCGTCGTCCGTGGCTCCGCCGTCAACCAGGACGGCGCGTCCAACGGCCTCACCGCCCCCAACGGCCCCTCCCAGCAGCGGGTGATCCGGCAGGCACTCGCCAGCGGCGGCCTGACCGCCGACGACGTGGACGCCGTCGAGGCCCACGGCACGGGTACCACGCTCGGTGACCCCATCGAGGCGCAGGCGCTGCTCGCCACCTACGGCCGGGAGCGCGACGGGAGCCGGCCGCTGCTGCTCGGCTCGGTGAAGTCGAACATCGGCCACACCCAGGCCGCCGCCGGTGTCGCCGGCGTGATCAAGATGATCATGGCGATGCGGCACGGCGTCCTCCCGCGAACGCTCCACGTCGACGCCCCCTCGTCGCACGTGGACTGGTCCGAAGGCGCGGTGGAGCTGCTGACCGAGCAGACCGACTGGCCGGAGACCGACCGTCCGCGCCGCGCCGGTATCTCGTCCTTCGGCATCAGCGGCACCAACGTCCACACCATCATCGAGCAGCCCCCGCGTCCCACGGCCCCGGCCCGGACCACCCCGCGCCGCGCGGGCGGAGCCGTACCGTGGCTGGTCTCGGGCCGGACCCGGGACGCCCTGCGCGGCCAGGCCGCCCGACTGCTGTCCTACGTCCAGGCCCGCCCCGAACTCGACCTCACCGACGCCGCGTTCTCCCTGGCCACCACCCGCTCGCAGTTCGACCGGCGCGCGGCCGTGGTCGGCGCCGACCGCACCGCGCTGCTGCGGTCGCTCACCGCCCTCGCCACCGGCAAGGCCGACGCCGGGGTGATCGAGGGCGAGGCCGCCGGGCGCGGCAGGACCGCCTTCCTCTTCACCGGCCAGGGCAGCCAACGGCCCGCCATGGGACGCGAACTGTACGAGCGGTTCCCGGTGTTCGCCGAGGCGCTCGACGCGGTCCTCACCGAACTCGACCCGTTGCTGGACCGCCCGCTGCGCGACGTGCTCTTCGCCGCCGACGGCACGGACGAGGCCGCGCTGCTCGACGAGACCGGATGGACCCAGCCCGCGCTGTTCGCCGTCGAGGTGGCGCTGTTCCGCCTCGTACGCTCCTGGGGCGTCAAGCCGGACTTCGTGGCCGGCCACTCGGTCGGTGAGATCGCGGCCGCGCATGTGGCCGGGGTGTTCTCGCTGGCCGACGCCTGCCGTCTGGTCGCGGCGCGGGCGCGGCTGATGCAGGCGCTGCCCTCCGGCGGCGCGATGGTCGCCGTGCGGGCCGCCGAGGACGAGGTCCTCCCGCTGCTCGCCGGACGCGAGGACCAGGTGTCCGTCGCCGCCGTCAACGGCCCCACCTCCGTCGTCGTCTCCGGTGACGAGGACGCCGTCCTCGACATCGCCGCCACCTTCGACGCCCAGGGACGCAAGACCAAGCGCCTGCGGGTGAGCCATGCCTTCCACTCGCCCCGGATGGCCGCGATGCTCGACGGCTTCCGCGCCGTCGCCGGGGAACTCACCTACAGCGCGCCGGACATCGCGCTCGTCTCCAACCTGACCGGCGAGCAGGCCACCGCCGAGCAGCTCTGCTCGGCCGAGTACTGGGTCGAGCACGTACGGGGAGCGGTCCGCTTCGCCGACTGCGTGACGACCCTGCGCGACGCGGGCATCACCACCTTCCTGGAGCTGGGCCCCGACGGACCGCTGTCCGCCATGGCCCAGGACACCCTCGGCGACACGTACGAGGCCGAGACCGTCCCGCTGCTGCGCGCCGACCGCTCCGAGGAACTGGCCGCCACCACGGCGCTGGCCCGCCTCCAGACGCACGGCGTCACCGTGGACTGGCCCGCCTACTTCGCGGGCAGCGGCGCCCGCCGTGTCGACCTGCCGACCTACGCCTTCCAGCACGAGTTCTACTGGCCGCAGCTGCCCGCCGCCGCTCCCTCCGCCGCGACCACCGACCCCGGCGACCAGCGCCTGTGGGCCGCCGTGGAGCGCGGCGACGCCGACGAACTGGCCGCCATCCTCGGACTCGGCGACCAGGAGCACGACTCCCTCGGCTCCCTGCTCCCCGCCCTCACCTCCTGGCGGCGCGGCAAGCAGGAGAAGTCCCTGCTCGACGCCCTGCGCTACCGCGTCGAGTGGACCCCGCCGCGCAAGCCGGCCGCCCCCGTACTGGACGGCACCTGGCTGCTCGTCAGCAGCGACGGCGGCACCGGGAGCACCGACGGCGGCCAGGACGGCGACACCCTGATCGACGACCTGGCGGCCGCGCTCAGCGCGCACGGCGCCCGCGTACGCCGCCTGGTCCTCGACGCCTCCTGCACCGACCGGACCGTCCTGGCGGAGCGGCTCAGCGCCGTCGAGGACAGCGACACCACGGCCCACGTCCTGTCCGTCCTCCCGCTGGACGAGCGTCCCAGCGGCACGTACGCCCCGCTCACCACCGGGCTCGCCCTGACCGTCGCGCTCGTCCAGGCGCTCGCCGACACCGGCGCCGACGGCCGGCTGTGGACCGCCACCCGGGGCGCCGTGTCGACCGGCGCCGGGGACCCGGTCACCCGGCCCGCCCAGGCCGCTGCCTGGGGGCTCGGCCGGACCGCCGCGCTGGAGCACCCCCGCCTCTGGGGCGGACTGGTCGACCTGCCCGCGACGCTCGACGAGCAGGCCGCGCAGCGGCTCGCGGGCGTGCTCGCCACGAAGGACGCCCCCGACGGCGAGGACCAGGTCGCGCTCCGTGCCACCGGTGTCTCGGGACGCCGGCTCGTCCGGCACCCCGTGGACGCGCTGCCCGCCGAAGGCGAGTTCACCGCGCGGGGCACCGTGCTGGTGACCGGCGGCACCGGCGGTCTCGGCGCCGAGGTCGGCCGCTGGCTGGCCCGCTCCGGCGCGGAGAACCTCGTCCTGACCAGCCGCCGCGGCCCGGACGCTCCCGGCGCCGCCGAACTCCGCGCCGAGCTGGAGGAGCTGGGCGCCCGCGTCGAGATCGTCGCCTGCGACGTCTCCGACCGCGACGCGCTCGCCGCCGTACTCGACGCGATCCCCGGCGACCTGCCGCTGACCGGTGTCGTCCACACCGCCGGCGTCGGCCAGTACGGACCGCTGGAACACACCACCCTGGCGGAGTTCGCCGCACTGACCTCGGCGAAACTGGCGGGCGCCGCCCACCTCGACGCCCTGCTCGGGGACCGCGAACTCGACCTGTTCGTCCTCTTCGGCTCCATCGCCGGTGTCTGGGGCAGTGGGGCACAAAGCGCCTACGGCGCAGCCAACGCCTACCTGGACGCGCTCGCCGAGCACCGCCGCGCCCGCGGCCTGACCGCCACCTCCGTGGCCTGGGGCCCCTGGGCCGAAGCGGGCATGGCCGTCGACGAGGCCGTCTCCGAGGGCCTGCGGCGACAGGGCCTCGGCCTCCTGGAGCCGCGCCTCGCCATGACCGAACTGCGCCGCGCGGTCGTCCGGCAGGACACCACCGTCACCGTGGCCGACGTCGACTGGGGCCGCTACGCCCCGATCTTCACCTCGGGCCGGCCCAGCGCCCTGCTCGCCGACCTGCCCGAGGTACGGGCCCTGGCCGGCGGCGCCGGAGAGGAAGCGGCGGCCGACGCCTCCGAGTTCGTCACCCGCGTACGCGCCCTCGCCGAGCCGGAGCAGGCCCGCCTGCTCGCCGACCTCATCCGCAGCGAGGCGGCGGCGGTCCTGGGCCACAGCTCCGCCGACGGCGTCCCGGAAGGACGCGCCTTCCGCGACATCGGCTTCGACTCGCTCACCGCCGTCGAGCTGCGCAAGCGCCTGACCACCGTCACCGGCCTCACCCTGCCCACCACGATGGTCTTCGACTACCCGACCCCCGTGGCGCTCGCGCAGTACCTCCAGGCGGAGATCCTGGGCGGCGTGCTGGAGGTGTCAGGACCGGTCACCACCACGGCGGCCGACGACGAGCCCATCGCCATCATCGGGATGAGCTGCCGCTTCCCCGGCGGAGCCGGCTCCCCCGAGCAGCTGTGGGACCTGGTCACCTCCGGCGGCGACGCCGTGACGGAATTCCCCGTCAACCGTGGCTGGAACGCCGACGCGCTGTACGACCCCGACCCCGACCGGCCCGGCACGACCTACTCGACGCAGGGCGGATTCCTGCACGAGGCCGATGAGTTCGACCCCACGTTCTTCGGCATCTCGCCCCGCGAGGCCCTGGTGATGGACCCCCAGCAGCGACTGCTGCTGGAGACCACCTGGGAGAGCTTCGAGCGCGCCGGGATCGACCCGGCCACCGTGCGCGGCAGCCTCACCGGCACCTTCATCGGCTCCAGCTACCAGGAGTACGGCCTCGGCGCCGGTGACGGCGCCGAGGGCCACATGGTCACCGGCAGCAGCCCCAGCGTGCTGTCCGGCCGGCTCAACTACGTCTTCGGGCTGGAAGGCCCCGCCGTCACCGTCGACACCGCGTGCTCGTCCTCGCTCGTCGCGCTGCACCTGGCCTGCCAGTCGCTGCGCAACGGCGAATCCACCATGGCCGTCGCGGGCGGCGCGACCATCATGACCACGCCCGCCCCCTTCGTCGCGTTCAGCCGGCAGCGCGCCCTCGCCCGGAACGGCCGCTGCAAGGCGTTCTCCGACGACGCGGACGGCATGACCCTGGCCGAGGGCGTCGGCATCCTGCTCGTCGAGCGGCTCTCCGACGCCCGCCGCAACGGCCACCCGGTCCTCGCCGTGGTGCGGGGCTCGGCCATCAACCAGGACGGCGCGTCCAACGGCCTCACCGCCCCCAACGGCCCCTCGCAGCAGCGCGTCATCCGCCAGGCCCTCGCCAACGCCCGCCTCGCCCCCTCGGACATCGACGTCCTGGAGGCCCACGGCACCGGCACCCCGCTGGGCGACCCGATCGAGGCCCAGGCGCTCATCGCGACCTACGGCCGCGACCGCGACCCGGAGCGCGCCCTGCTGCTCGGCTCGGTCAAGTCCAACATCGGGCACACCCAGTCCGCCGCCGGTGTCGCGAGCGTCATCAAGATGGTGATGGCGCTGCGCAACGGCGTGCTGCCCCGGACGCTGCACGCGGACACTCCGTCGTCGCACGTCGACTGGTCCTCCGGCTCCGTACAGCTGCTGTCCGAGGAGGTGGAGTGGCCGGAGACCGGCCGGCCGCGCCGGGCCGCCGTGTCGTCGTTCGGCATCAGCGGCACCAACGCTCACACCCTGCTGGAGCAGGCCCCGGTCGAGGAGGAGACCGAGGACACCGAGCGCACGCCCGTACCCGTCGCCGGCGGCGTGGTGCCGTGGGTGGTCTCGGGCCGTACCGGCTCCGCCGTACGGGAGCAGGCGGCCCGCCTGCTGTCCCACATCGAGAACGGCCCCGGACACCGGCCCCTCGACGTCGGGTTCTCGCTCGTCTCGTCGCGTTCGGTCTTCGACCACCGGGCCGTGCTGATCCCCGTCGGGCAGGAGGACCCGCTGGAGGCCCTGCGCGCGGTGGCGGCCGACGGACCGTCGTCCGTGGTGGCCCGAGGGGTGGCCGATGTGGACGGGAAGACGGTGTTCGTCTTCCCGGGTCAGGGTTCGCAGTGGGTCGGGATGGGTGCGCGGCTGCTGGACGAGTCGCCGGTGTTCGCGGAGCGGGTCGGTGAGTGTGCGGCCGCGTTGGCGGAGTTCACCGATTGGTCGCTGGTGGATGTGCTGCGGGGTGTCGAGGACGCGCCGTCGTTGGAGCGGGTCGATGTGGTGCAGCCGGCGTCGTTCGCGGTGATGGTGTCGCTGGCCGCGTTGTGGCGT
>NZ_JBITDJ010000011.1:0-82063 GCF_044454085.1 Streptomyces sp. NPDC051569
GATGAACCCCCAGGAGAGGATCCTGGCCCAGGTCAGGGACCTGGACGTTCTGTGGGCGCGGACGGTTTCGAACCGCCGACATCTGCTTTGTAAGAGCAGCGCTCTACCCCTGAGCTACGCACCCGTGGATGAGGCATCAGCGTACACGGCCGCCGGGGCGCCCCCGCAAACCGGTACGGGGGGTATCCCCACCATCGGGACGGTGGGCGGCCGGATCGGCCGGGGCGCTGTTCGCTCCTACGGTGGAGGCTCAGCCGAGACGCGTCGGCCCGGACGGGCGGCGCTGTGTATCTGGGGGACGAACATCGTGGCCGTGAGCCGTAAGCGCAGCCGTACTCTGCTCGCCGTGGGCGGGACCGTGCTCGTCGCGGTGGTCCTGAGCGGGTGCGGGAGCGACGTGGACGCCTCGGGCGCCACGGAGGAGAAGCGGTCGTTCGCTCTGCACGGGGACACGCTGACGATCGACGCCGGGGACGCCACGGTCGAGCTGGTACCCGCCGATGTGAAGGCGGTCGAGGTGACTCGGCGGGTCGACGGATGGGTGTTCCTGGGGACCGGGCCCAAGGCCACCTGGAAGATGACGGGCGGCAGGCTTTCGCTCAAGGTGACCTGTACGGCGGTGGCGAGCAGCTGTGAGTCGTGGCACCAGGTGAAGGTGCCGCGCGGGGTGGCGGTGACGGTGAACGGGGACAACGGGAGGGTGACCGCGACCGGGTTCGACACCGCGCTGAGGCTGCGGTCGGACAACGGGGCGGTGACGGTCCGGAACTCCAGCGGGCCGCTCGACCTGAGGAGCGACAACGGAAAGATCGTGACGGAGGGGATCTCCGCCAGGACCGTGAGCGCGACGTCGGACAACGGCGCGGTACAGCTGGGGCTGGCCGCCGCGCCCGACCGGGTCGACGCCGTGAGCGACAACGGGAGGATCGTGATCGACCTGCCCGGGCCGGGGACCTCGTACGCGGTGACGGCCAGGAGCGACAACGGCAAGGTCGATGTGGACGTCCCGACCGACAGCGGCAGCCCGCACGTCCTGAACGCGCGCAGCGACAACGGGCAGGTCACGGTCCGCAGCGCGCGGTAGGTACGGGTTCCGGGTGCGCGCCGTGAGCCGGTGCCGGGACCTGTGCCGGGACCTGTGCCGGGACCTGTGCCGGGACCTGTGCCGGGACCTGTGCCGCAAGCGTGAACCGACAGGCCCGTGTGTTCGTCCTTACCTGGTGGGAGAATGGTCCCAGCGGGCCCAGGCAGGGTGAACTCGGCACGGGAGAGGGATGTGACGGCGAGACACGCGCAGCCGCACGTAAGAGCGAAGGCGAGTGCCGTCCGTGATGTCCTCACGCTGATGCTGCTGCCGGTGCCACTGGTCCTGGCGGCGTTGCCGGGCGCGTTCGCCGGCGGGGGTACGCGGCGCTGGTTCGGGGGGCGCGGGGAGAGTCAGCGGGCCGACGCCCAGGCGGCGAAGGACGCGGCGGCCGCCGCGTTCTACGAGCTGGACACGGCCCAGCGCGATCTGCGGATCTCGATCGAGACGATCTCGGCGGTCGACAGCTCGCCGGGGGCCCGGCGGGCTCTGGACGACTTCGCGGCTCTGGGGCGCCGGATCGACGAGGCGAGCAGCGGCTACATCAACGCCGTGGACGCGCACGATCTGGACCGGGACGACCTGGAGCCGTCCGCCGCTTCCCAGGCGCGTGGCGATCTGACGAAGGCCAAGGACGAGCTGAACCGGGTCAAGAGCGATCTGGACCGGTTCGAGCAGGGGCTCGGGCCGCTGCTGGACAAGGCCGAGACGCAGCTGGCGCGGCTCGCGCCGGCGGTGGAGCGGGCGCGACAGGCGCTCCTTTCCGCGAGCAATGCTCTCGATTCGGTGCGCGGCTCCGGACTGCGAGCGGACGATCTCGCCGCCCGGCTCGCCGCCCTCGGTCCCGAGCTGACCAAGCTCAACCAGGGCGCCGGCCAGCACGGCGTGCCGGAGACGCTCCAGCGCGCCGACCGGGTCCTGCGCGACGCCGGGGCCGTACGGGCCGAGGCCGAGCGGCTGCCCGAGCGCGCCCAGGAGATCGACCGCCGTCTCGTGTCGCTGCGCACCCGCGCCCAGGCCCTGACGAATCGCGCCGGCTCCGTGGAGCCCGTGCTCAGCGAGCTGCGCCGCCGCTTCACCGCCGCCTGCTGGCAGGACCTCCAGCATGTCCCCGACCACGCGGCGGACAGTGTCCGGCAGGCCGAGGAGAAGCTGAGGGAAGCGACCACGGCACGCGCGGAGCAGCGGTGGCCCGACGCGACCTCGCTGCTCAGTACGGCGCGGGCCCTGCTGAACAGCACCGACGAGGCGGTGTCGGCCGCCGGTGACCGGTTGCGGCGGCTGAACGCGGTGGCGAAGGACCCGCAGCAGGAGATCGACCGCACCCGGTTCGCGATCCGGGACGCGCAGCGGCTCGCCATGGCCGGCCGCAGTACACCCGAGCCCCGGCACGCCCGCCCCCTGGACGAGTCGGTGGCCCGGCTGGACCGGGCCGTGGCCGCGCTGGAGGGCCGCCATCCCGATTACTGGCACTTCCTGACGGAGACCGAGGCGGTGCGGCAAGCCGTGGCGCGGGTGGTGACGGAGATCCGCGAGGCGCGCGGGGCGGGCGCCGGGCACAGCGCCTGAGTGGCCTCCCGGCCTGGTCGGGCGGATGCTGGGTTGATACGTACCGCGTAAGGACACGTAACGCCTAAGGAGGCCCTTTTCCATGGCCACCCAAGCGCTCCGCCGGCCACCGCGACGGCATGCCAGGCGGCATGTCCGACTCGACGAACAGCTCCCGCTCGACCACCGGCTCAACCAGGTCTACCGCATCGGCGGCGGCCTGACCGGCTTGGTGCTGGTCGCTTTCGGCATCCTGGGGCTGATCGACAAGATCGGCTTCTTCAGCACCGGCGGCGACCGGGTCGCGGGCCTCAACACCAACGGCGCGCTCAGCGTGATCTCCATCTGCGTCGGGGTGCTGCTGCTCGCCGGCATGCTGATCGGCGGAAACGTCTCGTCGACGGTCAACATGATCTTCGGTGTCGTGTTCATCGTGAGCGGGTTCGTGAATCTCGCCCTGCTCGACACGAGTTCCAATTTCCTCGCGTTCCGCATGCAGAACGTGCTGTTCAGCTTCGTGGTCGGCGTGATGCTGATGTTCTTCGGCATGTACGGGAGAGTCAGCGGCAGCCTGCCGCACGACAATCCGTACTGGCGGGCTCGCCACCCGGAGGAGGCGGAGAAGGAGCGGCGCGACCGGGCCAAGGGCCGGCGGGGCCAGGTCGGCGTCGGGTGACACAGCGCCGGCCACACACCACCGTCGGCTGACACCGCCGCGCACCGACACCGCGACGCCGCCCAGCGCCACGGCCGGGCGGATAGCCTGAGCCCATGCCTCGTTACGATTTCCGCTGCCGCTCGTGCGGCGACACCTTCGAAGTCAGCCGCCCGATGGCGGAGTCGGCCGCTCCCGCGTCATGTCCCGCCGGGCACGACGACACCGTGAAGCTTCTCTCCACCGTCGCGGTCGGCGGCGCCGCCAAGGGTGGCGCCGCCGCTCCCGCCCCCTCGGCCGGGGGTGGCGGCGGAGGCGGGTGCTGCGGGGGCGGCTGCTGCGGCTGACCCCGAGAGGCTCGGGGTCACGGCGGCTGACCCCGAGAGGTACGGGTCAGGCCGGGTCCAGGCCTGCGGCGAGGCTGAGACGCCGCAGGATCTCCTCCCCCGCCGCGACGCCCTTGTCCCTGAGCAGGTCGACGTGCGGCGCGCTCCAGCCGGTCTCGGCCAGTTCGCCGTGGCCCGGCCGCCAGGCGCGGTCGGCGGCCAGCAGCAGATCGGCGTCGAGGAGCGAGTCGCCCGCCGCGAGGGTGAGTTCGGCTCCGGTGCGGCGGGCGACCTCGCGCATCGCGGCGCTCTTCGTGAGCGGCTGCGGTACGGCGTAGACCTTGCGGCCCTGGAGCGAGACGGTCCAGCCGCGCCCCGCGGCCCAGTCGCCGAGCTCCTTCACCCAGCCCTCGGGCAGCAGGGCGCGGTCGACGACGAGATAGGCGAACAGGTCTTCGGCGACCCGCTCCTTGAGCAGCCACGCGGGGTCGGCGGCGGCCAGCAGATGGGCGCGGACCTCCGCCAGGGGGGCGGACCCGGCCGCGAGCCGGCCGGTCACCTGAGCCGTCCAGTCGGGGTCGGTCACCCCGTCGACCAGCAGCTGCCCCCCGTTGGCACAGATGGCGAACCGGGGCGCGGGGCCCGGTAGGCGGACACGTTCGTACTGCTCACGGGTGCGGGTGGTCGTCGGGACGAACACGGTGGCGCGGGCGAGCCGGTCGAGCAGCCCGGCGGCCGTCTCCGTGAGATACGACAGAGGCAGGCTCCCGTACACCTCGACGCAGAGCAGCCGGGGCGCCTCGGCGTCGGGCATCGGCAGCTGGAGCGCGGCGGCCGAGTAGATGAGCGTGCGGTCGAGATCGCTGGCGACGAGCGTCGACAGCTCCGAGGAACTGGTCACGACGCGAGCACCGCCTTGCCGTCCGCACCGGTCGCGCCGCGCGTGAAGCGCGGATGGATGAGGCCGACGCAGGTGTACGGGAGGCCGTCGACCTCCTCGACCGGTACGCCGCGCTCCTCGGCCAGCAGCCGGATGTGGTGGATGTCGGCGCCCGCCCCGCGCTGGGCCAGGATCTTCCAGGGGACGCGGCGCAGCAGGACCCGGGTCGTCTCGCCGACTCCCGGCTTGACGAGGTTCACGTCGTGGATGCCGTACTCCTCACTGATCCGCTCGACGGCCGCCCAGCCCTCCCAGGTGGGGGCGCGGTCGGCGGAGAGGAGCTCCTTGACGTCGGCGTCCACGGCGCCCGCGACCTCGTCGAAGCGGGCCGCGACGGTGTCCAGGAAGAGGCCCGAGACGTCGGCGCCGGCGAGTTCGCGGTAGTGCTTCGCGCCGTGGAAATCGTCCGGACCGATCAGGTCGGAGCGCAGGACCGTACGGGAAATCAGGCCGGAGACCGTGGAGTTGAGGCAGGCGGAGGGGATGAGGAAGTCCTCCCGGGTGCCGTAGGTGCGGACGCAGCCGCCCGGGTCGGCGAGGACGGCGATCTCGGGGTCGAAGCCGCCGAACCCGGTGAGCGCCTCGGCCAGTTCGCGGGTGATGGCGCCCTTGCCGGTCCAGCCGTCGACGAAGACGACATCGGCGGGGTCGTGGTGGGCGGCGAGCCAGCGCAGGGCGTTGGCGTCGATGCCCCGGCCGCGCACGATGGAGACCGCGTAGTGCGGCAGGTCCAGGCCGTGCCGCCGCTGCGCCCAGCGGCGCATCAGAGCGCCGACGGGCGTGCCGGCGCGGACCAGGGAGACCAGGACGGGGCGGGGGGTGCGCTCGGCGAGCACGGTCTCGGTGACGGTGCCGACGGCGCGGGCGACCCGGGCGGCCGAAAGCTCCAGGGCGGCCTTGAACAGCTCCTGGTACTTCGGGCTCGGCTGGTATTCGACGGGCAGGGATTCGGCGTAGTGCGCGCCACCGCTCTGTATCGCCTCCTCGCGCTCCTCCGTGGGGGCCTCCAGCTCGACACCGGACAGGTCCTTGAGGAGCCAGCCGACCTCCTCGGGGGCGTACGAGGAGAAGGCGGGGCCGCGGAGGGGTTCGGGCAGCATGGCGGGTTCCTGCCGTTGAGGGGGCTGCGAGGACGTGCGCGTGCCCGCCGGGGCGTACGGGACGGTCGCGGCGACGGTCGGGACGTACCCGGGGACGTACGAGGGGACGACGGCCAGCACGACACGCGGTATGTGCGCGCCGAGCTGGGCCAGCAGGCCGTCCGGGGCGTGCAGTGCGGGGGAATCCGCGGGCGTGTCGACGACGGCGACCACGGCGTCGAAGCCGCCGCCCGCCACGTTGTACGCGTACCGGTCGCCACGGCCGGCGCTGTCAGGCCCGTCCGGTCCGTCCGGGAAGGCGGCGGAGTCGTGCGCGGGGAAGACGAGCCGGCTACGGATGGCGTATCCGGGATCGTCCACGGCCAGCACCGGCGACCGCGTCGTGGTGGAGTACCTGATCTCCGCGCCGGTGGTCCGCTCCAGCGTTTCGGCCAGCCGCAGCGGCGCGTACATCAGCTCCTCGAAGCCGAGGACGAGGACGCGCCGGGCTCCGGCCAGCTCGGCTGCCAGGGTGGCCGCCATCCGGGGCAGCGCCGCGTCGAGACGGGCCCGGTGGGCGGGGGTGAAGCCGTGCCGGCCGCCGTCCGGGACCCCGGCCGGCCAGTCGAGCTCCGCGCGGACGGGCGCGGGCGCGGTGGGCGCGGGCGCGGGCGCGACGGGCGCGGTGGGCACCTCGCGGCCCCCCGCCTCACGGCCCCCCGCCTCGCGGCCCCGCGCCTCACGCTCCGCGCGCGCCTCGTACTCCGCCACGAGCGCCTGGCCCTTCTCCAGGACGCCGTCCGGGAGCCGGACCGTACCGGAGGCGAGGGCGATCAGGTCCACGCGGGCCCCGATCTCCCGGGCGAATTCGGTGAGCCTGCCCTGGTCGGCCGCCGAGCGCATGTCGACGAGGGCGACGATGACGTACCAGTCGCGGGGGTAGCGCTCATGCAGGTCGCGGATGGTGTTGAGGACGGTGTTCCCCGTGGAGAACTCGTCGTCGACGAGGACGAGCGGGCCGTCCCCGGCGAGCAGCCCCGGGTCCTCGGGCAGCAGCAGATGCGAGGTGGCGTGCGAGTGCGACTCCTCGAAGCCGCCCGCACGGGCGACGCCCGCGACCGGGCGGCGCGTGGAATGCAGGTACGGGGCGCGGCCCACCCCGTCGGCGACCGCGTGGCCGAGGCCGGTGGCGGTCTCCGCGTAGCCGAGTACCACCGCGTGCGCGACGTCCGCGCCCAGCAGCTCCCGTACGCGCTCGCCGAGCGCGGTCCCCGTCGCGTAGACGACTCCGGGGCGCTGGGGCACGTGTTTGCCCAGCACGTTCGAGACCAGCAGATGGGCCCGCTTGGGGTTGCGGCGCAGGGCCAGGCCCAGCAGCCCGTGCAGGCCCTCACCGCCGGAGAGCTCGACTCCCAGCCGCTCCGCGACCCATGTTCCGGACCACACCATGCCGACGATCTCTTCCTTCGTTGACGTCACCGGATTCGCCGCCGAACCGTCCACTGGCGTCCCGTTCGCAGGTATCCCGCTCATTCGGCGAGTCCGGCGGTGAGCAGGTCCACGAAGCCGACGTCCTCGCGCGCGACGCCGAAGACCTCGGCCCGCTGGAGGGTGCGGACGGCCCAGGCGCGGTGCGGCTTCACTTCATTCATCTTGTTCGTGTACGCCGAGCGCAGCACCCCGCCACCGCCCCGCTCCGGCCGCAGGATGTCCTGGGCGTCGCTGAATTCCTCATGGCTGACCACCGACAGCGCGTGGACCGGCGGGACGTGCGAGGGGTGGATGCACGTCTTGCCCAGGAGCCCGTTGGCCTGGTCGAGCGCGATCTCGCGCAGCAGCCCGTCGAGGTCGTGTTCGATCAGTTCGGTACGCAGGTCCTCGGCCCGCCCTTCGAGGAAGGGGCTGCGCCGCAGCTGGGGTTTGAACATGCGCTCCTGGAGCCGGAAGTACTCCCAGACCGGGCCGGTGATCGTGAAGCCCGAGCCGTCGGCCCGCCCCAGCACGTTCACCACGTCCGCGATGACCCCGGCGACGATCCGTACGTCGTACGCCGTCATGTCGGGCGACCGGCGCAGGCCGTACGCCGAGCAGAAGTCGGTGACACCGAGCCGCAGCGCGAGGACCCGGTCACGGTATTTGCCGACGGTGTCGACGATCCCGGTGAGCGTCGCGGTCCTGGTCTCCAGGTGCAGCAGCTCGGGCGATTCGAGCACGGGCATCGCGTAGAGCTTGCGGCCGCTCGCGTTCTCCGCCTCCACCAGCGCTTCGAGGAACGGCGTTCCGCGCTCTTCGGTGAACTTGGGAAGGACGAATCCGGACAGCAGCCGGATCGCGGGGCCGAGCCGCCGCGCCAGGTCCGGAATCTGTTCCGGCTCGCGGACGCGGATGAAGAGCAGCGGGGTCTCGGCGCCTCGCGCGTCGAGGTCCAGGAACTGCCGGACCAGATTGGTCTCGGCGTCGCCGACCTCGGAGTCGTTGATGGAATCCTCCAGGCACAGCACCATGGAGACGACGCCGCGCCCGGCCTGCTTCAGCACGTCGTCGGCCAGCCGCGACCGGGTCGCGGGGCTGTACAGCGTGGCGCCGAGGCCGGCCGACAGCATGGCGGCCGGGGAGTCCGCGGTGAATTCGCGCGGCTCCTGATGGAACAGGCCCTCTCGGACCGAGGGCGGGACGTGCCCGAAATGACGCATAAGAATCCCCCGTACCGCCGATGTGGCCATTGGTCATGTGGCCGGTAATAGTACGTATGGTCGGGTGTCAAGAGTTCCCCGGCCGCGTGAAATCCTGGTTACCCGCCCGCTTCGTGTACGTGTTCCTGACGTACTCAGACGTACCGAACAACCCCCACGTTGTCCACGCGGGCAGCGGGAAGGCAGGATGACGGGTATGACGCACGCGATGCTGAAGGGCTCGAACGTCCCCCTCGACGCCATGGCCGTACGAGCCGTGCTGCACTGGTCCCCGGGTCCCGGGATCCCCGATGTGGACGCCTCCGCCCTGCTGCTCGGGCCCGGCGGCCAGGTGCGTTCCGACGAGGACTTCGTCTTCTACAACCAGCCGCGCCATCCCTCGGGTGTGGTGCGGCACCTGCCCAAGAAGCAGGTCGGTGAGGCACTGACCGACAGCGTCGAGGCGGATCTCGGCGCACTCGACCCTTCGGTCGAACAGATCGTCCTCGCGGCCTCCTCGGACGGCGCGAGCTTCCAGCACGTGAGCGACCTGCGGATTCTGCTCTTCGACGCGGGCGACGCGAGCGATACCGACGGCGAACCGCTGGCCGTCTTCGAGGTCACGCCGGAGACCGGCGAGGAGACGGCGATCATCTGCGGGGAGCTGTACCGGCGCGGGGAGGGCTGGAAGTTCCGCGCGGTGGGTCAGGGGTATCCGACCGGTCTGATCGGGCTCGCCACCGCGTTCGGCATCTCCGTGGACGATTCGGAGGGGGCGGAGGAGCCGGAGGACCCGGGCTCGGGCTGGTCGGACGTGTCTCCGGCGGCCCCGGGGGCCGAAGAGGCCGACCCGTCGGCCGCCACCATCACCTATCCGGGGCCGGACGGCGACCCGACCACACAGCTGCCGCCGCCCCCGGCCCTGCCCCCCACCCAGCCGCTCGCCCCGCCGCCGTCCCAGCCGGCGTACGGCTACCCGCAGCCGCCCCTGCCGTCCGCCCAGCCCCCCTACGGCTATCCGCAGCCCGTGTCGGCGCCGGCGCCGACGTACGGCTATCCCCAGCCGGCCGCCGCGGCCGCCCCGGCACCTGATCCGAACTTCCGGCTGCCCCCGATGGGGCCGCAGTTCGCCGGCCGGTAGTCCCGGAACGCCGGGGCCGCCGCGGCGGCCCCGGCCGGCGAACTCGCGTGGGGCGCCGCGTCCCTCCCCGTGCACGGCGGCCCGTCTCAGGTCTTCGTCTTGTAGCCGCGCCCCCACTGCATGCCCCAGCCGTACAGCCGGTCCAGCTCCGCCTGGAAGCCGTAGACGAACTTCACCTCGCGGCGCACCACCAGCTCGCCCTTGACGCTGTCCAGCGAGAACACGGCGCAGGACCGGGCCTCGGGAGCATGGGCGTCGAGGTCGATCTCTATCCGGGGGCCGCTGCTCGGGAAGAGTGTGACCTTGGCGTGCGTCCGGTCGAAGGCCGGCGTCTGGTCGTAGATGTAGACGAAGACCAGCAGCCGCTTGATCTCGTCCCAGTGATCGAGATTGACGAAGATCGTCTCGCCCGAGGGGGCGCCGAACCGGTCGTCGCCGCTGAGCTTCACGTACGGCGGCCCGTTGAGGTCACCGAACAAGCCGCCGAGCGGCTGTACGACGCCCTTGCTGCCGTCCTGCAGTTCGTACATGCAGCCGATGTCCAGGTCCACATTGACCACGCCCTGGGTGTGGGCCTGCACCACCTCGGGCTTGAAGAGCTTCAGGGGGTTGCGCAGCAGCCCGCCGCTCTGCCGCGACCGTCCCTCGATGTCCGAACCGCGCATCCGCCAGGACAGGTTCACGCGCAGGTTGCCCGTCGCCGCGCTCTGCTTGGAGAGCGAGACCGCCGGACGCCGCTTGGTCAGCTCGATGGAGTTGGACACGGCGCTGCCCGATTCGAAGGGCGGCGCCCCGCCCAGCCGCAGATTGTCCCAGAAGGCCATACCCCACCCACTTCACTCGTCAATGCCACCGTCGTCGCCCCGTCACCGGACAGAACATGTCACGTCGTGTCACAGGACAGAACAACGGGGCGGTCAGGAGGCTTCCGCTTCCTGACCGCCCCGTTCAGAGCGTTCCCTCGATACCCGCCTGGTCACACCCCGTGGGACCGGCTCACCGGAGGGCTCACCGGCGCACGGCTCAGACGGGCAGTGCCGCCTTGTCCACGTCCGGGTCCTTGTCCCCGCCCTCGCCGCCGCCCTCGCCGCCGCCCTCGGCCTCCAGCCGCTTGTTGCGGCGGACCGAGGACCAGAAGGAGGCCGCGATCAGGACGACCCCGACCAGGCCGGTGATGACCTCGTTGATCGAGTGCTGGATGGTGACGAGCAGGATCACCGAGAGCGCGCCGATCGCGTAGTGCGCGCCGTGCTCCAGGTAGACGTAGTCGTCCAGGGTGCCCTGACGGACCAGGTAGACCGTCAGCGAACGGACGTACATCGCGCCGATGCCGAGGCCGAGCGCCATCCAGAAGATCTGGTTCGTGACGGCGAAGGCGCCGATGACCCCGTCGAAGGAGAAGGAGGCGTCCAGGACCTCCAGGTACAGGAAGAGGAAGAACGCGGCCTTGCCGGCCAGGCCGATCGCGGAGACCGGCTTGCCCGCGGCCTTGGCCTTCTCCTCCTCCTCGTGCTCCTGCTCCTCCTGCTCCTCCAGCCGGTTCTCGAAGTGGGCCGAGAGCCCGCCGACGACGAGGTACGTGATCAGTCCGGCGACCCCGGCGAGCAGCACGGTGGCCGACTTGTCCTGGTAGCCGGTGCTGGTGTGGGCGTGGGTGGCGAAGGTCAGCGCGGTCACGAGCAGCGCGATCAGCGCGACGCAGACCGAGAGCATGTCGACCTTGCCGAGCTTGGCCAGCGGACGCTCCAGCCAGGCCAGCCACTTGATGTCCCGCTCCTCGAAGATGAAGTCGAGGAAGATCATCAGCAGGAACATGCCACCGAAGGCGGCGATGGCCGGGTGGGCGTCGGTGACCAGGGACTCGTACCGGTCCGGGTGGTCGAGCGCGATCTGGACGGCGTCGATGGGGCCGACCTTGGCGCTGATGGCGACGATGACGACGGGAAAGACCAGCCGCATACCGAACACCGCGATGAGGATGCCGACGGTGAGGAAGATCTTCTGCCAGAAGGCATTCATCTTCTTCAGGATTCCGGCGTTGACGACCGCGTTGTCGAACGACAGCGAGATCTCAAGGATCGACAGGATCAGTACGATCCCGAACGCCTCCCACCCCCACTGCCAAGCCGCGAAGGCGAGGCCGATCGCCGTGATGGCGACCGACCAGCCGAAGGTTTTCAGGAACACTTACTACCCCATCTGGTGATTGCCGGGGTTTCCCCCGTACAGAGCATTGCTTTACGAAACGTTGACCCCGAAGTCTAGGGCGATGCCCCGCAGTCCGGACGCGTACCCCTGACCCACGGCCCGGAACTTCCACTCGCCGCCGTGGCGGTAGAGCTCGCCGAAGATCATGGCCGTTTCGCTGGAGGCGTCCTCGCTGAGGTCGTAGCGCGCGAGCTCCTGCCCGTCCGCCTGATTGACCACCCGGATGAAGGCATTGCTGACCTGTCCGAATGTCTGGCCGCGGTTGTCGGCGTCGTGGATCGACACCGGAAAGACGATCTTGTCGCAGGTGGCGGGCACCTGGGAGAGGTCGACCAGCAGCGACTCGTCGTCGCCGTCTCCCTCTCCGGTCAGATTGTCACCCGTGTGTTCGACGGATCCGTCCGGACTGGTCAGATTGTTGTAGAAAATGAACCATTCGTCACCGAGCACCCGGCCCGACTGGCAGAGCAGCGCGCTGGCGTCGAGGTCGAAAGGCGCCCCGGTGGTGGAGCGCGCGTCCCAGCCGAGGCCGACCAGCACCTGAGTGAGGTTCGGTGCGGCCTTGGAGAGGGAGACGTTGCCTCCCTTGGCGAGCGTGACGCCCATGATGTGTGTCCTCCCCGCGGTGGAGTGGTGTCGTGCTGCCCGGCATGGCGCGCTTGACGTCATGCCCGTTCGCACCCTGTTCATGCCGTTCGCGTCCGTACCGATGCACGTCGGATACCGCCCGGACGCACGTCCGGCGCCGCACGAAGCGTGCGGCGCCGGACGTGCGTCGACAACGGACGCGACGAGCGGTCCGTCAGACGTTGACGCCGAAGTCCTGGGCGATCCCGCGCAGACCCGAGGCGTAGCCCTGGCCGATCGCGCGGAACTTCCACTCGGCGCCGTTGCGGTACAGCTCGCCGAAGACCATCGCGGTCTCCGTCGAGGCGTCCTCGCTCAGGTCGTAGCGCGCCAGCTCGTTGTTGTCGGCCTGGTTGACGACGCGGATGAAGGCGTTGCGCACCTGGCCGAAGGACTGCTGGCGGCTCTCCGCCTCGTAGATCGAGACGGGGAAGACGATCTTCTCGACGTCGGCGGGGACCGTCGCCAGATTGACCTTGATCGCCTCGTCGTCGCCCTCGCCCTCACCGGTGAGGTTGTCACCGGTGTGCTCGACGGACCCGTCGGGGCTCTTGAGGTTGTTGAAGAAGATGAAGTTCCCGTCGATGGCGACCTTGCCCTCGGCGTTCGTCAGCAGGGCGCTGGCGTCGAGGTCGAAGTCACTGCCGGTGGTCGTACGGACGTCCCAGCCCAGACCCACGGTAACCGCGGTCAGGTTGGGCGCGGCCTTGGTCAGCGAGACGTTTCCGCCCTTGCTGAGGCTGACTCCCACGAGTCCTCCCTATGGTTTCTGCGTCGGCATCGGATCAACGACTGGATCCTAGTGAGCGGTTCCCGGTCGCTGTGCGATTTCAGTTTGGTGGATGACGGTGAATCCGCGCGGTGGATTCAGAGGGCGGCGAGCGCCTTGACGTACTCGTCGAGGTCCCTGGCGTCCGGCAGACCGTTCACCACGGTCCAGCGCACGACGCCCTCCTTGTCAATGATGAAGGTGCCGCGCACGGCGCACCCCTTTTCCTCGTCGAAGACGCCGTACGCCCGCGAGATCTCGCCGTGCGGCCAGAAGTCCGACAGCAGCGGGTACTCCAGGCCCTCCTGCTCGGCGAAGACGCGCAGGGTGTGGATGGAGTCGTTCGAGACGGCGAGCAGCTGGGTGTCCTCGTTGACGAACGAGGGCAGTTCGTCGCGGAGCGCGCACAGCTCGCCGGTGCAGACGCCGGTGAAGGCGAAGGGGTAGAAGAGCAGCACCACGTTCTTGCCGCCCGTACCGCCGTCGGTGGAACGGAAGTCGGACAGTCGCACGGTCCGCCCGTGGTTGTCCTTCAGTTCGAAGTCCGGGGCGAGGGTGCCGGCCTCGATCGCCATGGAAGTACGTCCTTTCCGCCTGTGACATAAACCGTCAGATGCGGCCCAGCCTACGCACGGGGCCCCCACCGACGATGGTCGGCGGGGGCCCTCCAGGCCTCTGGTCACGGCCCGCGACGTGCGCGCTCGATGCGGCGCTCTGGGTCAGCGCTTGGACTTCGCCGCCTTGGGGGTGACGAGCCGGTGGCCGGTCCAGTCCTTGCCGGCGCTGATGCTCTTGGTCTGGGACAGGCCGGCGGTCTGCGACGCCTCGTTGATGTCGCTCGGCTCGACGTAGCCATCACGGCCGGTCTTGGGCGTGAGCAGCCAGATCGCTCCACCCTCCTCGATCAGACCGATGGCGTCCACCAGCGCGTCCGTAAGGTCGCCGTCCTCGTCGCGGAACCACAGCAGGACGGCGTCAGCCACGTCCTCGTAATCCTCGTCGACAAGCTCCTGGCCGATGACGGCCTCGATGGACTCGCGGAGCTCCTGCTCGACGTCGTCGTCGTAGCCGATCTCCTGGACCACCTGTCCGGGCTCGAACCCCAGCCTTGCGGCCTGGCTGGTTCGTTCCTCCGCGTGGTCCGCGGTCGCGCTCACGGATTGCCTCCTGATCATGTTTCGGAAAATGCTTCAGCCACGCGCGTGCGCGGGGCATTGGCCGTAGTCCACACGGACGGGACGGATCGCGCAAGTACCCAGCCGCCGAGACCGCCTGAACGGTGACGATACGGGCGGCTTTACCCCATCTCCTGCCGCTTCACGAGTGACTCCTGTGACACAGGCCATACGCTTCCTCCTTCTTTGCCATGCTATGCCGCTTCGGTGGGCCATTCGGGTCCGGACGGCAGAACGGAACGCATGGGTGACTTGGGCGTAAGGTTGCGATTTGACCGAAGTGCGAACCGGGCTCGGTAGGGGATTTCCCGGAGTCTGCTGGTTACTCCTCGGTAGAGATGACGTTTCCGTCGGCGCGGTACACGATGGAGGCGGTTTACGTGCCCATGCCCCGGGCGGGTTCGCGGGAGAGCCGCGGCCCCCGGGCCCGCGAGAAGCAGTATCCCGACGGCGTGCGTTGCATCGATCGCGTGCAGGGCACGACACGACCAAACAGCGAAGGACAAGCGTGGCTTCCGGATCCGATCGCAGCCCGATCATCATTGGCGGCCTTCCCAGCCAGGTCCCGGATTTCGATCCCGAGGAGACCCAGGAGTGGCTCGACTCGCTCGACGCCGCCGTTGACGAACGGGGCCGTGAACGCGCCCGTTACCTGATGCTCCGATTGATCGAACGCGCGCGCGAGAAGCGTGTGGCTGTGCCCGAGATGCGCAGCACGGACTACGTCAACACCATCGCCACCAAGGACGAGCCGTTCTTCCCCGGCAACGAGGAGATCGAGCGCAAGATCCTCAACGCGACCCGCTGGAACGCGGCCGTGATGGTGTCCCGCGCGCAGCGCCCGGGTATCGGTGTCGGCGGCCACATCGCCACCTTCGCCTCCTCCGCCTCCCTGTACGACGTGGGCTTCAACCACTTCTTCCGGGGCAAGGACGGCGGCGACGGCGGCGACCAGATCTACTTCCAGGGCCATGCCTCCCCCGGCATCTACGCCCGCGCCTTCCTGCTCGACCGGCTCAGCGAAACGCAGCTCGACGCGTTCCGCCAGGAGAAGTCCAAGGCGCCGTACGGCCTCTCCAGCTATCCGCACCCCCGGCTGATGCCGGACTTCTGGGAGTTCCCGACCGTCTCGATGGGGCTCGGCCCCCTCGGCGCGATCTACCAGGCCCGGATGAACCGCTACATGGAGGCGCGCGGCATCGCCGACACCTCCGCCTCACACGTCTGGGCGTATCTCGGCGACGGCGAGATGGACGAACCCGAGTCGCTGGGCCAGCTGTCCATCGCCGCCCGGGAGGGCCTCGACAACCTGACCTTCGTCGTGAACTGCAACCTGCAGCGCCTCGACGGCCCGGTACGCGGCAACGGCAAGATCATCCAGGAGCTGGAGTCGCAGTTCCGCGGCGCCGGCTGGAACGTCATCAAGCTGGTCTGGGACCGCTCCTGGGACCCGCTGCTCGCGCAGGACCGCGACGGCGTGCTGGTGAACCGGCTGAACACCACGCCGGACGGGCAGTTCCAGACGTACGCCACCGAGACCGGCGCGTACATCCGCGAGCACTTCTTCGGCGACGACCAGCGCCTGCGCGCCATGGTCGAGAACATGTCCGACGAGCAGATCCTGCACCTGGGGCGCGGCGGTCACGACCACAAGAAGGTCTTCGCGGCGTACGCGGCGGCCAAGGCCCACAAGGGCCAGCCGACCGTGATCCTGGCGCAGACGGTCAAGGGCTGGACGCTCGGGCCGAACTTCGAGGGCCGCAACGCGACCCACCAGATGAAGAAGCTGACGGTCTCCGACCTCAAGGGCTTCCGCGACCGGCTGCACCTCCCGATCACGGACCAGCAGCTGGAGAACGGCCTGCCGCCGTACTACCACCCGGGCAAGGACTCGGAGGAGATCCAGTACATGCACGACCGGCGCAAGGCGCTGGGCGGGTACGTGCCGACCCGGGTCGTGCGGGCGAAGCCGCTGAATCTCCCCGACGACAAGGCCTACGCGGCGGTGAAGAAGGGCTCCGGGCAGCAGTCGATCGCCACCACCATGGCGTTCGTCCGGCTGCTCAAGGACCTGATGCGGGACAAGGAGATCGGCAAGCGCTTCGTGCTGATCGCCCCCGACGAGTACCGCACCTTCGGGATGGACTCGTTCTTCCCGAGCGCCAAGATCTACAACCCGCTGGGCCAGCAGTACGAGTCCGTGGACCGCGAGCTGCTCCTCGCGTACAAGGAGTCGCCGACCGGCCAGATGCTGCACGACGGCATCTCCGAGGCGGGCTGCACGTCCTCGCTGATCGCGGCGGGTTCGGCCTACGCCACGCACGGCGAGCCGCTGATCCCGGTGTACGTCTTCTACTCGATGTTCGGTTTCCAGCGGACCGGCGACCAGTTCTGGCAGATGGCCGACCAGCTCGCGCGCGGCTTTGTGCTGGGCGCGACCGCCGGCCGTACGACTCTGACCGGTGAGGGTCTCCAGCACGCGGACGGCCACTCGCAGCTGCTGGCCTCGACGAACCCGGCCTGTGTCGCGTACGACCCGGCCTTCGGCTTCGAGATCGCGCACATCGTCAAGGCCGGTCTGCGGCGGATGTACGGCCCGGACAGCGAGGACGTCTTCTACTACCTCACCGTCTACAACGAGCCGATCCAGCACCCGGCCGAACCCGCCGACGTGGATGTCGAGGGCATCGTCCAGGGCATCCACCGCTTCAAGCGGGGCGACGGGGGCTCGATCCCGGCGCAGATCATGGCGTCCGGCGTGGCCGTGCCGTGGGCGGTCGAGGCCCAGCGGATCCTCGCCGAGGAGTGGAACGTCCGGGCCGACGTCTGGTCGGCGACCTCCTGGAACGAACTCCGGCGCGAGGCCGTCGAGGTGGAGCGGTACAACCTGATGCACCCCGAGGAGGAGCAGCGGGTGCCGTACGTGACACGGAAACTGTCCGCCGCGGAGGGTCCGTTCGTGGCCGTCTCCGACTGGATGCGTTCCGTTCCGGACCAGATCGCGCGCTGGGTGCCCGGTACCTACCAGTCGCTGGGCGCGGACGGATTCGGCTTCGCGGACACGCGCGGTGCGGCCCGTCGCTTCTTCCACATCGACGCGCAGTCGATCGTGCTCGGCGTCCTCACCGAGCTGGCCAGGGAGGGCAAGGTCGACCGTTCGCTGCTGAAGCAGGCGATCGACCGCTACCAGCTGCTCGACGCGTCGGCGGCCGACCCGGGTGCGGCCGGCGGCGACGCGTAACCACCTCGCGGAAGAGCGGGGAAGAGCGAGAGGTAGCGAGAGGGCGGCGGGCCCCGGGGGCCCGCCGCCCTTCTGTTCACCCGGCCGGTCCTGACCGTCGCTCCGTCGGACCGGCGATCCCGAGCGGCACGCGGACCGGCCCGGTCCGCGACCTCATCCGGCCGCGTGAGCGGGGGCCCCGCATGTCCCTTTCTGTCGCGTACCCCCGCTCCGCCCGCCAAACGCTCAGCGCTCCCAGACCTTGAAGGCCCTGACGCGGTACGGGGATCGAGGCACCCAGGTGCCGCCGCCCGGGTAGGTCTCGAACTCCCCGGTCTCCGCGCACTCCTCGGACTGATAGGTGGTCACGGGCCGCCCGGTGCGGTTGGCGAGCGACTGGACGGTGACGCCCCCGGCGAGCGGCACACAGCTCTCGATGTCGATCCGGGAGAGCTCGTGCGTCTGCCGCGCCCCCGTGAAGTCGTCCTTCTGCCAGAGGCAGAGCTCGCCCGCCCCACATGGGCCGAGACGGGGCGGCACGGCGGTGGAGATGGCGGTGGAGGTGGCGGTCACCGTCGCGGTCGCGGCGGTCTGCGGCAGCAGGGCGGCGACGGCCAGTACCCCGACAGCGAGGGCCTTCGGCACGGTCGCGCGCCTGTTCGCACGCGCGGTCGGGCGGGCTGTCGGGCGTGCGCGCCTGTTCGTACGTGTGCTCAGGCGCGCGGTCGGGCCCGTGGTCCTGAAAGTGGTGGTCTCGCGCATACGGATCAGCCCCCGTGGGTGGAGAGAAGTTCGGTCATCCACACCCTGACCTGCGGCGGGGCCCGGCGAAAGGGGGTCCGCGAGCCCTCCACCCGGATAGGCGACAGCCCCGCCGAATCCTTCCGGCGGGGCTGTCAGGGGACCGAAGTTGACGTCCGGTCAGCCGGGGGCTGACGTCAGACGTGCACCCCCGCGCCCGCCGCGTCCGCGTTGACGCCACGCTTCGTCAACAGGGCGACGAAGACCGCCACGACCGCGACACCGGCGGCGACCAGACAGGCCAGTCCCATGCCGGACATGAACGTGTCGTACGTGACGCTCGTGATCTTCTCGGCTATCGCGGCCGGGGTACCGGGCGCCACCGGCGGCTTGCCGACCTGCACGGCCTCGGTGGCGCCGGCGGCCTGGGCACCGGCCAGCGGCGGCAGCCCGGCGGCGGCCCAGTTGCCCGGCAGATCGTTCGAGACCTTCGAGGCCATGACCGCGCCCAGCACCGCCGTGCCGAGGCTGCCGCCGATCTGCATGGAGGCCTGCTGGAGGCCTCCGGCCACGCCGGAGAGCTCCATCGGGGCGTTGCCCACGATGACCTCGGTCGCGCCGACCATGACCGGGGCCAGGCCGAGACCGAGCAGGGCGAACCAGATCGACATGGTGAGGCTGCTGGTGTCCGTCTCCAGGGTGGACATGCCGAACATGGCGGCAGCCGTGCAGACCATTCCACCGGCGAGCGGGATACGGGGTCCCACCTTGGTGATCACCAGACCCGCCAGCGGCGAGGAAACGATCATCATGCCGGTGAGCGGCAGCAGGTGCAGCCCGGCGTCGACCGGCTTCATGCCGTGCACGTTCTGGAGATAGAACGTGACGAAGAACAGGCCACCCAGGAAGGCGATGGCCATCAGCGCCATCAGGACCACACCGGCGGACAGCGGCACGGAGCGGAACAGGCCCAGCGGGATGAGCGGTTCCCTGACCTTCGTCTCCCAGAAGGCGAACAGCCCGAAGCACACCAGGGAGACGGCGATGAAGAGCCAGGTGAGACCGTCGCCCCAGCCCCAGGTAGGGGCCTGGATGATCGCCCAGACCAGGCAGAACATGGCACCGGAGAGCAGCAGGATGCCGAGGATGTCGAAGGACTTCGGGGCGTTCTCCGCCCGGTGGTCGCGGAGGATCACCGCGCCGAGCAGCAGTGCCACCACACCCACCGGCACATTGATGAAGAAGACGGACTGCCAGCTCACGTGCTCGACCAGCAGGCCGCCGAGGATGGGACCGCCGGCCGTCGAGGCGCCGATGACCATGCCCCAGATGCCGATGGCCATGTTGAGCTTCTCGGCGGGGAAGGTGGCGCGCAGCAGGCCGAGCGCGGCCGGCATCAGCAGGGCGCCGAAGAGGCCCTGGAGCACCCGGAAGGTGACCACGAAGGCGATGCTGTGGGAGAGGCCGATGGCTCCCGAGGCCGCGGCGAAGCCGGTGACGCCGATGAGGAAGGTCTGCCGGTGGCCGAAACGGTCACCGAGCTTCCCGGCGGTGATCAGTGCCACGGCAAGGGCGAGGAAGTAGCCGTTGGTGATCCACTGGACATCGGCGAACGTCGCGCCGAGATCATCCTTGATGGCCGGGTTCGCGATCGCCACGATGGTGCCGTCGAGGGCCACCATCATCACGCCGATGGCAACGGAGAAGAGCGTCAGCCAGGGGTGGCCGCGCAGCCCCCTGGACGGCCCCGACGCCAGCGATTCCGGGGTCTGTGGCGCCTTGTTGACAGTGGTCTGACTAGTCATACCGGGCACGCTAGCGGCAGTCGCGGACCGGCCGCACAGCAATTCACCGGTCCGTAACCGGGGCGGTGGCGGCACCGGGGTGCAGCGGTTCCCGGGGCCCGGCCGCACGTGTCGGTGCCCCGTCGGGACCGGTGCTTCCGAGACCCGGCGGACACCTGTCCGGACCAGTTGGCGCCACGGTCGCCGGGACCGGGCGGCGCGGCCGTTCCGGCGGTGGCGGGCACCGGGGCGGCGGCCGTCCGGCCTACGGAGTCCAGGCCGCCGGAACACCCACGTCCGCATGACGCTCAGTTAAGTTACCGGCGGTTCGTTCCTCCATCGCGCGTGATCCGCCTCCCCCTCGTCGCGAGGCCCCCCAGGTCCGGCCTAGGGTGGGAGCCAGTGACTTCCTTCGGCTCTTCCCCCCTGCTCAGCGCATGGCGCGCGCTCCTCGCCCTCGCCGTGGTGTTCGTGATGCTGGCCACCACCGGATGGACCGCTGTCCAGCGTCAGCGTGGTCCCGGCGAACCCCTGAAGGTGACCCTCGACGCCTGGGAGCGGGGCCGGATCGGCGCCCGTGAACTGCCCTCCCCCGACGCCCCGCCCAAGGTGCTGGCCGCTTTCTTCGCCCGGCTCAGCGCCGCTCAGCAGGACCGGCTGGCCACCGGATATCCACTGGTCGTCGGCAATCTCAACGGCATTCCGGCCACGCTGCGCTACCGCGCCAACCGGCTCGCCCTCATGCGTGCGGCGAAGGCCGAAGAGCGCAGGACGCATGACGTCCGCCTCTCCAGCGACGGCCGCGCGCAGGCGCTGAGCAGGATGCAGAGCTACGAGGCGATGCTGGGCGACGGCCGGCAGATCCTCGCTTTCGACCCGTCGGGCAGAGGCCGGGCGGCCGAGGTCTTCGGCGACCTCGACCACGCGCAACGGGTCTCGGTCGTGATCCCCGGCGTCGACACCAACATGATCACGTTCGAGAAGGAACGGAACTGGTACACGGCGCCGGTGGGGATGGCCGAGTCGCTGTACGCCGCCGAGCAGGCCGCCGGCCCCGGCACCCGTACCGCCGTCATCGCCTGGGCCGACTACACCGCGCCCGCCGGTCTCGGGATGGACGCGCTGATCGGGAAGCTCGCGGAGGCGGGTGCCGTCCGGCTCGGTGCCTTCACCGCGTCGCTGCCGGGGGATTCGCGGGTCTCGCTCTTCTGCCACAGTTACGGCTCCGTGGTGTGCGGGGTCGCCGCCCACCAACTGCCCGCCAGGGTCTCGGACGTGGTCGTCGCCGGCAGTCCGGGGATGCGGGCGCGGAACGCCGGACAGCTGCACACGGACGCCCGCGTCTGGGCCATGCGGGACCGCGACGACTGGATCCAGGACGTCCCGTACCTGGTGGTCGGCGGGCTCGGCCACGGCGCGGACCCGATGGGCCGGGGCTTCGGCGCGCGGGTGGTCTCGGCGGCCGGGGCGATCGGACACACCGGCTACTTCAAGCCCGGTACGGAGAGCCTGCGGAACTTCGCGGCCATCGGGGTCGGTGCGTACACGTCGGTGAGCTGCGCGGACAACGGCACGGCCTGCCGGACCGGACTGCCAGCCGCAGGGTGAGACCGGCCTCCCGGACCGCGCGCGTGTCGCGAGCTCGTCCGACGCGTACCGGTGGCCGGATCCGACGGCCTGCCAGGGACACGTCCAGCGACTCCTGACGCGCGTAGATTTCCTCTGCTGAGGCAGGCGACGCGCGAGCGTACGCCACCTACGATGAGGCACATGGGTGATGTGCTTGCGGGGATTCATGCCACCTGGGAGTTCGACAGCGACTCCGTGCTCATACGCTTCGAACGGGGGATCCGGACACCGAAGCTCTTCCAGACGCTCCGCGAGCGGCGCATCCCTCACGCGGCGCTGTCGTCGGTGACGCTCTCACCCGGCAGGCACGGCACCGTGGTGCTGCACGCCGTGCCGAGAGCCGGCGCCGACCCTCTGATGGAGGCGGCGGCCGGCCAGCTGAGGGCCAACGGCGACCCGTACCGGCTGGTACTGCCCGCCGAGCGCGAGAGCCTCGCGGAGCACTACGCGGACGAGCTGCGCGCGGCACTCGCGCGGGCGGACGTACGGGGCCTCCAGGACCGGCGGGAGCCGGCCGAGCGCTACCTGGTCGCCGCGCCGGAGCCGCCCCTGCACTTCAAGGCGTACGACGGCAAGGCGTCCTTCGACGGGGAGCGGGTGGCGTTCCGCTGGTTCTGGACGGGCGCCTCCTCCACGAAGTGGAAGGCGGGCGACCAGAGTTTCCCGATCGGCGAGCTGCACGGCGTCGAATGGCGCTCCCCCGAGGCGTACGAGGGCTATCTGCGGATGCTGCGGCGAGGCGGCCACGGCGCGGGTGCGCCCCCGGCACCCCAGGCCGATCATGATCCGGCGGCCGTCGTCTTCGGTCTCGGCTACGGCCCGGTGCACGAGTCGCTGCCCTTCGCGGCGGCGGTCCTGGCGGCGGCCCGGCGTGCCACAGCCGGACGCGTCGCCGTCCCGGTCCCCGCGCTGTCCTCCGCCCACCGTGACCCCGCCGAGGTCGCGGACCGGATCCGCCACCTCGGGGAGCTGCACCGGGCGGGTCTGGTCACGGACGAGGAGTTCACCGCGAAGAAGGCGGAGCTGCTGGCGGAGCTGTGAGACCCGCATCCGGATGCGGGGCCTCACGCGTCCACACGCCCGGCGTCCCGGATCCGGCCGCCCGGCCGCCTGGCTGTCGTGAGGGCCACCATCCGGTGGCCCTGTTCACGAGTTTCGTCGACAGTGGTCGGGGTCGACGTTCACGAGGAACGACAGCTCGGCAGAGCCGTGGGACCTGTTTGAGGACCCACGGCTCATTTATCCGGTTACTCGCTGCTGTCTTCCGCGAGCGTATGAGCGACGAGCGCGTTCGCGTGTCCATGGCCGAGTCCGTGTTCGGTCTTGAGCCAGGTGACGAGCTCCCCGTGCTTGATCAGCGGCGAGGTGCGGATGAGCCCGGCCGACGCCGATCGACTGGAGGAGAACCTCACCCGGCTCGCCGGCCAGTTCATGGCCGCCCTCACCCGACCTCAGGTACTCCAGCTGCGGCGCCTGATCATCGCCAACGCCGACACCTTCCCCGAACTCGGTGCCGCCTGGTACGAGCAGGGCTTCGAGCGAGTTCTCGCCACCCTGGCGGCCACCTTCCAGCATCTCGCCGACGAGGGACTGCTCCGGATCGACGACCCGCCTCTGGCCGCCAACCACTTCTCCGGCCTGCTGCTCTGGATCCCCGTGAACAAAGCCATGTTCCACGGCAGCCCACAGCACACGCGGGGCGAACTCGACCGCTACACCAGCGCCGGCGTCACGGCCTTCCTTGCCGCCTACCGCTGAACCCAGCAGCAAGCGACGGGGCCCGGACTCCGGGGCACATGCCGAAGCCGTGCGCGCGGGCGCCCCGTCTCTCGCCGTCCGCGCGGCGAACATCGCCGGTCGCGGCACCAGCGACGGGCAATCCCCCGTGCGACAGACAACGGGGTCGGCTACTCGCGGCTGGCCGAGGTGAAGGTCATGTCCTCGTAGCGGCCGCCCGCGACCTGCCCCGCGATGGGCTCCAGCAGCTCCAGCTCGCTCTCGGTGAGGATGAGACGCGTGGCGGCGGTGTTCTCCTCGACGCGGCCGCGCTTGGTCGTTCCCGGGATCGGTACGACGGTCAGACCGTGCACGGCCGCCTGCTGCTGCACCCAGGCCAGCGCGACCTGTCCGAGGGTCGCGTTTCGGCCCTCGGCGATCTTGCGTACCGGGTCGAGCAGCGCGGCGTTCGCGGCGGCGTTGTCGCCGGTGAAGCGGGGCTGCCGGCGGCGGAAGTCGTCGGCGGTCAGCTCGCTCTCGGCGTTGACGAACGAACCGGTCAGGAAGCCCCGGCCGAGCGGGGAGTACGGCACGAGCGCGACACCCAGCTCGGTGGCGGCCTGGAGCAGGGACGTCTCGACGTCCCTGCTGAACAGCGACCACTCGGACTGCACGGCGGTGATCGGGTGCACGGTCCCCGCGGCGCGCAGTTCGCCGCCGGTGACCTCGCTCAGCCCGAGGTACTTGACCTTGCCCTCGGCCACCAGCTCGGCCATGGCGCCGACCGTCTCCTCGATGGGGACGTTCACATCACGCCGGTGCATGTAGTAGAGGTCGATCCGCTCGACGCCGAGGCGCTCCAGACTGCCTTCGACGGCCTGGCGGATGTACGCCCGGTCGTTGCGGATGACCCGCTGGGTGGGCTCGGCGGGATTGGAACCCAGCGCGAACTTCGTCGCGACGACGATCTCGTCGCGGTGCGCCTGGACGAACGGCGCGATGAACTTCTCGTTCTCCCCGCCGCCGTACACGTCCGCCGTGTCGTAGAAGGTCACACCCAGTTCCAGGGCGCGCTCCAGGGTGGCCCGCGACTCGTCCGCGTCCCTCGGCCCGTACGCGGCGCTCATGCCCATGCAGCCGAGCCCTTGGGCGCCGACCTCCGGTCCCTCGGTCCCGAGCCGTACCTGTGCGATCTTGCTGTCACTCATCGGGGTTCAGACCCTCTCCGACGCCTTGCGGGCGTCCGCGTAAAAGCCGATCTTGTGGTCGAGCACGGCGATCGTGTCCCGCAGTTCCGCCATGCGGTTGAGAACATCGCGCCGGGTCCGCTCCAGCAACTCCTGCCGCTCCTCGAACGTCTCCTCGCCTACCCGGATCAGCTCGGCATAACGGACCATGTCCGCCACCGGCATCCCGGTCAGCCGCAACTTCCCGACGAAGCCGAGCCAGTCCAGGTCACGATTGCTGAAGCGGCGCTGTCCGGTGTGCGAGCGGTCGACGTGCGGCATCAGCCCGATCCGTTCGTACCAGCGCAGGGTGTGCGCGGTCAGGCCGGTGAGGGTGGACACTTCGCTGATCGTGTAGCGGTCCTCGCCGTCGGGGCGCGGGTGGGCGGGCGGCGGCGCTGCGCAGACCTCCACGCGGTCCGTCCTTACCGGCCTGCTCTCGATCACCGTCATGCCCCCACGCTAGAACCTTGGAGCGCACTCCAGGCAAGCGGAAAAGGACACGACTTTTCCGGTGTCGCCCTTGGCGTGCCGCCCCATGAGCCTCGCACGCCGTGCCACCTCCGCCGACGCGGCGGAACTCGTCCGGTTGCGCCGCCAGGTCATGCTCGACTCGTATCACGGGCCGGACACCGACACCGGCCGGCATCCGGCCGCCGTCACCACGCTCCGCGAGAGGCTCACGGACCCGGACGGTGATCTCGCGGCCTTCGCCCCGGACCTGCGCAGCCGGGGTCACTCCCGGTCCTGCGTGGAGGCGCTCCTCGGCCGGTACCGGACCCGCGACGTCCGCGTGATCGACCCGCACGCCTCCCCGGACGGCGAGGCGCTGTACACCTCGCTCGGCTTCGCGCGTACCCCGGATCCCTCCATGCGGCTCAGGTTTCCCGGTCCTCTACGCTCGTAGCCATGCAGAGCCTGGCGATCATCGAGAACTGGCCGGTGGAGACCACGGCCGCCGCCGTCGTACGAGCGGACGGGACGCTCGCCGGGTCGTACGGCCCCACGTCGCACCGCTTCCCGCTGGCCTCCGTGACCAAGCCGCTCGCCGCGTACGCGGTGCTGGTGGCGTACGAGGAGGGTGCGATCGAGCTGGACGAGCCGGCCGGACCCGAGGGCTCCACGGTCCGCCATCTGCTGGCGCACACCAGCGGGCTCGCCTTCGACGACCACCGCGTCACCAGCGCGCCCGGCACGCGCCGCCTCTACTCCAACGCGGGCTTCGAGGTGCTCGGCGACCACATCGCCAAGGCCACCGAGATCCCGTTCGCCGACTATCTCCGCGAGGCGGTGCTCGAACCGCTCGGTATGGCCTCGACCTCGCTGGACGGGTCACCGGCCCGGGACGGCGTCTCGACCGTCGACGACCTGGTGCGGTTCGCCGCCGAACTCCAGGCGCCGAGACTGCTCGACGCCCGTACCGTGCTGGAGGCGATGACCGTCGTCCACCCCGGCCTGTCCGGGGTGCTGCCCGGCTACGGCAACCAGAAGAACAACGACTGGGGTCTCGGCTTCGAGATCAGGGACGCCAAGTCCCCGCACTGGACGGGCGCTTCGTCCTCGCCGCGTACGTTCGGCCACTTCGGCCAGTCCGGTACGTTCCTGTGGGTCGACCCGGACGCGGGGGCGGCCTGCGTGGCGCTGGCCGACCGGGACTTCGGGCCGTGGGCGATCGCGGCGTGGCCCCCCTTCACCGACGCGGTGCTGGCCGAGCTGCGCGCGGGCTGACCGCTCGCCCGGCGCCGCGCGCCCCGGCGGCCCCGCCCGGTCCAGCCTCTCAGCCCGGCATCTCCCAGAGCAGCACCTCCGCCGGCGCCCCGGGTCCCGCGCTCAGCCCGAGCCCGTCGGCGTCGGTGATCCGCGCGGAGTCGCCGGGGCCGAGCCGGTGGCCGTGACGGTCGCCTTCGCTGTCACCTCCGTGATCGTCGGCGTAGGTGTCGGCGTCGGCGTCGAGAAGCACGTCGCCGCGCACCACATGGACGTAGACCGACCGCGCGTCCGGCACGGCGGCGCGCCCGCCCGCCCGCAGCCGCCGTACGCGCAGCGTCGCACCGGCCCGTGGGAGCGCGTACGGAGTCGCGTCGGCGATGCCCCGCACGATCTCGTACGCGGGCTCCCCGCCGGGCTCCAGCGGGACGAGCCACATCTGTACGAAGACCAGCGGCCGGGCGCCCTCGTTGCGCTCCATGTGCCGTACCCCGCCCGCCGAGCTGAGCCGCTGGACGTCGCCCGCCCTGACGACCGTGGCGTGCCCCGTCGAGTCGCGGTGGGTCAGTTCACCCTCGACGACCCAGGTGACGATCTCCGTATGACTGTGCGGATGCTCGTCGAACCCGGCGCCCGGCGCGAGCCGCTCCTCGTTGCAGGCGAGGACCGCGCCGAAGCGCAGGTTGTCGGGGTCGTAGAAGCGCCCGAAGGAGAAGGCGTACAGGGATTCGATGCCGGCGGAGGGGTCGCCGCCCGCGTACCGGTCGGCCGCGTACCGTACGAGAATCACAGGCCCACCGTAGACGAGTCGTTCCGCCGCCCCGTCCGCCCGGCGGCGCCCGGCACGCACCGTCCGGACACCCCTGGTCCGGACACCCCCGGACCGCCCTCCCGGGCGGACGACACCGCTTCGGAACGAACTCGCCCAGCCCCGGCGCTCCAGGCGCTCGCCCCGATAAGGCAGTCTTGTCCCCGTGCCAGAACCGTCGAACGAACCCCATCCGCATCCCGCGACCCTGCGCAGGCTGGAGCAGTCCTCGGGGCGGCTCGCCGCGAACGCCATCGCCCGCATGGACGGGACGCTGCCGTGGTACCGGGCGATGCCGCCGGAGAACCGTTCATGGATCGGGCTGGTCGCGCAGGCGGGGATCGCCGCCTTCACGGAGTGGTTCCGCCACCCCGAGGCCTCGCAGGCCATCTCCACCGACGTGTTCGGCACGGCCCCGCGCGAGCTGACGCGGGCGATCACGCTGCGCCAGACCGTCGAGATGGTGCGGACCACGATCGAGGTCATGGAGACGGCGATCGAGGAGGTCGCGGCCCCCGGCGACGAGGCCGTCCTGCGGGAGGCGCTGCTCGTCTACGCGCGGGAGATCGCCTTCGCCACCGCACAGGTGTACGCACAGGCAGCCGAGGCGCGCGGCGCCTGGGACGCCCGGCTGGAGTCGCTCGTCGTGAACGCGGTGCTCTCCGGCGAGGCCGACGAGGGCGCGATCTCCCGGGCCGCCGCGCTCGGCTGGAGCTCCCCCGAACACGTCTGCGTACTGCTCGGCACCGCCCCCGAGGGGGACAGCGAGCTGACCGTGGAGGCGATCCGCCGGGCCGCCCGGCACGCCAAGCTCCAGGTCCTCACCGGGGTGCTCGGCGACCGGCTCGTCGTGATCGCGGGCGGCAGCGACAACCCCCTCCAGGTCGCCAAGGCGCTGATCGGCCCGTATGCCGCCGGTCCCGTCGTCGCGGGCCCGGTCGTTCCCGATCTGCTGGCCGCCACGCGATCGGCGCAGGCCGCGGCCGCCGGACTCAAGGCGTGTTCCGCCTGGCAGGACGCGCCCCGTCCGGTGCTCGCGGACGACCTGCTGCCGGAGCGCGCGATCGCCTCCGACCCCGCGGCCCGCGACCAGCTGGTGGAGGAGATCTACAGACCGCTGGAGGAAGCGGGCTCCGCGCTGCTGGAGACGCTGAGTGTCTACCTGGAACAGGCGAGCAGTCTTGAGGGCGCCGCGCGGATGCTCTTCGTCCATCCGAACACCGTGCGCTACCGGCTGCGACGTGTGACTGACGTCACCGGCTGGTCACCCTCCGATGTACGCTCCGCGTTCACTCTGCGAATCGCCCTGATCCTGGGGCGTCTGGCCGACGGGGACCCGCAGTCCTAGACTTTTGTCGTACTCCAACAATTCCCCTGACGGTTCTTCGTCCCTGTCCCCACGGGCGGTGAGGGCCGTCCGCAAGAGAGAGTGTGAGGGTGCTCGTACTCGTCGCTCCCGGCCAAGGCGCTCAGACGCCCGGCTTCCTGACTCCCTGGCTCGATCTGCCCGGTGCCGAAGACCGGCTGCGGACATGGTCGGCCGCCCTTGACCTGGACCTGGTCCACTACGGCACGAAGGCCGACGCGGACGAGATCCGCGACACGGCGGTGGCCCAGCCCCTGCTGGTCGCGGCCGCGCTGCTGTCGGCGCGTCAGCTCTTCCCGGACACGGCCGGCCTGGCCCGTGACATCGGCGCCGTGGCGGGACACAGCGTCGGCGAACTCGCCGCCACCGCGCTGGCCGGCGTCGTCACCGACGACGCGGCCATGACGCTCGTCCGGACCCGTGGCCTGGCCATGGCGGACGCCGCGGCGATCACCGAGACCGGGATGGCCGCGCTGCTCGGCGGCGACCCGGAGACGACCGTCGCGCACCTGGAGAAGCTCGGACTGACCCCGGCGAATGTGAACGGCGCGGGCCAGATCGTGGCCGCCGGGACGCTGGAGCAGCTCGCGGCCCTGGAGGCGGACAAGCCCGAGGGCGTCCGCCGCGTGGTGATGCTCAAGGTCGCCGGCGCGTTCCACACGCACCACATGGCCCCCGCCGTCGAGCGGCTCGAAGCGGCCGCCCGGACGATCGACGCCGCCGCCCCGGCCGTACCGTACGTCTCGAACAAGGACGGGCGGACGGTCGCCACCGGCGCCGAGATCCTGACCCGCCTGGTCGGCCAGGTGGCCAATCCGGTCCGCTGGGACCTGTGCATGGAAACCTTCACGCGGCGGGGCGCGACCGCGCTGATCGAGCTGTCTCCCGGCGGCACCCTGACCGGCATCGCCAAGCGCGCCCTGCCCGGTGTGAAGACCTTGGCGCTCAAGACCCCCGACGACCTCGACGCGGCCCGCACGCTGATCGCCGAGCACTCCTCCACCGCTGAATAGGAGTCAGAGAGCATGTCGAAGATCAAGCCCAGCAAGGGCGCTCCGTACGCGCGGATCATGGGTGTCGGCGGTTACCGCCCCACCCGTGTCGTGCCCAACGAGGTGATCCTCGAGACGATCGACTCGTCCGACGAGTGGATCCGCTCCCGCTCCGGAATCGCGACCCGCCACTGGGCCTCGCCCGAGGAGACCGTCGCCGCGATGTCCATCGAGGCGTCCGGAAAGGCGATCGCCGACGCCGGGATCACCCCCGAGCAGATCGGCGGCGTGATCGTCGCCACCGTCTCGCACTTCAAGCAGACCCCGGCCGTCGCCACCGAGATCGCGGACAAGATCGGCGCGGGCAAACCCGCCGCGTTCGACATCTCCGCGGGCTGCGCCGGCTTCGGCTACGGACTCACCCTGGCCAAGGGGATGATCGTCGAGGGCTCGGCCGAGTACGTCCTGGTGATCGGCGTGGAGCGGCTCTCCGACCTGACCGACCTGGAGGACCGCGCGACGGCCTTCCTGTTCGGTGACGGCGCGGGCGCGGTCGTCGTCGGTCCCGCCAAGGAGCCGATGATCGGCCCGACGGTCTGGGGCTCCGAGGGCGACAAGTCGGAGACCATCAAGCAGACCGTGCCGTGGGACGATTACCGCAACGGCACCGTCGAGAAGTTCCCGGCCATCACGCAGGAGGGCCAGGCCGTCTTCCGCTGGGCCGTCTTCGAGATGGCGAAGGTCGCCCAGCAGGCGCTGGACGCCGCCGGGATCACCTCGGAGGACCTGGACGTCTTCATCCCGCACCAGGCCAACATGCGGATCATCGACTCAATGGTAAAAACTCTGAAGCTGCCGGACAGCGTCACGGTCGCCCGTGACGTGGAGACCACCGGCAACACCTCGGCCGCCTCGATTCCGCTCGCGATGGAGCGGCTCCTGGCGACCGGAAAGGCGAAGAGCGGCGACACCGCTCTCGTCATCGGCTTCGGGGCGGGTCTCGTCTACGCAGCGACGGTCGTTACCCTCCCCTAGGCACACCGGATCTTTCCGGATCGTGTTGCGATTTATCCCCTGCCCCACTCCGCTCAATATCGAAGGAGCGCCCACCATGGCCTTCACCCAGGAAGAGATCGTCGCCGGTCTCGGCGAGATCGTGAACGAGATCGCCGGCATCCCGGTCGAGGACGTCCAGCTGGACAAGTCCTTCACCGACGACCTGGACGTCGACTCGCTGTCCATGGTCGAGGTCGTCGTCGCCGCTGAAGAGCGCTTCGACGTCAAGATCCCGGACGACGACGTCAAGAACCTGAAGACCGTCGGTGACGCCGCGTCGTACATCGCGGACCACCAGGTCTGATCACGTCGCTGCGGCTGACGCCACCTGGTGGTGGCGCCGTGAAAATTCAGCACCCTCTACACGTGGAGAAAGAATTCCAGTGAGCTCGACCAATCGCACCGTGGTCGTCACCGGTATCGGCGCAACCACACCACTGGGTGGCGACAGCGCATCGACCTGGGAAGGTCTGCTCGCGGGCCGCTCCGGGGTCAGGCCCCTGGAGGGCGAGCGCTTCGCCGACCTGCCGGTCCGTATCGCCGCCCTCGCGGCGGTGGACCCGGGCGATGTACTGCCCCGCCCGCTCGCCCGCAAGCTGGACCGCTCGGCGCAGTTCGCGCTGATCGCGGCCCGGGAAGCGTGGGCGGACGCCGGTTACACCGCCAAGGCCGGCGAGGACCCCTCGGTCGACGCCGACCGGCTCGGGACCGTGATCGCGTCCGGTATCGGCGGCCTGACCACCCTGCTCGACCAGTACGACGTGCTGAAGGAGAAGGGCGCCCGCCGCGTCTCCCCGCACACCGTGCCGATGCTGATGCCGAACAGCCCCTCCGCCAACGTCAGCCTGGAAGTGGGCGCCCGCGCGGGCGTGCACACCCCGGTCTCCGCCTGCGCGTCGGGCGCCGAGGCCGTCGGCTACGCGGTGGAGATGATCCGCTCCGGCCGCGCCGACGTGGTCGTCGCCGGTGGTACGGAAGCGGCCATCCACCCGCTGCCCGTCGCGGCGTTCGCCAACATGATGGCGATGTCCAAGAACAACGACGAGCCCACCAAGGCCTCCCGCCCGTACGACAAGGGCCGTGACGGCTTCGTCCTCGGTGAGGGCGCGGGCATCGTCGTCCTGGAGTCGGCCGAGCACGCCGCCAAGCGCGGCGCGCGGGTCTACTGCGAGATCCTCGGCCAGGGCCTGTCCTCGGACGCCCACCACATCGCGCAGCCCGACCCGTCCGGCCGGGGCATCGCCCAGGCGATCCAGAACCTGCTGGACGCGACGGACCTCAAGCCGTCCGAGGTCATGCACCTCAACGCGCACGCCACGTCCACCCCGCTGGGTGACGTCGCCGAGATCAAGGCCCTGCGCCGGGTCCTGGGCGACGAGCTGGACCACGTCGCCGTCTCCGCGACGAAGTCGATGACCGGTCACCTGCTGGGCGGCGCGGGAGGCATCGAGACCGTCGCGACGGTCCTCGCCCTCCACCACCGCACGGCCCCGCCGACCATCAACATCGACGAGCTGGACGAAGAGGTCGACGCCGACGTCGTCCAGGGCGAGCCCCGCAAGCTCCCCAGCGGCACGATCGCGGCGATCAACAACTCGTTCGGCTTCGGCGGCCACAACGTGGTCCTGGCCCTGCGCACGGTCTGACCCGACAGCGCCCGGCCCGCCCGGCCCGCCCGGCCCGCCCGGTCACGGACACCCAGAGGCCCGCCTCCCCCACCGGGGAGGCGGGCCTCCGCCGTTTCCACGCGCCGAACCGGCAGGGTCGTCAGTCGGCGAAGCCGGCGAAGTACGTCGCCGCCATGTCCTCGTCGCCGTGGCCCTGGGCCTCGGCGCGGCGGAAGCGTTCCGCGCCGGCTTCCGTGAGGTCCATGCGGACGCCTTCGGCGGCACCGGCCTCGACGATCAGGCGGGCGTCCTTGGCGGCGGTGGTGACCGCGAAGTTCGGGGTGTAGTCGTCGTTCAGGATCGCGGTGGCCTTGGCCCGGAGGTAGTCGCAGTCCATCGCGCCGCCGCTCATGGCGTCCAGGAAGCTCTGCGGGTCGACACCCAGGCCCTTCGCCAGGGCCAGGGTCTCGCCCGTGCCGTGGGTGAGGGCCAGGACCCAGGTGTTGCAGACGAGCTTGAGGCGGGTGGCGGCGGCGGTGGCGCCGTTCTCGTCCAGCCAGATCGTGCGCCGGCCGATGGCGTCGAGGACGGAGGTGAGTGGTTCACGCGCCTCCTCGGGGCCCGCCGCCAGGACGAGAAGCTGGCCGCTCTCCGCCGGGGCCTTCGTGCCGAGTACGGGCGCGTCGACGAAGGCCAGCCCCTGCCGGCGGGCGAAGTCGGCCAGGTCGGCGATGGCCTCGACGCCCGCCGTTGTCGTCTGGAGCCAGATCGCGCCGGGGCGCAGGCCGGGCCCTGCGGCTGTGATGGCCTCCAGCGCGGCCGGGCCGTCGTACAGCATGGTGAGGACGACATCGGCGCCGGTCACGGCCTCCGCCGGGGTGACGGCGACCCGGGCGCCGTCGGAGGCGAGTGCCTCGGCCTTGGCGGGGGTGCGGTTCCAGACACGCACGTCGTGTCCGGTGCGGCAGAGGTTACGGGCCATCGCGGCGCCCATGATGCCGGTGCCGAGGACAGCTACGGTCAGTTGATCAGCCATGGGGTCCACGGTAGGGGGACGGGGCCCGGCTCGCTCAGACGACTTGGTGCAGCCAGCGGACGGGCGCGCCCTCGCCCGCGTACCGGAAGGGCTCCAGTTCGTCGTCCCAGGGCTTGCCGAGCAGCTTGGCGATCTCCGTCTCCAGCTGGGTCTCGCCTTGCTGGGAGCGCGCGAGAGCGGCCCGCAGCCGGTCCTCGGGGATCAGGATGTCGCCGTGTATCCCGGTGACCGCGTGAAAGATGCCGAGGTCGGGCGTGGCGCTGTAGCGCTCGCCCTCGGCGGCGGGGCAGGGTTCCGCGGTGACCTCGAAGCGGAGCATCTGCCAGCCGCGCAGGGCGGAGGCGAGCTGGGAGCCGGTGCCCGCCCGGCCCCTCCAGGAGACCTCGGCCCGCCAGGTGCCGGGCGAGGCCGGCTGCCGGATCCAGTCGAGCTGGACGCGCAGACCGAGTACCCCTGCCACCGCCCATTCGACGTGCGGGCACATCGCGCGCGGTGCGGAGTGAACGTACAGAACTCCACGTGTCGTCACCGGGACCTCCAGTGTGGGACGAGGTTCGCCTTTCCCAGCGGCCTCAGTAAACAGCATCGGGAGTGAAACTCCGCAAAAGGGACAGTATGTGACGTGATGTAATTTACCGGAGCCGAGGGATCACGCGCCTCTGGTTCGACGTGGGAAAAGCTACCGTGCGACGGGGGAACCGGGGTGACGTACCGTCGGTCCCGGTGCCGATATGCGCGAAGCTTTCACTCGCCGGGGACTCCGCCGGAAGCGTGAGGACCCGGAGTGACCCGAGGACGCCAACCAGGAGGACCGCGATGCGGGAGATCCGTCGAAGCCGTCATCAGGGAGAGGGCCGTGACCGTGTTCGCGGCCGTGGCCGCCGGTCCCGTGCCTGCGTCGCCGCGCTGACGGCCGTGGTGCTGTCCACCGTCGGCGCGCTGGCAGGCTGTGGCTCCGCCGGGTCCGCCACATCCGGCAAGCGCGGCAGTCCGTCTCCGCGCCCCACCCCCCTCTGGGACCGGAGCCCGGCGTCGATCGCCGCCGTCGGCGACTCGATCACCCGCGGCTTCGACGCCTGTGTGGTGCTCACGGACTGTCCGGAGGTCTCCTGGTCGACCGGTACGGACACCGAGGTACGCAGCCTCGCGCTGCGGCTCCTCGGCGCGCACGCGGTGGCCGACCAGAGCTGGAACGACGCCGCGTCGGGGGCCCGGATGTCCGACCTGCCCGGCCAGATGGCGCGGGCCGCGCGGCGCGGGCCGGAGCTGGTCACCGTCATGGTGGGCGCCAATGACGCCTGCCGGGACTCGACGCGGCAGATGACACCGGTCACCGACTTCCGGGCCTCGTTCGAGGCGTCGATGCGTCAGCTGCGTGCCGGGGCGCCCAAGGCGCAGGTGTACGTGTCGAGCGTGCCGGACCTCAAGCGCCTCTGGTCCACCGGCCGGACCAATCCGCTGGGCCGGCAGATCTGGAAGCTGGGCCTGTGCGCCACGATGCTCGGGGACGCGCAGAGCGAGAGCGAGCGGGCGCGGAGCCGGCGGGAGATGGTGTACGAGCGGGTGGTGGCGTACAACGGCGTGCTGAAAGACGTGTGCGGCAAGGATCCGCGCTGCCGGTACGACGGCGGGGCGGTCTTCGACTACCGGTTCACCGGCGACCAGCTGAGCCACTGGGACTGGTTCCATCCCAGCAAGAACGGGCAGGGACGGCTGGCGGACATCGCGTACCGCAATGTCACCGCGGCGCGGCCCCCCGCGTAGGGTGCTCGACCGTGACTGTCATAAGTACGGAACGCGTCGGTGCGACGGCCGACGGTACGCCCGTCCACGGCTGGACCCTCGAACGGGCCGGCACCCGGCTACGTCTGCTGACGTACGGCGGTGTGGTGCAGTCCGTCGAGGTGCCCGACCGGGACGGGACCGTCGCCGACGTGGTGCTCGGCTTCCCCGATGTCGGTGGCTATCTGGAGTCCAGCGGGCCGTACTTCGGGGCGCTGGTGGGCCGGTACGCGAACCGCATCGCGGGCGCCGCCTTCACCCTGGACGGCCGCACCCACCAACTCGCCCGCAACGACGGGCCGAACAGCCTGCACGGCGGTGAGCGGGGTTTCGACCGGCGGGTGTGGGACGCGGAGCGGGACGGCGAGCACGGGGTACGGCTGTCGCGGATCAGCCCGGACGGCGAGGAGAACTTCCCCGGCCGGCTGGACGTCTCGGCGACGTACACGCTGGAGGCGGACGGCTCACTGCGGATCGCGTACCGCGCGGTCACGGACGCCCCGACGCATATCAATCTGACGAATCACACGTACTGGAATCTGGGCGGCGCGGGCAGCGGCAGCGCGGCCGGGCACGAGCTGCGGATCGCGGCCGGGCGGATCACCCCGGTGGACGGTGCGGCCATTCCGACCGGAGAGCTGGCACCGGTCGACGGTACGCGCTTCGACTTCCGCGCGTCCCGGACGGTGGGCGGCGGCTACGACCACAATTTCGTGCTGGACGGCGAACCGCTCGCGGCGGAGCTGTACGACCCGGCGTCGGGCCGGGTGCTGACCGTCACGACGACGGAGCCGGGGCTCCAGCTCTACACCGGCGACCACTTCGACGGAAAGCCGTACGGTCCCGGCGACGGGATCGCCCTGGAGACCCAGCACTTCCCGGACTCCCCGAACCGCCCCGCGTTCCCGAGCACGGTGCTGCGGCCCGGCGAGGTGTACGCCTCGACGACGACGTACGGCTTCGCGGTGCGGTAGGAGCGACGGGCCCACGGATATGACCCCGGGGCGGTGTCAGGTGCCGCCCCGGGGACCGTACGCCTGCCCGATTCCCCGGCTCTTACGCCTGCGCGTGGATCGCGGTCGTGACGCCCGGTCGGCGGGCGGCGGGCGGCGGGCGGCGGGCGGCGGGCGGCGGGCGGCGAAGGAGTGGGCTCGTGGAGGTGTCCTGCCACGGGTGCTACGGCTGGGCCTGCGACGGCGGCTGCGGCTGCGGGGCCTTGCCGAGAACGAGTGTCGCGTCCGGGCGGGACGACGCGTGCTCATCCACCGGGTCTGCCGGGGCTGACGGATCTGACGGGTCCGACGCCGGGGGCGCCGTCAGCTCACGGACCATCAGGGTGGCGCCCGCGACCGCTCCCGGCATCAGGAAGACCGCCACCAGCGGGACCAGGAAGGCGAGGGTCAGGGGCACACCGAAGCCGAGGGCGAGCATCTTGCGGCCACGGAGCAGTATGAGGCGTTCCCTCAGCTCCATGCGGCGCCGTGAGAGGGCCACCGAGGTCAGTTCCTCCGTCAGGAAGAAGCCGGACACGCAGAAGCCGATCACGGGGATCACGGTCTGCCCGACGACCGGGATGAAGCCGAGGGCGAAGAGCAGGACGCCGTACAGCGCCACCCGCACCAGGATGCGCAGGCTGTCCCGGGCGGATATCCACAGGTCGCGCCAGAACGACAGGCCCGACTCGGGGACCTCGCCGCCCGCCGCGCGGTCGACCTCCTCCGAGAGCGAGTCGTAGAAGGGTGAGCCGACCAACAGCGTGACGGCGGTGAAGGTGATCACCGCGAGGAACAGCCCGAGCGCGAAGACGAGCACGGTCAGGAAGCCGCGGAAGAGGCCGAGCCAGGGCGAGGACCAGTCGTCGGCGAAGGGCGTCGCCCAGGCGGTCAGATTGTCCGCGCCGTAGCCGAGGCCGATGAGCGCGCCCGCGTACAGCACCAGGATGACCAGACCGGGCAGCAGCCCGAATCCGAACCACCGACCGTGGCCGGCGACCCATCGCTGGCCCTTTATCAAATAGCCGAAGCCCGCACCGAGATCACGCATGGAGTTCACACTACCGGCGGGGTCCGACAACGGGTCCGGACGGCCCGAGGGCCGGACCCCGCGCGGGGATCCGGCCCTCGGTCGTACCGCTGTGCGGTACTCAACGCGCTGGTGTTCAGGCGACGGAGAGCTCGACCTTGATGTTGCCGCGGGTGGCGTTCGAGTACGGGCACACCGCGTGCGCCTTCTCCAGCAGCTCCTTGGCGGTCGCCTCGTCCACGTTCGGGATGGACGCCGAGATCGCGACCTCCAGGCCGAAGCCGCCGGCCTCGGTCTTGCCGAAGCCGACCTTGGCGGTCACGGTCGAGCCGGAGATGTCGGCCTTCGCCTGACGGGCCACCACGCCGAGCGCGCCCTGGAAGCAGGCGCTGTATCCGGCGGCGAAGAGCTGCTCCGGGTTGGTGCCCGCACCGCTGCCACCCATCTCCTTGGGCGGGTTGACGACGACGTCGAGCTTGCCGTCGTCGCTGGACACGCGGCCGTCACGGCCGTTCTCGGCGGTGGCGACGGCGGTGTACACGACGTCGAGCTTCTGAATGGTCATGCGGTGCTTTCCTCCATGTGGTCAACCGTGCTGAAACTACTGAAGCCGCTGAAACGGCTGAGCTGTCGCGACTGTCGGGCTAACGATCGAGCGTGACGATCATCTTCCCGGTGTTCTCACCGCGCAGCAGTCCGAGAAACGCGTCGAAGCCGTTCTCGATTCCCTCAACGGCCGTCTCGTGGTACTTGAGTTCACCGGAGGCGAGCCAGCCGGCGACATCCTTGACGAACTGCGGCTGGAGCGCGGCGTGGTCGCCGACCAGCATGCCCTGGAGACGCAGCCGCTTGCCGATGATCACGGCGAGGTTGCGCGGCCCGGGGGCTGCCTCGGTGTTGTTGTACTGCGCGATCATGCCGCAGATGGTGGCCCGGCCGTGCAGCTTGAGCGAGCCGAGCGCGGCTTCGAGGTGCTCGCCGCCGACGTTGTCGAAGTAGACGTCGATGCCGTCGGGAGCCGCCTCCCTGAGCTGATCCCGGACGGGCCCGTTCTTGTAGTTGAAGGCCGCGTCGAAGCCGTACTCCTCGACGAGCAGCTTGACCTTCTCGTCGGAACCGGCCGAGCCGATGACCCGGGAGGCGCCCTTGATCCGGGCCAGCTGGCCGACCTGGCTGCCGACGGCTCCGGCCGCGCCGGAGACGAAGACCGCGTCGCCCTCCGTGAAGGAGGCGACCTCGAAGAGGCCGGCGTAAGCGGTGAGGCCGGTCATGCCGAGCACCCCGAGGTACGCGGAGAGGGGGGCGATCGAGGCGTCGACCTTGGTGGCGTGAGCGGCCGGGAATTCGGCGTACTCCCGCCAGCCGAGGCCGTGCACGACGTGGTCGCCGACGGCGAAGCCCTCGGCGCGGGAGGCGATGACCTCGCCGACCGCGCCGCCGTCCATCGGCTGGTCCAGCTGGAAGGGGGGCGTGTACGACTTCACGTCGTTCATCCGTCCCCTCATGTAGGGGTCGACCGAGAAGTGCAGGTTGCGGACCAGGATCCGGCCCTCGCCCGGCTCGGTCACCGGGACCTCGCGCAGGGCGACGTCTCCCGGCTCGGGCCAGCCGTGGGGGCGGGCGACGAGATGCCATGCGCGGCCGGACGTGGGAAGAGCGGTCATGGTGCGGGGCCTCCTCAGATAGTCCAACTCAGATGGTCCGGCGAAAAAGCTTCACCATCTGAAACAACCATGCTCTTGAATATTTCATGTTGTCAAGCAACTGGGTAACCTGGCCCCATGGCCACTTCACGCAGAGACCCCCTGACCCAAGAGGTCGTCGAACTCATCGGCACCGTCGTGGCCCGCTATTACGAGGAGTACGACCAGGCCGCGTCCCAGCACTCCCTCACCGGCGCTCAGGCGCGCACGCTGGGGCTGCTGTCCCTGGAACCCATGCCCATGCGCCGGATCGCGCAGAAGCTGAAATGCGAGCCGTCCAACGTGACCGGCATCGTGGACCGGCTCGAAGCACGCGGCCTGGTGGAGCGCCGCCCCGACCCGGCCGACCGCCGGGTCAAGCTCGCCGCCCCCACCGACAAGGGGCTGGCGACCGCCACGCAGCTGCGGGACTCACTGGACTTCGCCCGTGAGCCGCTCGCCGGGCTGTCCGAGGAGGAGCGCGGCGTGCTGCGCGATCTGCTCAAACGGATGCTCGGCGAGGACGCGCCTCACTGAGCGCCTCACCGAGGCCTCACCGGCGGCCTTGCCGAGGGCCTCGGTGAGCGCTTCCCCCGCGTTTCAGGGGCAGTGCCAGCCGTAGCAGATCTCGATCGGATCCCGGCCCGGCTCGGTGCTGGCCGGCGGCGGTGGCGGCGGGGCCTGGGTGGTCGGCCCGGCGGGCGGCTCGGTCGGCTCCGCGGGCGTCGCGGTGGGCGACTGCGGCGCCGCCGGACGGGTGCCGGTCGGACTCGCGGCGCCGGCGCTTGCCGGCGGTGAGGCCGACGGGGACGCCTCCGGCGACGCCGACCCACCTCCTCCGGCACCCTTGCGGCCGCCGGACGAACGGCCGGCGGCCGGGGCGGAGGACGCGGCCTCGCCCGGCTTGCCGGTGTCCTCGGCGGCCGCCGGTTCGGCGGCCTCTCCGGTGGGCGCCTCCTTCTCCAGCTCCACCGGGCCGAAAAAGTCCTGGCCGGGCATTTCCACGGCCAGCTCGGCCAGGCTGAACGCACCGGCCGCGAGCAGGACGCCGAGCCCGGCCGCCATCACCCTGCGCCGCCGCTTGCTGCGCGCCCGGCGCGGCCGCGAGCGGCGCCGGGCGTCGGCCCGGCCTCGCCGGTGGCCGGTCCCGGCGGCGGGTCCGGTCCCGGCCGTGTCGGCGCCCCGGGCCGTGGCGCCGTCGGTACCGGCGTCGGCGGTGGCGTCCGTATCCTCGGCCGCTGCCGCTGCCGGGTCCGTGGTACCGGCGCCGATGGCCGTGACGGCAGTCTCTTCCGCGTGGGGAAAAGCCGCGTCGGGTCCGGACCACCCCTGCTGCTGGGCGGCGGGAGCGCCGCATCCGGCGCAGGTCAGGGCTCCGTTGAGGTGGCGCCGGCAGGCGTGGCAGTAGTTCATGGCGCCCGCAGAGTATGTCGCGGCCGGAGGGCGGGTGGGGACGACCTTGTAAGGATCCTGTGTGAAAGTCGGAACGGACGCCGGGCCCGGTGCTCCGGTCCACACCAACAGCAGGACGACGGCGCGTGCGCCCGGCAGCATGGCCGTATGACGTCCACCGGGCCGTTCGGGCCGCTCCAGTTCCAGCTCGTACTGCTGCGCCGGATGGCGGACCATCAGCCGGAACTGGTCGATGAGGCCCGGCGCGAACTGGGTGTGTCCCTGGCCGGGATGCGCGACGCCAACCGCCGCTGGCAGGCGATGGTGCGCTCCCCCAGGGCGCGCGGCACCCTGGCCCGCTACCGCTCCGTGCTCGGTCCACCGGAGCTGACCTTCCGCCGGACGATCGGCGATCTGGAGTGCGACGTCCTGCTGTGGCCCGTACCGCTCTGGCCCGATCTGCGGTTCGAGGCGACGGCCGCGCCCGGCGGGGCCGTATGGAACGAATGGCTGGTCCGGGCGCCGGGCGCGGCCGGCCCCGGGCTGCGGACGGCGGAGGATCTGCGCCCCTGGTCGTGCACCGTGGACGAGGTGGCGCGGGCCTTTCCGCCCGCCCGTCCGCTGGAGGGCACGGCCCCGACCCGTACGGGGCTGGCGTTCACCCTCCCGGACGGCCGCCCGGCCGCCGCGGAGTTCACCTGGGGACTGCTGCAGCGCTGGTCCGCGCGGTCCGCGTAGGCCGTACGAGCCCGGGGCGGCCCGGCCGTCGAACTCCGCCGTCCCGTCAACTCCATGCCACCGACCGGCGCAACCCAGCGCGCGCGGCGCCTCCCGCACGCGCACGATGCGAACAGGGCCGGCGGCCGCCGGTGCCCACATCAGCGCTCTCGGAGAGAACCTGCCGTGACCGTCAGTCTTGAGCAGTTGCGCCGTTGCCATATCGCCGTCGACCTGGGGGCCGCCAGGACCCGGGTCTTTGTGAAGGGGGCCGGGCTCGTCGTCGACGAGCCGAGCGTCGCCGCCGTGAACACCCGTACGGGCGCGCTCATCGCCGTCGGCACCCTCGCCGAGCAGATGACCGGCCGCACCCCCTCCTACATCCGGGTCGCCCGCCCCGTCCGTGGCGGCTCGGTCGTCGATGTCGAAATGGCCCAGCGGATGCTGCGGCACCTCCTCGGCGACAAGCTCCGCCGCCAGCTGCGCCGCAAGCCCCGGCTGCGCGCCGCCGCCTCCACCCCGCACGACAGCGACCCGCTCGCGCAGCGCGCCGCCGTGGAGACCCTGGTCGGCCTGGGTGCGCGCCGGGTCGAGCTGGTCGACACGCTGATCGCGGCGGCCGTCGGCTGCGGTCTGCCGGTGGAGCAGCCCAACGCGACCATGATCATGGTGTGCGGCGCGGCGACCACCCAGATCGCGGTGCTCTCGCTCGGGGCGATCGTCACGGCCCAGCGGATTCCGGTCGGCGGCGGCGCCATCGACCACGCGGTGATCCAGCACCTGCGCCAGCAGCACCAGCTGGTGCTGCCCAGTCAGGCCGTACGGCCGCTGCAACTGGCGCTCAAGAACAACGGCCTCTCCGAAGGGGGCCCCACCGCCACGGAGATCCATGGCCGGGACGTGGCCACCGGCGTCGCACGTTCCGTGCTGGTCGACACCTCGGCCGTACGGGAAGCGATCTACACGCCGCTGACCGCCGTCCTCGACGGCATCGGCAAGGTGCTCCGCGACTGCCCGCCCGACCTGGTGGCGGACCTCGCCGACAGCGGCATCACGATGGTCGGCGGCAGCGCGCTGCTGCCCGGCCTGGACCAGCTGGTGCGCGACGCCACGGGCATGCCGGTGACCATCGCCGACCGCCCCGACATCTGCACCGTGCTCGGGCTCGGGGCGATGCTGGAAGGCAAGGTCCAGCCGATGACCCTGTCCCCGCTGGCCGACGCGCGCTGACAGCGGGGCGGACGGCGCGGTGAGCGACACCGGCGACACCGGCGACACCAGCAGCGACGGCGACACGGACGAGGCGGACGAGGCGGCCTCGGTGGGCGACGCCGCCTCGGCGCCCCGGCTGCCCATGCTGCTGGCAGCCGTCCTCGGTATCGGCACCGACCTCGAACTGCGCACCACCCTCCAGCACATCGTCGACACCGCCACCGACCTGATCGGCGCCCGTTACGGCGCGCTCGGGGTGGTCGACTCCGAACGCGGCCGGCTCACCGAGCTGTTCACGGCCGGTATGAGCGACGCCGACCGGCAGCACATCGGGCGGCTCCCCGACGGCCGCAAAGGGCTCCTCGACATCCTCGTCCAGGACCCCCGTCCGCTGCGGATCGACGATCTGGCGGCGGACCCGCGATCGGCCGGGGTCCCGTCGGGCCGCCCCGGCAAGCGCTCCTTCCTCGGCGTCCCGATCCGGGTGGACACCGAGGTCTTCGGCAGCCTCTATCTGACGGAGAAGGGCGGCGGCGCGTTCACCGAGGAGGACCAGGGACTGCTGCGGGTGCTCGCCTCGCAGGCGGGTATCGCGATCGGCAACGCCCGGCTGTACGGGACGGCCCGGCAGCGCGAGCGGTGGATCGCGGGGGCCGCCGCCGTCACCAACGCCCTGCTGACCGGCGAGACGGCCACCGACGCCATGATCACCGTCGCCGAATCGGCCCGCGCCCTCGCCGACGCCTACGCGGGCGTGGTCCTCCAGCCCACCGCCGAGGGCGGGATGGAGATCGTCGCAGCGTCCACGGTCGACGACCCGGGGGACATCGTCGGCACCACCATCGCACCGGGCTCCCCCATTCTCGTCCAACTGCTCGGCGGGGAACCGGTGTTCATCGACGATTCGGCGACCGACCCCCGGATGAGCACGCATGTACGGGTGCGTTTCGGGCCGAGCATGATGCTGCCGCTGCAGAGCGGCGGCAAGCTCATCGGAACGCTCGCGCTGCCGCGACGGCGCGGCGGCCGGCCGTACACCGCCGAGGACCGTCTGCTGGCCACGCAGTTCGCCTCCCAGGCCGCGCTCGCGCTGGTGCTCGCCGACTCGCGGGCCGACCGGGAGCAGCTCGCGGTGTACGAGGACCGTGACCGGATCGCCCGCGACCTGCACGATCTGGTCGTCCAGCGGCTCTTCGCCACCGAGATGATGCTGGAATCGACCCGGCGGCGCGCGACGACGACCGATCTGGACGAGCTGCTGGGCCGGGCCGTCGACGAGCTGGACTCCACCATCCAGGAAGTACGCACCGCGATCTTCGCGCTCCAGCAGCCGCCGGCCGACGCCCCGACGAGCATCCGGGGAAAGGTCCTGGGCGAGACGGCGGGAGCGGCGGTCCTGCTCGGATTCCGGCCGTCCGTGCGCTTCAAGGGACCGGTGGACACGCTCGTCGGCGAACCGGCGGGCCGGCAGCTGGTCTCCGTACTGCGGGGCGCGCTGGCCGCCGCGCACCGCCGGACCGGTGTGACGGCGATCGAGGTGGAGGTCGACACGACGGCGCCGCTGCCGGACGGCCGCGACGGGGTGCGGCTGGTGGTCGTCGACAACGGCCTGCGCGAGGGCGGCACCGGGGAGGCGCCGGACGAGCGGGGCACGACCGTCACCTGGGAAGCACCGCGCTGACGCGAGCGCCCGGCCGGGTCGGCGACCGCCCGGCCGAGCCTGTGCGCCTGCGCCTGTTCCTGCTCCTGCTCCTGCTCCTGCGCAGGCGCCCGCTCCTCTCAGATGGTGGGCAGGGTGCCTCCGTCGATGATGTGCTCGGCTCCCGTGATCGACGCGGCACGGTCGGAGACGAGGAAGGCGACCAGCTCGGCGACCTCCTCCGGCCGCGCGGGCCGGCCCAGCGGGATGCCGCCCAGCGAGTCCATCAGCTGCCCCAGGGCGGTTTCCCTGTCGACGCCCTGGCCTTCGGCGATCCGGGCGACCAGGCCCTCGGCCCCTTCGGTACGGACGAAACCCGGCGAGACGGTGTTGACGCGGATGCCCTTCGGCGCGACCTCGTTGGCGAGGCCCTTGCTGTACGCCCTGAGCGCGGCCTTGGCCGCCGCGTAGGCCAGCGTCGCGTCGTACAGCGGCATCCGGCTCTGGATCGAGCCGATGTGGACGACGGCTCCGGAGCCCGCCTCGATCATCCCGGGCAGCAGGGCGCGGTCCAGGCGGACCGCGCCGAGCAGGTTCAGTTGGAGGATGCCGAGCCAGAGGTCGTCGGTGAGCGCGGCGAAGCCGCCCGAGGGAGCCCGCGAACCGCCGACCACGTGCACGACGATGTCCACCCCTCCATCGGCCCGTACGCGCTCGACGACGGCGTCGGTTCCCTCGGGGGTGGCGATGTCGGCCGCGACGAACCGGTCCGGGTGCGGTGAGCCGTCCGGGAGGTGCCGGGCGGTCACGGTCACCTCGGCCCCGGCGGCCCGCAGCCGCGCCGCGACGGCCGCGCCGGTGCCCTGGGTTCCGCCGGTGACCAGGGCCCGCCTGCCTTCGAGTTCCCGCGCGTCGCCTGTCCGAGCCGCCATCACATGTCCTTTCCGTCGCTTGCGTACGACTCTGCCGCAGCACGACGTCCGGAGCGCGGGGACCCGGCCGGTGGCGGTGGGCGCTGCCGTCCCGGGGAAACGGCGAACGGCGGCGCCCCTGGGGGCACCGCCGCTCCGACACCGTCAGCCGGTCAGCCCACGGCCTCCCCGTCGGCGAGGCTGAAGCTGTCGATGTCGAACAGGGAACCCGACCCTCCGGAGAAGGTCAGGAACAGCGGCCCTGTTCCGGTGCCCGTCAGCGTCGTGGAGACCGTGGTGAAGGTCTCCCAGTCGCCGGTGGGCGCGACGTCCACCGTGCCGAGCAGGGTCCCGGTGGCCGAGCCCGAGCGGATCCCGATGGTGCCGCCGGCACCGGCCGAGGACACCCGCGCGGTGAAGGACGTGGCGCCTGTCGTGTCGACCGACGCGTATCCGGCCCAGTCGCCGTTGTCGATGTAGCCGAGCGTGCGGCCGCCGCCCGCCCCGGCGTGGCCCGCCGCCTCCACGCCGGAGGAGGAGGTGTACGACTCCGCTTCGACGACCCCCGTACCGCCGTCGTCACCGCCGCCGGCCTGGGGGGTGCAGTCCGCTTCGACGGCACCGGCCGCGTACTGGATCCCGCCGAGCAGCTCCTGCTGGAAGGCGGGGTCCGCGTACGACTCGATGGTGTGGCCGAGCCCGGTGTAGAAGGACCGGCCGCCGCCCTCGGTGTGGCACCAGGTGATGGGGTGGTCGCCGCTCATCTCCCCGCCGGTGTAGCTGGATTCGTCGAGGCTCTGGAGCACCCGCACGTCCGCCCGGGGGTTGGACCGGTAGTTGTACCACTCGTCGGTACGGGACCAGGTCGGATCGAGGTGCGCGGTCGCCGGATGCGACGCGTCCTCGGTGACGACCGTGGCCTGCTGGATCGCCGGGTGGCTCTGGAACCAGGCCCCGACGAGATGCTCGTACGCGGGCCATTCGTACTCGGCGTCGGCGGCGGCGTGGATGCCGACATAGCCGCCGCCCCCGTCGACGTACCCCGTGAGGGCGTCCTGCTGGGCGTCGTCGAGGATGTCGCCCGTCGTGCTCAGGAACACCACGGCCTCGTACTGGGCGAGGTTGTCCGGGGTGAAGACCGCGCTGTCCTCGGTGGCGGTGACGGTGAAGTCGTTCGCCGCGCCGAGTGCCTGGATCTCCGCGATGCCCGCCGGGATCGAGTCGTGCCTGAATCCGGCGGTCTTGGAGAAGACGAGCACGTCGTACGGGTCGGCGGCGGCCTGCGCGGCCGTCACACCGGGCGCCAGGAAGGCGGCGCCGAGCGCGGCGGCGAGGACGCAGGACAGCTGCGCGCGGCGCGTGAGCCGGCGCCTCATCGCCTCGCTCCCTTCGCCGCCGCCGTGGCGGTGGTGAAGGTGAAGCTGTCGACGTCGAAGAGGTTCCCCTGGCCGGACGGTCCCTTGAAGACGAGGAACAGTTCGGTGGATCCGGCCGGCGCGTTGCCGATGCTCGCCGTCACGTCGGCGAACTTCTCCCAGTCACCGGTCGGTGCGACGGTCGCCGTCCCCAGCAGGGTGCCGGTGGCCGAGCCCGCCCGTACCTCGATGGTGCCGCCGGGGCCCGCCGAGGAGACGTGCGCCGAGAGCTGGGTGGCGTTGTCCACGGCGTACGGCTTGAAGGAGATCCAGTCGCCGTCGTCCGTGAAGCCGACGGTCTTGCCGCCCTCGGCGCTGCCGTGGCTCGCGATCTCGATGCCGGACTGCGCCGAGAAGTGCTCGGCCTGCCGGTGGCGGGGCTGCAGGATGCTCTGGATGTGCGAGGTCAGGCCGCCGGCGTCGGTGTACTCGGCGTCGAAGACCCCGTACAGGTTGGCCGCGCTGTCGTGCTCACCATCGGTCGGGACCGCGATGGATCCCGAGCAGCCGTTGGCCGACGTGATCTGGTGCTGGTGGCTGTCGTGCCCCAGCAGATACGTCACCTTGACCTTGGCGCAGTCGATGGCGCCGTCCTCCGGGTCACTGCCCTCGACGGTGAACGGCACGGTGTCGCCGAAGGCGAACAGCTCACCGTTGCTGGGCGTGTTCAGCGTCACGGTGGGCGCGGTGTTGCCGACCGTCACCACCAGGCTCGCGCTGCCGGTGAGCCCCTCCGGGTCCGAGACCGTGAGCGTGGGCTGGTAGGTGCCGTTCCCGGTGTAGGTGTGGCTCGGGTTGGCGTCGGTGGAGGTGGCGCCGTCCCCGAAGTCCCAGGCGTAGCTGAGCGCTCCGTTCTCGGGGTCGGAGCTGCCGGCCGAGGAGAAGGCGATGGCGAGCGGCGCCTGGCCCGAGGTCTTGTCGGCGGCGGCCTGGGCGACCGGGTTGCGGTTGCTGCCGGCGACGTACTCGACGCGGTAGAGCGCCTGGTCGTCGGCGCCGGTGCCGTAGTCGAGGACGTACAGCGCGCCGTCAGGGCCGAAGGCGGTGTCCATGACCTGGGTGCCGGACCACGGGAAGTCCTCGATGGCGCCGGGGCTGCCGTCGCCGTTGACCTCGATGGCCTTGATCCACTGACGGCCGTACTCACCGGCGAAGAAGCGGCCGTCGAGCGCCTCGGGGAACTTCACGTTCGAGTCGAGAGCGGCGTCGAAGTGGTAGACCGGTCCGCCCATCGGCGACTCGGAGCCGCCGCCGAACTCGGGCGGGGAACCCTCGTCGCCGCCGTACTTGATCCAGGCACTCTGCGGCTTCGGCAGCTGCGCCAGGCCGGTGTTGCGCGGCGAGCTGTTGGTGGGCCCGTTGGCGCAGTCGGCCTTGGCGCCCGAGGGGCCGTTGGGGAAGGTGTACGCGTTGTACGACTCGGTCGTGGTGTTCGTACCGGTGCAGTACGGCCAGCCGAAGTTGCCCGCCGAGGTCAGCCGGTCGAACTCGACCTGGCCGCCGGGGCCCCGGTTCGGGTCGGTGACGCCGGAGTCGGGGCCGTAGTCACCCACGTAGACGATGCCGGTGGGCTTGTCGACGGCGAGGCGGAACGGGTTACGGAAGCCCATCCCGTAGATCTCGGGACGGGTGCCGGCGGTACCCGGGGCGAAGAGGTTGCCGTCCGGGACCGTGTAGCCGCCGTCGGCTGTCGGGTGGATCCGCAGGACCTTGCCGCGCAGGTCGTTGGTGTTGCCCGAGGAACGCTGGGCGTCGAACTGCGGGTTGCGGTCGGTGCCCTCGTCGAGGGGCGCGAAGCCCTGCGACTCGAAGGGGTTCGTGTCGTCGCCGGTCGACAGGTAGAGGTTGCCCTGCGCGTCGAAGTCGATGTCACCGCCGACGTGGCAGCACTGGCCCCGGTCGTTCGCCACTTCGAGGACGACCTTCTCGCTGGCCGTGTCCAGCGTGCCGTCGTCCTTGAGGGTGAAGCGGGAAAGGTTCAGGTGGCCCTTGAACGGCTCGAAGTCGGCGGCGGTGCCGTTGACCGGCGCGTCACCGTCCGGGGTGTCCAGCCGGGGCGAGTAGTAGAGGTACAGGTAGTGGTTGGCCGCGAAGTCGGGGTCGGCCGCGACGCCCTGCAGACCTTCCTCGTCATGCGTGTACGTGTTCAGCTTCGCCGCGACCTTGGTGTTGCCGGCGGCGTCGGTCAGCCGGACCGTGCCGTCCCTGGACGTGTGCACGACCGACCGGTCGGGCAGTACGGCGAGCGACATCGCCTCGCCCAGCTCGGCCGCGCCGGAGGCGAGCTGGACCTGCTGGTAGTCGGACGCGGGTATCTCGGCAGCCGCTCCGGCTGCTCCGGTCGCCGCCGCACCGACGGTGACGCCGCCGGTGACCGCGAGCACGAGAGCCGTGAGGAGTCTGGACCACGCTGGGGGCCGTAGTGACATCGGGCTTCCTTCCTGACTTTGCGGTGGGGGGATATACGTCAGGCAAGGCGCGCGCCGTCGCGCTTTGCGGTGGATAGAGGTCCTTCGGTGGGGCCGGGAGTCTCTGCTTCCGCGTGGAGCGAGTTGCATGCTGGCAACACGGAATTAATTTGTCAAGGACGTGTCAAAATCCCGAACGGGCGCGGGCGTGGGGCCGATCGGGCAGCGAAATGTGCGGAAATGGGCGGTGGGTACGGGCCGTGAGCAGCACGGTTCGGCGGCCGGAGCACCGCCGGAACAACGCGGCAACTGGGCACGCTTCGGACACCGCCGGGTGCGTGAACAGCGGCGAAGCCCAGCCGTATACGGCCGTATACGAAGGGGGTCCAGGACCGGCCCGCGCGCGGGCGCTCAGCGCGGGAGCACGCGGGCGCTCAGCCCAGGAGCACGCGGGCGCTCAGCCCAGGAGACCTTGCAGCGAGGCCGCCATCCGGGCGGCGAACGCCTCCCGGGTCCCGGCGTCCACCGACTCCAGGGACAGATACGGATTGAGGTCCTCCAGCTCGACGAGCAACAGCTCCCCGCCGGGCGCACGGCACGCGTCCACCCGCTGTATCCCGTGCGACAGGCCGTTCCAGTCGATGAACCGCCGGGCGAACTCCAGGTCGGCGCTCCCGGCCTCGTACGGCACCAGCTCCCAGCGCCGCTCGGGATCGGGCGCGTACAGGGCGTACTGGAAGTCGCGGTCGACGAAGTAGAAGGACACCTCGTAGCGGAACGGGACGCGCGGCTGTACGAGCAGACCGTCCCAGTCCAGGCCCGCCAGCCGTTCGGCGGGGACGAACTCCATCCCTATCGAATCGGCCCCGGCCACAGGCTTGACGACGTACGTTCCGGCCTCCGGCAGCCGTCCGAGATCCTCGGCGCGGTCGACCGTCGGTATGACCGGATACCCGGCGGCGCTCAACTCCACCAGATACCGCTTGCCCACCATGTCGCCCCGCCCGGTCAACGGGTTGTACACCCGTACCCCGGCGGCGAGGGCGCTCGCACGGAAGGCGTCGTACTGCTCCTGGTAATGCAGCACGGGCCCGCTGTTGCGCACCACGACGGCGTCGAAGTCCGCCATGAGCCGCGCGGCGTCGAGGGGATGACAGAGCGCGACGGCGAAGTCCCGCCGCAGCCGGGCCGACAGCGCGATGTCCTCATCGCAGTACCGGCGCCCCTTGGCCTCGTAGGCGAGGTCGGTGACGTAGAGGATCCGGGGCGGGACGACGGACACGGGGGCTCCCAGTGATCGGAGAGAACGCGGGCCGGCGGCCCTCGCGGGAACCGGCCGGATGGCGACCATACGCGAGCACCCGCACCGCCCGGAGCCCCGGGAGACACCGTCCGCCGCCCCACGGGCACCGGACGCTTTCCCGCCATCGTCCGGCGCGGCCCACACGGCTCGGACGGCCCACGCGGCCGGCGCCGCCCACGCGGCCGGCGCCGCCCACGCGGCCGGCGCCGTCCACGCGGCCGGCGCCGTCCGGCCGAGCACGGTGGGGCCCATCGACTCCGCCGCCGCTCATGCCCGGCCGGCGTCCCGCCGGTCCACCCGCTTCTGCCCCGCCCAGCGGAGGATCCCGCCGACGGCGAGGGCGACGAGGATGGCGCCCCGGTCGATGACATGGGGCAGCCCCGGAGAGGTCAAGCACTGCGACGCGTGCCCCCGCGTGGACTCCCAGCGGGGGCCGTACATCCGTCGGCCGGTCCGACTGACCTGGCCAACGGCCGACCCGGGCGCGACTCACGGCGCGCAGATCAGCGGCGCACCACTCATCCGCCGGCCGTTCGGCGGGCTCCCGGTCGAGTGGCTACCGGGCGGCGGCTACCGGTCGAGCGGCTGAAGCAGTCTGTGGTCTTCCACCGGGGCCGGTTCGGACTCGACGCCCGACTGGTAGAGCAGTACCTGAAGTCCCGGGGCCTGCGGCAGTTCCAGCAGCTGGTAGGCGAGGTCGAGCGGGCCCGCCAGCTCGTGGTTGATCCGCTTGCTGCCGGCGGACTTCCGGGTGACGGGATATTCGTCCCAGATCCGCTGGAAATCGGGACTCCGGTCGCTCAGCTCCTCGTATATCTCAGCGAAGCGCTTGTTTCCTGGATCTTTCCCATAGGCCACGCGGAGTACTCCGGCCGAGCAGCGCGCGGCGGCCTCCCAATCCGCGTAGAAAAGCCGGGCCCGGGTGTCGAGGAATACGGAAGAGGCCATATTTCCGTGGATCCAGTCATCGCCGTAGAGCGCGAGACCGGCCGCGTTGCTTTCGAGGACGTCTCCCCACGGGCCGAGAACCAGCGCGGGTCCGCGCAGCTGGTATTCGATCAATCGTGAGATCTCCGGCGGAACGCGCTGGATCACCGGCGGCCCGGAGATCGCCGTCACCGAAGGCCAGGCTCCGATACTCTCCGCGAGGTCGAACAAATGATCACGCGAGGCATTGTCCAGTCCGAGTGCCTGGCTGATGGCGCCCAGTACCTGGGCGGACGGCCGCCGCTCGCGGCCCTGCTCCAGCCGCGCGTAATAGTCCGCGCTCACCCCGGCCCGCACCGCCACCTCTTCGCGGCGCGGTCCGGGAGTCCTGCGGCGCTTCAGGGCCTCGGCACTGCCGTGCGGGATGGACGCCTCGCGTCTGGCCCGCAGAAAAGCACCCAGCGGCGTGGTCGTACTCACAGACTCTCACCTCAGCAATCGGACGCCGCGACGCGAACCCGTCCGGCCTCACCGTTAGCCTGAACGCGGCGAGGTACGGCGGTGTTCCCCGTTCGTACCAGGACTGCCACGGAAGACTGTCAGGACAACTGCCAGGGTGTGGCACTCCCACCCTGGACACGGTCACTCTCCGGTGTTCTCCCGGGCCATTTCATGGGTCATGGTGGTGGACATGAACAACTCCGAGTCTGCTCAGCGGCCTGCCGTTCCCGGCGAGTCCTCCGCCATGCGTTCCGCTTTCGCCCACAGTGGCGCCGCCCTGGAATTCCGAAGCCGTGCCGCGAAGAACGCCTCGGTTCTCGACGGCCTCATCAAAACCGAGGGTGATGCGAATCGCCGCATTCTCTTCCGGGACGCCACCATTGTCACCGGCAAGGCCGATCAGAGCGTCGTTCACGGAAATGTCCTCGTCGTGGGCGGCCGGATCGCCGAGGTCGGCCCCGGGGCGGGTGCCGGTGTCGACGAGACCAACGCCGTCGTGATCGACGCCTCGGACTCCATCCTCATGCCCGGCTTCGTCGACTCCCACCTGCACGCCTGGGAGGGACAGCTGCGCGGGATGTCCCCCGACGCCGACTTCGACGAGTACCTCGATGTCGCGCACAAGTCGCTGGCCACCCACTACCGCCCGCACGACACCTACATCGGCAACCTGGTCAGCTCCCTGGTCAGCCTCTACACCGGTGTCACCACCATCATCGACAACTCGCACAACTCACGCTCCGCCGATCACTCCTCGGCGGCCGTCGAAGCGCTGTTCGATTCCGGCATCCGCGCGGTGCACGCCGCCGCCGCCCCCCGCTTCGGCGAGTGGGACCGGCAGTGGCCGGCCGACCTCGACCGGCTGCAGGGCGAGTACTTCACCTCCGCCGACCAGCTGGTGACCCTCCGCATGATGGACACCACCGCCGACCCCGCCGAATGGCGTTTCGCCCACGAGCGCGGCCTCTGGGTCTCCTCCGAGATGGGCTCCGACTGGGTCGACAACCTCGTCGAACTCCACGAACTCGGCCTCGTCACCGACAAGCACACCTTCAACCACGTCCTCGGACTGAGCGAGGAGGAGTGGCGGATCATCGCCGACACCGGGGTCAAGGTGAACGTCTCGCCGCGTTCCGACACCCTCTTCGGCCTCGGCCCGTCCTTCCCCGCCATCAACGACGCGCTCGCCCACGGCGTCCGCCCCGGGCTGAGCATGGACAACGAACTCAGCTACGGCGTCGACATGTTCACCGAGATGAGCGTCCTCACCCACCTCCAGCGCGGCGGGGTCTACGGGCGCCGCAACGCGGCCGAGGAGAACGTCCCGGCCCCGATCACCGCGGCCGACGCCATCGAGTTCGCCACCCTGCGCGGCGCCGAGAACGCCGGACTGATCGACCGGACGGGCTCGATCGAGGTCGGCAAGCAGGCCGACATCATCCTCATCGACACCACCGCCCCCAACACCATCCCGGCCACCGACCCGGTCGCCACCGTCGTCGCCTACGCGCACCCCGGCAACGTCGCCGCCGTGTTCGTCGACGGCGTGGTGCGCAAGTGGGACGGCCACCTGGTCGGCGTGGACATGCACACCATCCGGCAGGTCGCCGAGCAGTCCCGCGACTGGCTCTTCGCCGAAGCCGAGAAGGCCGCCTCCACGGAGAGCTGACGCGCGAGGCCCCACACGAGGCCCCGCACGAGGCCCCGCACGAGGCCCCGCTCGAAGAAACCCGAAGAACCGCGCGAAGACAGCGCGGAGAACCACCCGAAGAAGTGAGAGAAGAACGCCATGACCGCACTGGAAGTCGAGGTGAAGGCGGGTGTCCGCTCCTCCTCGCGTACGCCCACCATCGCCCTGGCCGTCGCGATCGGCTTGCTGATCCCGATACAGGCGCGGATCAACGGCCAGCTCAGCAAGGGGGTGCACGACGGAATCGCGGCGGCGGCGATGAGCTTCGCCGGCGGCCTGATCATCATGACGATCGTCGCCGCGTTCTCCCCCGGAATCCGCCGGGGGCTGCGGACGTACGGGACGTCCATCCGGCTCCGGGAGCTACCGCGCCGGTACCTGGCCGCCGGTGTCTTCGGCTCGACCCTCGCGCTGGCGCAGTCCACCACGGCGCTGGTCGTCGGGGTCGCCGTCTTCACGGTGGCGGCCATCGCGGGGCAGACCCTCAGTGGTCTGCTCGTGGACTCGATCGGCTTCGGCGGGGCCCCGAAGCGGCGCCCGGGGTGGCAGCGGCTGACCGGCGCCGGACTCATCCTGATCGCGGCCTTCGTGGCGGCGATCCCCCAGCTGATCAGCGCGCCCAGCCTGCTGGACATCCTGCTGCCCGCGCTGGCGCCACTGGCCGCCGGGTTCCTCCTCGGCTTCCAGCAGGCCATGAACGGTGCCACCGGAGCCAAGGTCGGCTCGCCGCTCGCGGCGACCTGGGCGAACTTCTTCGTCGGTGCGCTCTTCCTCGCGCTCGTCTGGGGCGTGAAGACCCTCTTCACCAGCGCTCCGGAGTCCCTTCCCACCGACTGGTGGGTCTACCTCGGCGGCATCTGCGGTGTGGTGTTCATCGGCGCGTCGGTGATCCTCGTCCGCAAGATCGGTGTCCTGCTCCTCGGCATGGGCTCGATCGCCGGACAGCTGGTGGGCTCGATCCTGCTGGATCTGGCACTTCCCTCGGCGGGCAGCTCCATCGGCGCCCTGACCATCGTCGGCGCGGGCCTGACCCTCATCGCGGTGGTCATCGCCTCACGGGAGAAGCGCGCCTGACCCGCCTCGCCGACAGGTTCGGGATCGGGCCGTACGAGGTAACCATGTGGCGCCCCACCGGCACCCCGGAACACGGGTACGACAGGAACACACAGGAGAACCGCATCATGCACATCTTTCTGACCGGCGGGACCGGCTTCGTCGGATCCGCCGTCCTGCGCCGGCTGACCGCCGCGGACCACCAGGTCACCGCACTGGTCCGCAGCGACGACGCGGCCGCCAAGGTGACGGCCGCCGGGGCCACGGCCCTGATCGGCGACATCACCGACATCGCGTGGCTGACCCCGAAGATCGCCGTCACCGACGGGGCCGTCCACACCGCGAGCCCGGGTGACGCGACCAGCCAGGCCGTGGACTCCGCGGTGGCGACGGCGGCCACCGCCGCCTTCGCCGGAACGGGCAAGCCCTACGTCCATACGGGCGGGATCTGGGTCTACGGCAACGGCGCGGTCATCACCGAGGAAACCCCTCTCGACCCGCCCGCTCTCACCGCCTGGCGCCCGGAAGTGGAGCGGATCGCACTCGGCGCCGAGGGGGTACGGGGAGTCGTCGTGGTCCCCGCCGTCGTGTACGGCCACGGCGGCGGCATCCCCAACGTCATCTCCGGGGCGGAGCGCACCGAATCCGGCGCCCCGTTCCTGATCGGCGACGGCACCCAGCACTGGACGACCGTCCACGTGGACGACCTGGCCGACCTGTACGTACGCGCACTGGAGGACAGCCGGGCGGACGGGCACTACATCGGTTCCGACGGCCGGAACCCCACCGTCCGCGAACTCGGTGAAGCCGCCTCACGCGCGTCGGGCGGCGGCGGCTCCGTACGGCCCGCGACCGCGCAGGACGCCCGCGCCCGGCTCGGTGAGCTCTTCGCCGACGCCCTGCTGCTCAGCCAGCAGGCAGCCGCCACCAGGGCCCGTACCGAACTGGGCTGGAAGCCGAGCCGCCCGTCACTGGTCGAGGAACTGGAGACCGGCAGCTACGCCCCGAAGAAGTAGCCGCACCGCTCGCACCGCCCCCGGGGAAGCCCGGTCGCGGAACAGTGAAGCGCCGGTCCGACTCCGACACGGACCGGCGCCGGCGGGCGTTCCGGCCCGACCGGTTCCGGCCCGACCGGTTCCGGCCCGACCGGTTCCGGCCCGACCGGTTTCGGTCTTTCGGCTCCCCGGCACGGACGCCCACGGGACCATGGGGAACGAGTGCTCAGCGCACCTCTGATCCCGCAGAATCTCGGAGGCCTACGTGACCGTGATCGTCGGACTGGTTCACCAACAGCGCGTGTACCTGGGAGGCGACTCGGCCGGTGTCGCCGGCTATCAGATCACCCTCCGCCGGGACCCCAAGGTCTTCACCAACGGCCCCTACGCCATGGGTTTCACCACCAGCTTCCGCATGGGCCAACTGATCCATCACGCCTTCAAGGCCCCGCGCCCCAAGGGCGACCTCGACCGTTTCATGGTGACGACCTTCATCAACACCCTGCGCACCTGTCTCAAGGACGGCGGCTGGGCGCGGAAGGACAACGAGCAGGAACAGGCGGGGACGTTCCTGGTCGGGGTGCACGGCCGGCTGTTCGCCATAGACAGCGACTACCAGGTGGGCGAACCCGCCGACGGCTACGCGGCGGTCGGCTGCGGCGACGAACTGGCCCTCGGCGCGCTGCATGCCACCGGCGCCCTGTCCATGAAGCCCCGCGCCCGCCTCGCCGCCGCGCTGGCCGCCGCCGACCACCACAGCGCCGGGGTGTCGGCGCCTTACACCTACGCCAGGACGCCGTAGCGCCCGTCGTCCCGCCACCGCGGGCACTTCACCCCGGCACACCGGGACCGGTGCACACCTCCGCCCGGACGCCGTCGATGATGTCCGGGGCGTCCGGGGCGTCCGGGCGGTGGTGTGCGCGGAGAAGGGCACGCTCCTTCAGGCCGGTGATCGTTTTGAGCGCGTACGCCCGACGACCCCGTACGACACAGCGCCAGATTTGCTTGTGTGGCTCTTGATGAATGCCGTGATGGGCATCGCGGAGTCGCTGCGTGAGACACCCGACTCTGCAAAAACGTCCCAGCAGTGACGTTTTTGCAGGTCGGATCGCTTCTTCAAGGTGGGGCGGGTGGGACTCGAACCCAAAAGGGTGACGGCTCTCACCTGCGGAAACGTCACAGAGGCGGACATTCACATCCTGCTGGATCCCGCTGCGTCCGGCTCGATCCCGGGCCGCCCGGTAGCCGTGCGGTACGTACCGCACGGCTACGGGGCAGCCATGCGCCAGCAGCGGGAGGGAATCCGCCTGGGGCGCATCTGCCGCTCAGCAGCCCATCATGGCCCGCCCGCAGCGCACGCCGCCGATTCGATTACAGAACCTCTCCCTACCCGTGTCAGTCACCGAGTAATCTCGGTTGCGGGCTTCGGACCGTACGGCCATCGCCGACATCGCCTACGTTCCGCGGGCCCGTGTTCGCCTGACGCGATGTCATGTCCCTGCGGAGGCTGAGGGCTGCTCCGGGGCCAACCGTGCTCTGGACTTCCCACCGCAGGCTGCGGGCAAGGTCAGCCGCCAGCCCAAGCTCGATAGTTCGCATTGAAGGTTGCGGCAATCGCAACCAGTCACTGCGCGTTGCCAGTGGGCAGTGACGGGCTTCGGATCGCTTCCCCCGGCGGCGCCGTTCTCCCCACGGCCAGTCGCTCCTTGAAAGATCAGGACGCCAGCCGGTCGGGTCACCACGGCCGCAGCCATTCCCCATATTCGACGCCCGCTACCACCCCTGCCGTACTGATCAAGCAGTACGAGCTCCTGGTTGTACCACCACGACTACCCACGACGCTGCAGGCCGCCCTGCCGAGGTCGCGATCACCGGCGGTTCCGGGGCAGCTGTTCCTCAGGTCACCATCTCGTACGACCCGACCAACGGCGAGGCGGTCAAGTCCTGTCGCGCTCGGTCTCTCTGCAGAGGACTAGGCCGTCCAAGAAGATCCCGGGATTGCCCAGTTGACGGACGCGGTTCAGCATGCTGGGCGTGACCTGGACCGATCCCGGCGCCCGTGTCACGGGGACACCCTTCCCTGGTCCCTCTCATGGGGCCAGGGAAGGGTGTGCAGCGGCCGGAATCTCGACTCCGGCCTGCGCGGCATCGATCCCCCGCGTTCAAGCCGTCAAAGCCTCGCCCGGTTGCACCACACCGTCCGGCCCCGCACCTTGACGCCTGTCAACGACCACGCATTCCCATCAGCCGATGATCGCGACCGGGGCGTCCCATGCATTGCGGTCAACGGTGATCGTGTAACCGCCGCGGGTTTCCTTGCTGTTGACCATGTACTGGTGGCCGCGGCTGTGGCCGGTGTACTGGGTCGGCTTCCACGGCCAGTCCGTGGTGGTCGTGTTCTTCTTGTCCCACAGTGCGTACCAGAGGTTGCCCGGCAGGTCCGTCTTGTTCGTGGCGGTGGCGACAGCCTTGGCGCTGGAACTGCTGAAACCGTAGAGCCCGCCCCGGTAAGTCGCGTTGCGCAGCGTCTTGGTGAAGGAGCGCACGTAGGTGAGGGTGGCGTCGTTGCACGCCTTGTCGGTGATGTCGTACGACTCCATGTTCAGGTAGATCGGGCTGCCGGCCTTCATCCCGAGCGCTGACGCCTTGGCCACCGCGTCCTCGGCGTTGCTCGCGCCGACCGAGGCAGCCGTGGAGGAGGTGAACCTCTCCGGGTTCGCGCTCTTCTGGCAGGGCGGCTGCGCGCCGACGTAGAGCGGAATGACCTTCCACCCAGTGGCGTTGACCGACTTCACCCAGGATTTGGTCAGGTTGGGCTGGGCGCAGCCCCGATTCTTGCCGCCAATGTAGACAGCGGCAGCGCCGTAGAACCCCGTGCGCCACGCCTTCATCGCACTGAGCGAGGGTGCGGTGCACGTGTCGAACGCCCGACCGGTGTACGTCTTCTGCGCAGGCCAGGCGGTAGCGGCCATGGATGTCTGTGCCGCGAAACCGGCACCCGCGACCACCACGACCCCCGTGGTCGCCCACGCGATGTAACGGCTTTTCCTGGACAGCCGATGTCTGGACATTCCCCACCCTATTCAGTGCGGCTTGTGGCCGCCTCCGACGTACCCGGGACAGCGGTCTGTCCTCTGGCAGAGGCCGGCCGCAGTCCGGGTGCAGTTCCGCGCCCACAGTGGCGCAGCGATGCGCTCCGAAAGTCAGGAGCGCATCGCACAGTAGCCGACACGGACGTCGTGACCGGGAGAGACGCAAGACTCCGCGTGACAGCGAAATGCCTATCGCGTACCGCTCTTCGCCTACGTCGAGGGATCAAGCAGAAAATCTCCTTCACGGACGGCGTCGTCGGGGTCCTGTCGACGCTCGCACCGCGGTCAGCAGGTAGTGGGCGTTTCGGTCCTCGACGAGGTAGCGGGGGGCCCTTTTGCGCGTGCAGCGCGTCGACGGTGATCACAGCTCCGGCCAGGTCTACGTCGTCAATGGTGTCCAGCAAGAACTGGAACTCCGGGATTTCGTTGGTTTTGGCGCCGATCTCGCGCGGGGCGGCGGTCAGTGCGTCGCCGTGCCGGACCGCGACGAACACTGCCAGCTGTCGATGCTTACCGGACCGGCTCACGAAGTCGACAGGCACCGGAACCCACTGCGCCAGGTGCGCGTCGATCTCTTCATCAAGAAACGGAGCGACAGAAACGGGCCTCGCCCCAAGGCCCCCGGCAGCGGGCCCAGACCTTGGGCACTGGGCCCATACGTACGAATAGGGCTTTCAGGTTCGCCAGCCATGGGCGCCGCAGTGCCCAGGTCTCGCCGCGGCCTGGTCTAAAGCGTAGGAATAGGCACCAGGCCGACCGTCGGACCGGACAGCCCTTGTGTGCCAGGCCTACCGGCGAACAAACCACTCAAGCTCCGTACCAGCAATGACTTTTGTCACCCGAGACACGGATGCCGCGCGTGGTCGATCCTTCAGAATTTCACCTCTTTGCGACCTTTTACTCCTCGATAGCTTCACGGTGTCATCACAAGTCCCATGAAGAGACTGGGGAACAATGTCGGTCGAAGTACCTATATCGGATAGGCGGAGATATCCATGGTCGCGAAGCGCTCTCGTCCTGATGTCGGGGAGTCTCTCCTTGGCTGTTTCCGTCACCCTGCTCACCGTCGGCGAGACAGCGGTGGCCGCCGAACGCGGCGTGCGGCCCCTGGTCACCCCGAATGAGGCAGTGGCGACCGAGGCCGCCGATATTCCGTCCGCGCGGGTCGCGGCCCGGCTGTCGGGCAAGCGTGTGGAGGCGCTCTCGGAGCGCTCGGAGACGTCAACGACGTGGGTGAACAAGGACGGCTCGCTCACCACCGAACTGACCGCTGGACCGGTCCGTTTCCGGGACAAGGACACGCAGGACTGGCGGAACGTCGATCTGGCCCTTGCGGCCGGCCCGGACGGATCGGTCGAGCCGAAGGCACACCCGCGCGGCCTGCGGCTCGCCGGCCGGACCGGCACTCCGGCGGCCTCGCTGAAGGCGGCCCAGACAGCCACGGGCACAGATCTGGTCACGCTGGGCGAGGGCGAGCAGCAGATCACGCTCCAGTGGAAGGGTGGGTTACCCGCCCCCAAGCTGCAGGGCACCCGGGCGGAGTACGTCAACGCCGTGCCCGGCGCCGACGTGGTGGTCCAGGCGACCCGTACCGGCTTCGAGCAGTACGTCGAGATCAAGCAGCGCCCCACCGCCGGCGGCTACACCTACACGCTGCCGCTGCGGGCCAAGGGCCTCCGGGCCAAGCAGCAGAAGGACGGCAGCGTCCTCTTCACCGACGCGAAGAACACGAAGCGGGCCGTGATGCCGGCTCCGGTGATGTGGGACGCCACCGTCGACGAGGTCTCCGGCGAGCACACCCGGCGGGTGCCGGTCGCCATGAAGGCCGTGACCAAGGGCTCAACGGTCGATCTGGTCATCACCCCGGACGCGAAGTTCCTGGCCGACCCGGCCACGAAGTACCCGGTCACGGTCGACCCCTCGACCTCCTCGCTGGGCAACGTATTCGACACCTACGTCCAGCAGGGCGAGACGGTCGACTGGTCCGCCGACACCGAACTCGACATCGGCAACCCCGGAACCACCAACGCCGACGGCACCCCGCGTACAGCGCAGTCCTTCATCTCCTGGAATACCGCGCCCATTTCCGACGCGCTGGTCTCCAACGCCAAACTGTCGCTGTGGAACTTCCATTCCGGCAACCCGGACTGCAAGGCTTATCCGTGGGAGGTCTGGTCGTCTCCCGCTGCGACCACCGCTAGCCGCTGGACGAACCGGCCCGTCATGACGGCGAAGAGGGCCACCTCGACCGAGACGCGCGGCAACGTCGGCTGCACCGCCGCCCCTGACGGGTGGATCAACGCCGATGTGACCACGCTGGCCCAGGAATGGGCCTCGGCCAAAACCACGCGCGGGCACATGGGTCTGCGCGCCACCAGCGAATCGGTCATCCAGCAGTGGAAGCGGGTCAACTCCGCCAACGCCACAGCCAATCCGCCCAAGCTGGTCGTCACCTACAACTACCGGCCCCGCACCGGAACCAAGCAGGAGGCCGGGCCGCCGTACTTCTCCTACACTGGCGCGTACACCGTCAACACCGTGACCCCGACACTGCGCGACACCTTCGTCGATCCCAACGGCGACAAGGTGAACGGCACCTTCCAGATCTTCGACGGCACCAGCGACACCCAGCTCGGCGAGGTCCTGGTTTCGCCATATGTCCCTTCGGGGCAGACCGCCTCCGTGAAGGTTCCGGCCGGTGTGCTGGCCAACGGCAAGACGTACACCTTCCGCACCTCACCGTACGACGGTGACCACTACAACCTCGGCTGGTCGGCAAGGAAGACCTTCACCGTCGACGCCTCGGCCCCGTCCGCTCCGACGCGGGTCGTCTCGACGGACTATCCGTCGGACTCGTGGGTCAAGGGAGCGGGCCAGGCCGGCGTCTTCACGGTCACCCCGCCCGCGGCCGACCACCAGTGGCTGGAGTGGTCACTGGACGATGTGACCTGGACCAAGGTTTCCACTGCTGGCTCGACGGCGGCCAAGGCCATCTCCGTCACCCCGCCGCGTGACGGTACTCATACCCTGTACGTCCGCAGCGTGGACAAGGCTGACAACAAGTCCGAGGCGATCGAGTACACATTCAACGCCGGTCCCGGCGGGTTTCTCCAGCCCTCCGACAGCGAGCGCACCGCACGGCGCCTGCCGCTCGTCGCCGAGGCGGACGCGGCCAAGTACAACGCCGTGTCGTTCTCGTGGCGACGCTCTGAGGCGGATGCCTGGATCGCGATCCCGGTGGCGGACGTCACCGCCGGCGGTGTGCCAGTGACGGCCTGGCCCGTCCCGCTGACGAACGGCAGGAACGCCCCGCTGGTCTGGACTGCCGCCACCACGGTCGACCCTGACGGCACGGTGCAGATTAAGGCCGATTTCACCGGAGCGACCGCCGTGTCCGGCAGCAGCAACCCGCTCACCGTTGTCGTCGACCGCGACGCCGACGAGGCCGCGGCCGAGGAGATCGGGCCCGGCTCGGTGAATCTCCTCACCGGTGACTACACGCTGTCCGCCTCCGACGTCTCGTACTACGGGCTTTCGGTGACCCGGACCGCGTCCTCTCGTACCCCGCAGGCCGGGGCGGAGCAGCAGGGCCAGGCCGCGATCTTCGGCCCCCAGTGGGTCTCCGGCACGACTGCCGAGCTGACCGAATCCGACTACGCACACATCCGCAGGATCTCCGACACCGCCGTCGCCGTGGTCAAGGCCGACGACACCGAGGTCCACTTCACCGCAAATTCCGGCAGAACCGGGTGGGTTCCGGAGCCGGGCTCACAGGACCTGATCCTGAAAGGCAGCACCAGCGGCTCCTTCACGCTGTCGGACTCCGAAGCTGTGGTGACCGAGTTCGCCAAGCCCGATCCGGCTGTCGTCACCTGGCAGGTGGTCTCGACACGCCTCGAAGGGCTGGACGTCTCCACGACGACCATGTCGACCGAGACCGTGCTGACGGGCAGCAAGACCCTAGCCCGCCCCAAGCGGATCGTGGCCCCGACCTCGGCGAACACCAACGCCGTCTGCCTCGCCACGCCCACTACCAAGGGCTGCCGAGTGCTGGAGTTTGTCTACGCCACCGCCACCACGGCGACCGCCACCGCCTTCGGCGACTACCAGGGTCAGGTCAAGGAGGTTCAGCTGTATGCCTCCGCGAGGTCGGCCACCTCGGCGACCGCCCGCGCGGTGGCCACCTACCAGTACGACGACGCCGGACGCCTGCGCCAGGAGTGGAACCCGCGCCTGGCCCAGTCCACGCAGACGCAGTACGCCTACGACAGCGCGGGCCGCGTCATCACCTACCAGTCCACGACGGACCAGCCGTGGACCTTCACGTACGGCAAGGTGGGGTCCGGATCGACCGCAGGGGAGGGCATGCTGCTCAAGTCGTCGCGCCCGGCGCTGAAGCAGGGCACGACCAGCACCCTTGAGGGCACCGCGGCCACGACCCTCGTCTACGACGTCCCGCTGACCGGGACAAGCGCTCCGTACAAAATGGGCGCGGCGGACGTGAAGGTCTGGGGGCAGACCGACGCCCCGACCGATGCCACCGCCGTCTTCCCCGCGGATGCCGTGCCGTCGTCCAACACCGGCGCCGGTCTCACCGCCGCCTCCTACGCCCGCGCGAACATCAGCTACCTCGGCGTCTCGGGGCGCACGGTGAACTCCGCGGCACCCGGCGGCCATATCTCGGCCTCGGAGTCCGACAGGTTCGGCAACACCGTCCGGGATCTCACGCCGGCCAACCGTGCCATCGCCCTGGGAATCACAGCCGCGGACAGAGCCGCCCAGGCCAACCTCGGCATCGCTCAGCTCACCTCTGCCGAGCGCGCCAGGCTCCTGTCGACCAGCTCCGTGTACGACGCCGACGGCACCCGGGAACTGGAGGAACTGTCCCCGCTGCGCAGGGTCGACCTCACCGCGGACCTGAAGTCCGGCACCACCACACTGGTTCCCTCGGGCACGTCCGTGACCGCTCGCGGCTGGACGGTGAACGAGTACGACGCGGGCCGTCCCACCGACGGCACCGCCGGCGTCAAGGACCAGATCACCAAGATGACCGTCGGAGCCCAGGTTCGTGAGCACCCCGGGGTCCAGGGCGAGACCAGGGCCACCCAGACCGTCTACGACTGGACCCGGGGCCTGCCGGTCAAGAAGATCCAGGACCCGGGTGGCCTGGCCATCACCACCACCTACGAGTACGACGCGAAGGGCCAGGTGTTCAAGGAACTATCACCCGGAGCCACCGGGACCGACGCGGCCACCCGTGTGACCAGGTACTGGTCCGCCACGGGCACCGCCGCCTGCGAGGGACGTCCCGAGTGGGCCGACCTGTTGTGCTCCATTGGTCCCGGCGGGGCTATCACCGGCGGCGGCAGTAACCCCAGCCAGCTCGCCACCAGCACCTATGAGTACGACGCCTGGGGCAACACCACATCGATCAGCAACAACGCCAATGGCCTCACCCGCACCACCACCACGACGTACGACGGCGCGGGCCGCGCCACCACGGTCGCGGTGACCGGCGGAGTGGGTGAGACCGTCCCGACCACCACCACCGGCTACGACAGCGTGACGGGCCGGGTTCTCACCGTCAGTTCCCCGACGGCCGGGACGATCACCAAGGCGTACGACACCCTCGGCCGCCTGATCTCCTACACCGACGCGGACGGCGGCAGGACCACGACTGAGTACGAACTCCTCGACCGCCCCGCCAAGGTCAGCGACACCGTCCCGTCCGTTCTCACCTTCACCTACGACCACACCGTGGAACCCCGCGGCCTCGCGACCAAGCTCACCGACTCCGTCGCCGGAGTGTTCAGCGCCACGTACGACCCCGAAGGCAGCCTCCTCACGGAGAAGCTGCCGGGCGGCTACACCATGACCGTCCGCAACGACTCGATCGGAACGGCGATCGACCGCACGTACACCCGGGACAGCGACTCGGCGGTCGTCTACTCCGACAGCACGACCGCCTCCGTCCACAACCAGACCACCAGCCACGCGGGCTGGTCCGACCAGACCTACCGCTATGACGCTGCCGGGCGTCTGGTGACCGTCCAGGACACGTCCGACACGATCTGCACCCGCCGCGCCTACGGCTTCGACGTCCGCACCAACCGCACCACGGTCACGAAGGCCACGGCGGCGGCGGGCGCGGACTGCCCGACCAGCGGCGGGACCGCGACGACCACGACCTACGACTCGGCCGACCGGCTCAACGCCACCGGCTACACGTACGACGCCTTCGGCCGCACCACAGCGTTGCCGGGCAGTGTGACCGCCGGCTACTACGCCAACGACATGGCCCGTCAGGAGACGACTAGCACCCGGCGCCAGACGTGGGCCATGGACGCGGCCCTGCGGCTGCGCTCGTGGACCGTCGAGGCCAACACCTCGGGCACCTGGGCGAACGTCGGTACGAAGACCAACCACTACGACTGCGACTCCGACAACCCGCGTTGGGTCGTCGAAGACGCCTCGACCGGCGCGGTGACTCGCAATCTGACCTCGCTCGCGGGAGGTCTCGCCGCGACGACCAGTGCCACCGGCTCCACGGTTCTCCAACTGTCCACGATCCACGGGGATATCGCCCTGCAGCTTCCCCTGGACGCGGCCCAGGCCCCCGTGGCGCTGGACACGGACGAGTACGGCACGCCCAGGGCAGGGCAGGCCGCCACCCGATACGGCTGGCTGGGCACCAAGCAGCGCTCCGCCGAAACCGTCACAGGGCACACCCTCATGGGTGTACGGCTCTACAACTCCACCACCGGCCGGTTCCTGTCCGTCGACCCGGTCCACGGCGGCGGAGCCAACCGCTACGGCTATCCCGGTGACCCGGTCAACCAGAACGACCTCGACGGTCGCAAATGGAAGTGCAAGGCCAAGTGCAACATCGAGGGCAAGGGCTCGCACTGCACCGGCCACCTCTGGGGCGCCGGCTCCGGGAAGACGAAGGACGGCGCTGTGAAGGACGCGAAGCGGGACGCCACCCAGCAGGCGCCCCGTGGCTGCTATGCCCGTCATTGCCGGGCGTATGACTGCACCAAGAACCGGGTCAGGCAGTCGTGGGACGGCAACTACGACCCACGCACCATGCACCGGCACAATGCGCCGAACTGGATGAGGCGCGCCAACCACAACTCCTGGGGAATCCTGTTCCGCAGCGAGGTGTGGAGGGGGACCTACGGCAGCTTCTGCGGCTGCAGCCCCTGATCCCCCGGCCACGGTGCGGGACCCGTGTTCTGACCTCCGCCCGGGGTACCACCCCGGGCGGGTCCAGGTCCCCGGAGCGCGGCACACTGGCCCCCCGCTCGCCAGCCCAGTTCGGAACGAGGACCACATCATGAGCGACACCGACGCAGAAGCCGCTGGTATGACAACGGAGCCCAGGCTGTGGCAGGTAAACATCGCCTTGCTGGCGACAGCCGCCCAGCATGAGGAACTGATGGACCGGCTGGTGAAAGCGCTGTGCCCGGACTGCTCGCACGAAGGGCCATGCCCCATTCCCTGGGGCATGCACAGTGTGAACGGCGACTCTCTTTCCAAGAAAAAGCAGAAGGCCCTCCGGGAGGAAATCGCCGAGACCAACGGTCCGGAACCGGTCTGACGGAATCGGTCTGACCGACGCTTTGAGCCCGGTTCCGCATGCCATGCGGAACCGGGCTCGTTCGCGTGGACGCCCGCCTCACCGACCCAAGCAGTTTGGATCGTCACCAGTGTGTGCGGTGATCAGTCGCTGGCGGGCCTTCCCAATGTCTCAGTCGATGATCGCGACTAAGCCGACCACGCCGCCGGTGGAGGCGTCGGCTCCCTTCGGGGCGATACCTCCAAGGTCTCCGCCAAGAGCACCATCGCCCGTACCGGCGTTCTCTCGGCTCACGTGCTGGGCTTCGACGCTCAGGGGGCGATGGTGCGGCTGTGGACGACGACGGTTCGCGGCAGCACGGCTGGGCACGTGACGCCCAAGACGGACTTTCAGTCGGTGACGGTCACGCTCACCTGGGAGTCCAACGACTGGAAACTTGAAGGCAGTTCGAGTACGAACGGCCTGGTCGCTCCCATCGACGTGCGGCAGGCGTCCAACGTCCCCGGCGACTTCTCCGGCTACGCTCCGGCAGCTGCAGAAGACCCCGTCCTGAGCGGTTCGGCCAACCAGGACGGATTCCCGGCGCCGTATGGACGCGATGAGCGCGGTGCCCGTGCCGCTGCCGTGAGCGCCACCATGCTCTACGGCGATCCCCGGTTCTTCGTCAGCGAGGACTGGCGACACCGGATGCTGGCGGCCACCGCCGCGTCCAACGTGCTGCACTCGGTCACCTCCGACACCGACTCGACAGCTCGCCTGGTCATGGAGAACCGAGGAGTCGGCGCCGATGGCAAGACCGCCGACGGAAGCGAGCTGATTACGCGGACGGCGGCACTCGCCACCCGCTCGATCTCCTACTCGGACCAGGCCGCGAGCATCGAGCTGTGGACTGCTTCGGTGGGCGGCGTTGCCGGGAAGGACGAGACGCAGCGCCCGCAGGTCGCCTTCCTTCGGATGACCGTGGATCTGGTCTGGGAGGACGGCACCTGGAAGACGACGGCCGTAACGCCGTCCGAACCGCTCGTGCCGTCGCCGCCGGCCATGCAGGAGGCGGACCCGGCCGACAGCTTCTCGGCCGTGGGGGTGCCAGCAATGCGCCTGCGACTGCGTGACGACGCCCCCGGACTGCTGACCATCGAGCGGGGAACCCCGGGCCGCTGGCGCCGCCGCCTCCAGGCGGTAGCCATGGTCAACGTGATCATCGGGTTCGTGTTCGTGCCCTCCGCGGTGGCCGACCCCTTCTGTTACATCACATCCCGATGGTGTGCGAGGCGAAGGCAGCAATCGACTTCGGCAAGGACCCGCTCGGGTTCCTGCTCCAGGAAGCTCACCGAGGCCAACATCTGGTTCCTGCGCAAGATGCTGGAACTGACCCAGAACACCACGAAGATCGACCTCACGTCCGCTGGCTTCCTGAAGCAGTACGCGATCATCTTCGCGGCCTCCAGCCTGCTGATCGCCGTGGCCAAGCGGGCGGTCCGCGGGGACGCCGTGACCACCGCGGTTTCCGAGGCGATCGGATTCCTGCTCCTTCAGTTCGTGGTCAACGCGATGACACCGGGCGCGATCGCTCTGCTGATGAATGCCGTTGACGAAGTCACCGCCATTTTCGAGCCGTACGCGACAGCGAACTTCAAGCCCTTCCTGGAGAACATCCTCAAGGTGATGGCGGCGAACCCCACGCAAGGCGTGGGATGCTCCTATGCTTGTCAAGCGGCAGGAGCGAGGTCGATTTGAGTGATTCGTTCCGTTGGTGTGGTGGTCAGGGCGCGGTAGACCTCGCGGGCGACGAATCGCTTGAGGCAGCGCATGATGTCTTTCTTGTTCAGCACCCTGAGCCCGACCGGGGAGACGTCAGCGCAGCGGGGCGGCGAACGGCGGCGTAGACAACATCGCTGAGGTCGCCGCATTCGGCGCGACGAATCATCCCCTCCGTGTGTAGCTCGTGGTCGTCGAATGGGATTCCGCGCGGCTGCGGTGACCGCCTCACGGAAGTGCCCGCTGCGCCACAGGGACCTGGCCCCGTCCCACACCCACCGGTGCATAGCAGCCGCACCGAGCTGAGGCGCGTCGTCCCCAAGCCGCTCGCGCACCTCCGCGTCCCGCAACAGGACAGCGTCGGCACGCTGGGCCGCTTCCCGGTGCTGGCACCAGCGGTTGACGGTCTCGTTGCGGTCGCCGGGAACCTGCGTACGCCACTGTGGCAGGACCCGGTCCAGAATCTGTTCCACGATCTGGGCGCTCGCCACGAATTCGCGGCCTCCGCCGCGGTTGGCCAGCCTGGCACTGAAGATGGTCATGCCGGGCGGGTCGGCAGGCGAGTACAGCTCGGTCAGCTTCAGGAAGCTTGCCAGCTCGGCCCGGGCCCATGGGATATCGATGCTCATCAGGGCATCATCTATGCGGCCACTGACACCGCGCAGGTTCTTTCCCCGCAAGGGAGACGACTGCTGAGAGCGTCAGGCGGCGGCAGACAGCAGTTGCCCCATGGTCGCGGGGACAGAAGGCTCCACGCGACAGTAGACCCACGTCCCGCGCCGCTCGGAGGTGAGCAGGCCCGCTTCCCGCAGCTTCTTCAGGTGGTGGGAGACCGTCGGCTGGGAGACGCCCACGTCGGAGATGTCGCAGGCACACGCCTCCCGCCCTCGTGCGAAGCGACGGCGATCATGACGGCCGGCTTCGTCCTCGGCGTGCTGAGCATCCTCATCGTCGCCGCCGCCCCGAACTTGCCGCTGTTCTTCTCCGGTTGAGTGCTGGCGGGCTTCGCCATGGCGGCCACCTTTTACCAGCCCGCCATCGCCGCCATCACCCGCTGGTGGGCCCTCGACCACGCGCGCGCTGACCATCGTGACGCTTGCGGGCGGGCTGGCGTCCACCTTCTTCGTACCTCTCACCGCAGCGCTGGCCGACCACCTGTCATGGCGCATGACCTACACGGTGCTCGCCGCCGTCCTGGCCGCCGTCACGATTCCCGCCCACGCGCTGGCACTCAGAGCCCTCTGGCCTTCAGCACCATCGCCTTCGACGGCCGACGCCGGCCAGTCCGAGGGCGAGTGCGAGTGCCGCGGTGGTGAGGCCGCCGAGTGCGATCAGAGCGGTCGTACGCGCGGTGACTTTGGTGCGGCGGGCGATGGCCGCGTACCCACCGCGATCACCGACCGATGGGGCACCACCCACTACGGCCGCCTATCCCGCCTCCTCGGCACCGACCACCACTACCGCCACCGCCCTCGCCCCCTTCGCCAGGGCCGCACTGGCGATACCAGTGGGCGGGTACCCGCAGTTGGTCGGAGTGCTGGCGACTGTTTCCGTGCTTGCTTCCGTAACCGCGCTCCGCGCGGCCACGGAATGCCCTGTTCCCGGTCGGTAACGGGGACGTCGGGCCCCAGGGATTCGAGATCGCAAGCCACGTACGGAGCGACGATCCCGATGGCGTGAGACGGGGCGGAGTTTCGCGCTCGACAGCCGTGGGACCGCGCCACGACGCTCCCTCAGGCAACCACGTAAATGGCCAGGTCAGAGGCATCTGAAGTGATCTGACACGCTGCGACAGCGGGTCAGTACCGCACCGTGCGCGGTTAGTACCGCACGGAAAACAGCCGTGAAATTCACGTTTCCGCAGGTCAGAACGTTTCTGCAGGGTAAAACTGGTGGGGCGGGTGGGACTCGAACCCACGGCCGACGGATTATGAGTCCGCTGCTCTAACCGGCTGAGCTACCGCCCCTAACGGCGCGTCGCGCACATGTGTGCGCGCCGTCTGCCGCAGCATAGCCGCTCATACGATCTGCTGCCTCGGATGGTCGGCTTCGCCTGACCATGAGGACTTCGCCGCGCGCTGTCCGGTTCCAGGATCTTCGTAGAAGATCCGAAGGAGATCCGAAACCGGGCCCGCAGCGCGGGATCCAGACACGCGAAAGAGGACCCCGAAGGGTCCTCTTCGCTGCTTGCTCCCCCGACTGGACTCGAACCAGTAACCCTCCGGTTAACAGCCGAATGCTCTGCCAATTGAGCTACAGGGGACCGCGCTCCCCCGACTGGACTCGAACCAGTAACCTGCCGGTTAACAGCCGGCTGCTCTGCCAATTGAGCTACAGGGGATTGCTGCGTTTGCACCGAACGTACCTCCCTGGGATGTCCCAGGCGGCGCGCGTTCGCTGCGACACATACATTAGCGCAAGCAGGGGGGTGCTCCGCCAATCGGTATCTCCCGGGTCACGTCGGGTGAGTCCGGCGCCGGCGGGGTAGGCGGGAAGCAGACACCAACGGTCCGACGCTCAGGAAGGGTGGCAGCCATGCGGTACCGCCTCACGTTCATCGCGGGAGTGGCTTGCGGATACGTGCTCGGGACGCGCGCCGGACGCGAGCGTTACGAGCAGCTGAAGAAGTCGGCGCGCCAGGTCTCGCAGAACCCGGCGGTGCGCAACGCTGCGGAGTCGGCCGCGCAGACCGGCCGCCAGTACGGGGGCAAGGCGTACCACCTGGTGAGCGGTGTCGTCGGCGACAAGGTCGGGGACAAGGTGCCGGACTCGGTGGCGCACCGCGTGCGCTCGCTGCGTGAGCGGAGCCAGAACGGCCGGGACGACTGGGGCACCAGCAACACCTGAGCCGGTACGGCGGCCCCGGCTCCCCGCCCCCGCACCCGCCCGTACCGGCGGCGTCCGGCTCGCGGGCGCGCGTGCGTGCGGCAGAATCGGGTGCCATGGGAATAGTCGCCGGGTTGGACAGTTCGTCCGGAGTCACGCGCATTGTCGTCTGTGACTCGGAGACGGGTGCCGTGCTGCGCCAGGGGTACGCACCGCATCCGGTCGAGCCGAAGGCCACCGAGGTCGATCCGCAGGCCTGGCTGCTCTCCCTCGGTGAGGCCGCGTCCGGCGGCCTGCTGGAGGGCGTCCAGGCCATCGGGGTGTCGGCGCAGCAGCACGGCATGGTGGCGGTGGACCGGCAGGGCAACCTCGTCCGTCCCGCGCTGCTCGGCAACGATAAGCGGGCGCAGGTCGCCGCCGCCGACCTGATCGACGCGCTGGGCGGGCGGCAGGCGTGGGCCGAGGCCGTCGGGTCCGTACCGCAGTCGGGGCAGCTGGTGGCCAAGCTGCGCTGGCTGGCGCGGACCGAGCCGGAGGCGGCGCAGCGCACCGCGCTGGTGCTGCAGCCGCACGACTGGCTGGTCTGGCAGCTGCTGGGTCGTCCCGCGCGCCGGACGACCGACCGGGGCTCCGCCTCCGGGACCGGCTACTGGTCGGCGCGGACGGGCATGTACCGGCCGGATCTGGTGGAGCTGGCGCTGGGGCAGCAGGTCGCGCTGCCGGAGGTACTGGGCCCCGCCGACGCCGCCGGGACCACCCCCGAGGGGCTGCTGATCTCCGCCGGCACCGGTGAGACGATGGCCGCCGCCTTCGGGCTGGGTGTCGCCGTCGGGGACGCCGTGGTGTCGCTGGGGGCGTCGGGTTCGGTGATGGCGGTTCATCACGAGGCGCTGGCCGACCCGACCGGGATGATCACCTCGTTCGCCGATGCCACCGGGATGCATCTGCCGGTCGTTCATACGCTCAACGCCGTGCGGGCGCTGCGCGGTACGGCACAGCTGCTCGGCACGGAGGACCTCAACGAGCTGTCCGCGCTGGCGCTCACGTCCACGCCGGGCTCCTCGGGCCTGGTGTTCCTGCCGTATCTGGAGGGCGAGCGGACCCCGCAGCTGCCGCACACGGCGGGCACCCTGACCGGGCTGCGGCGCGAGTCGATGAAGCCGGAGCATCTGGCCCGGGCCGCCTTCGAGGGCATGCTCTGCTCGCTCGCCGACGCGATGGACGTCCTGCGCGGGCGCGGGGTGGAGGTGCGCCGGGTGTTCCTGCTGGGGGCCGCCGCCGAGCTGCCCGCCGTACAGGCCATCGCTCCGGCGGTCTTCGGGGCACAGGTCGTGGTCCCGCAGCCCGCGGAGTACGCGGCGCTCGGCGCGGCCCGGCAGGCGGCCTGGGCGCTGGGGGTCTCGCGGGGTTCGCTCGCGCCGCACACCCCGCCGGCCTGGCAGGGCGCGGCGGCGCAGGTCTTCGAGCCGGGTGAGGACGCGGCCGTCGGGGCGGCGGTGCGCCAGCAGTACGCGGCGACGCGGGAGCAGATCCACCCGGGGGCGTTCGCGCCGGGCGCCTGAGCGGGGGCGCCTGAGCGGGGGCGGCCGGGCGGGGACGGCGGGCCGGAACAGCGGGCGGGAACAGCTGAGCGGGGGATGGCGGGCAGGGACGGCGGTCGGGGGGCGGCCGGGCCTTCCGCCCGCCGCGCGGGAGCGCCCCCCACCTGCCGCGCGGACCCCCGTGCGCCTGTCTTGACCCGTCCTTGGACATTAATCCTTGGGTTCCAGCTGGTGGAGTGCCGCAAGATGGGTCCGGACCCCTGGTCCTGCCCCCGCTCCTTGCCAACTCCGAGAGACTGCGCGTGCTCCTACGACTCCTGCGAGCCCACCTCGCTCCGTACAAGAGACCCATAGCCCTGCTGGTGGCGCTTCAGCTGCTGCAGACGAGCGCCACCCTCTATCTGCCCACCCTCAACGCCGACATCATCGACAACGGTGTGGTGAAGGGGGACTCGGGTTACATCCTGGGGCTCGGCGGCGTCATGATCGGCGTCAGCGTGGTCCAGGTGATCTGCAACATGGGCGCCGTGTACTTCGGCGCCCGGACCGCCTCGGCCCTCGGCCGGGATGTGCGGGCCGCCGTCTTCGACCGGGTGCAGAGCTACTCCGCCCGCGAGGTGGGGCAGTTCGGAGCCCCCTCGCTGATCACCCGCACCACCAACGACGTCCAGCAGGTCCAGATGCTGGTCCTGATGTCGTTCACGATGATGGTGTCCGCGCCCATCATGTGTGTCGGTGGCGTGATCATGGCGCTCGGCCAGGACGTTCCGCTGTCGGGTGTGCTGCTGGCCGTGGTGCCGGTGCTGGGCATCGCGGTGAGCCTCATCGTCCGGAAGATGCGACCGCTGTTCCGGACCATGCAGACCCGGCTGGACACCGTGAACCGGATTCTGCGCGAGCAGATCACCGGCAACCGCGTGATCAGGGCCTTCGTACGGGACGAGTACGAGAAGGAGCGCTTCCGGGGCGCCAACACCGAGCTGACCGGCGTCGCGCTGTCGACCGGGCGGCTGATGGCTCTGATGATGCCGACCGTGATGACCGTCGTGAACGTGTCGTCGATCGCCGTCGTGTGGTTCGGTGCCCACCGCATCGACAGCGGCGGGATGGAGATCGGCGCGCTGACCGCGTTCCTCGCCTATCTGATGCAGATCGTGACGGCCGTGATGATGGCCACCTTCATGTTCATGATGGTGCCGCGCGCCGAGGTGTGCGCCGAGCGCATCGAGGAGGTGCTGGACACCAGGTCCAGCGTCGTACCCCCGCGCCGGCCGGTGCGGGAGCTGCGCCGGCACGGGCATCTGGAGGTACGGGGGGCGGAGTTCCGCTTCCCCGGGGCCGAGGAGCCGGTGCTGCGCGAGGTGTCGCTGGTGGCGCGGCCGGGCGAGACGACCGCGGTCATCGGGTCCACGGGCAGCGGCAAGTCGACGCTGCTCGGGCTCATACCGAGGCTGTTCGACGCGACCGGTGGTGAGGTGTTCGTGGACGGCCAGGATGTGCGGGAGCTCGATCCCGCGCTGCTGGCGAAGACCGTGAGCATGGTGCCGCAGAAGCCGTATCTCTTCTCCGGGACGGTCGCGACGAACCTGCGGTACGGCAACCCCGAGGCGACCGACGAGGAGCTGTGGCACGCGCTGGAGGTGGCGCAGGCGAAGGAGTTCGTCAGCACCCTGGAGGGCGGGCTGCACGCGCCGATCGCGCAGGGCGGTACGAACGTCTCCGGCGGGCAGCGCCAGCGCCTCGCGATCGCGCGGACCCTGGTGCAGCGGCCGGAGATCTACCTCTTCGACGACTCGTTCTCCGCGCTGGACTACGCCACGGACGCGGCGCTGCGTCAGGCGCTGGCGCGGGAGACCGCGGAGGCGACCGTCCTGATCGTCGCCCAGCGGGTCTCGACCATCCGTGAGGCGGACCGGATCATCGTCCTGGACGAGGGCCGGGTCGTCGGATCCGGCCGCCATCACGAGCTGATGGCGGACAACGAGACATACCGGGAGATCGTGCTCTCCCAGCTGACCGAGGCGGAGGCGGCCTGATGAGCGGTCCGGGCGGACGCATGATGATGGCGGCCGGTGCCCACCAGCGGTCCATGGACTTCGCGGGGTCGGGCAAGCGGCTGCTGCGGCGGCTGACCGTGGAGCGGGCCAGCCTCTGGTGGATGCTCACCGCCGGTGTGCTCAGTGTCACCCTGGCGGTGACAGGTCCGAAGATCCTCGGCCGGGCCACCGACCTGATCTTCGCGGGGGTCGTCGGCCGGCAGACGCCGGAGGGCGCCACCAAGGCGGAGACCATCGCCGGCCTGCGGGCCCGGGGCGACGGCGGGATGGCCGACCTGCTGTCCGGGGTGGACTTCACACCGGGGCACGGGATCGACTTCGGCTCGGTGGGCGAGATCCTGCTGCTGGCCCTGGTCCTCTACGTGGGCTCCGGCCTGCTGATGCTGATGGCGACGCGGCTCTCCATCCGGGTCATCAACCGCACGGTGTTCCGGATGCGGGAGGACGTGCAGGCGAAGCTGTCACGGCTGCCGCTGTCGTACTTCGACCGGCAGGCGCGCGGCGAGGTGCTCAGCCGGGCGACGAACGACGTCGACAACATCTCGCAGACCATGCAGCAGACGATGGGTCAGCTGATCAACTCGGTGCTGACGATCCTCGGCGTGCTGGGGATGATGTTCTGGATCTCGCCGCTGCTGGCACTGGTCGCGCTGGTGACGGTGCCGCTGTCGGTGGTCGTGGCGGCGAAGGTCGGCAAGCGGTCACAGCCGCAGTTCGTGCAGCAGTGGAAGGTCACCGGCACGCTGAACGCCCATATCGAGGAGATGTACACCGGGCACTCCCTGGTGAAGGTCTTCGGGCGTCAGCAGGAGTCGGCCGAGATGTTCCGCGTGGAGAACGAGAAGCTCTACGAGGCGGGCTTCAAGGCGCAGTTCCACAGCGGCATCATGCAGCCGCTGATGTTCTTCATCTCCAATCTGAACTACGTACTGGTCGCGGTCATCGGCGGGCTGCGGGTCGCCTCGGGCACCCTGTCGATCGGCGACGTGCAGGCGTTCATCCAGTACTCGCGGCAGTTCTCGATGCCCCTGACCCAGGTCGCCTCGATGGCGAACCTGCTGCAGTCCGGGATCGCGTCCGCCGAGCGGATCTTCGAACTGCTGGACGCCGACGAGCAGGAACCGGACACCCCGGCGGTGGAGCGGCTGCGGGAACGGCAGGGCCAGGTGGCACTGGAGAACGTCTCGTTCCGATACGTTCCCGACAAGCCGCTCATCGAGGATCTGTCGCTCTCGGTGGACCCCGGCCAGACGGTCGCCATCGTCGGCCCCACCGGCGCGGGCAAGACAACGCTGGTCAACCTGCTGATGCGGTTCTACGAGGTCTCGGGCGGACGGATCACCCTGGACGGCCTGGACATCGCGAAGATGTCCCGTGAGGAGCTGCGCGCCGGGATAGGCATGGTGCTCCAGGACACCTGGCTGTTCGGCGGGACGATAGCGGAGAACATCGCGTACGGCGCTTCGCGCGACGTCACCCGGGAGGAGGTGGAGGAGGCGGCGCGGGCGGCCCACGCCGACCGTTTCGTCCGTACGCTCCCCGACGGCTACGACACCGTGATCGACGACGACGGGACCGGCGTCAGCGCCGGTGAGAAGCAGCTGATCACCATCGCGCGGGCCTTCCTGTCCGACCCGGTGATCCTGGTGCTGGACGAGGCGACCAGCTCGGTGGACACCCGTACCGAAGTGCTGATCCAGAAGGCGATGGCGCGGCTCGCCCACGGGCGTACGAGCTTCGTCATCGCGCACCGGCTCTCCACGATCCGGGACGCGGACGTCATTCTGGTGATGGAGAACGGCGCGATCGTCGAACAGGGCACGCACGACGAGCTGCTGGCGGCGGAGGGCGCGTACGCACGGCTGTACTCGGCCCAGTTCGCGCAGGCGGTCGTGGAGGTGGACTGAGGGTCCCGGGAGATCGGTCCCCCGGGAGAATGCCGGCGCCGCGCCCCCGACCCCGTACGGGCTGCCGTACGGGGTGGGGGCCGGCGCCGGTCCCGGTCTCAGTCCAGGTAGCCGCGGAGCTGGTCGGCGGAGGCGTGGACGCGGAGTCTGTTGAGCGTCCTGGCCTCGATCTGGCGTATCCGCTCGCGGGTGACGCCGAAGATCCCGCCGATCTCCTCCAGGGTGCGCGGCCGGCCGTCGGTCAGTCCGTACCGCAGCTGGACCACCCTGCGTTCTCGTTCGCCGAGGGTGGAGAGCACCGCGTCCAGATGCTCGCGCAGCAGCAGGAAGGCCGCGGATTCGACGGGGGACGCGGCGTGGCTGTCCTCGATCAGATCGCCGAGCGCGACATCCTCCTCCTCCCCCACCGGCGCGTGCAGGGAGACCGGCTCCTGGGCCAGCCGCAGCACCTCGCTGATCCGCTCGGGGGGCAGCTCCAGCTGGGCGGCGACCTCTTCGGGGGTGGGCCGGCGGCCGTACTCCTGGAGCAGGGAGCGCTGGACCCGTACGACCCGGTTGATCAGCTCGACCACATGGACCGGCACGCGGATGGTCCTGCCCTGGTCGGCCAGCGCGCGGGACATGGCCTGGCGGATCCACCAGGTCGCGTACGTGGAGAACTTGTAGCCGCGCGCGTAGTCGAACTTCTCGACGGCCCTGATCAGGCCCAGGTTTCCCTCCTGGACGAGATCGAGCATGGTCAGCCCCCGGCCGATGTAGCGCTTGGCGACGGAGACGACGAGCCGCAGATTGGCCTCGATCAGGCGGCGCTTGGCCATCCGGCCGAGGACGACCAGCCGGTCGAGATCCAGGGCGAGCCGGGAGTCCAGATCGGAGGCGCCGCTGAGCTTCTCCTCGGCGAAGAGGCCGGCCTCGACGCGGCGGGCCAGATCGACCTCCTCGACGGCGGTGAGCAGCGGGACGCGGCCGATCTCCCGCAGGTACTGGCGGAAGAGGTCGGACGACGGCCCCGCGGTGTCGGCGGCCCGGCGGCCTCGCCGGCCTGGTGGCTCGGGCACGGGAAGCACCTCCGGAGGGTCCTCGGTGAGGGTCTCCACGGCCATCACGATGCCGGGAAAGGCCCCGGGAGCACCGGGAGCCTCGGTCAGGGCCTCGGGTGAGGCTCCAGCCCCGGGTAGGGCTCCGGCCCCGGGTAAGGCTCCGGGAAGGGTCTCGGTCACGGTCCGGGTCTGCACGGGGGGCGACCTCCAGGGTGATCGCTGCCGGGTCGGGGGTGCCGGTTCGGGGTCGTGCAGCGGCGGGACGGGGCGGCGGCCGGGCCGCCGTCCGTCCCGTACACGGTGAGCGGATCGCCCTCAGTGTGGAGTACGACACGTCGTTGCCACGAGGGGCGTGCGGCGACTTTCTGAGTCCTGCGGGTGACCGGACCGTTACGCGGGTGTCCTCGCGGGCCGGAGACAGGGCCCGGGCAGTGCCTGGCGGCGCTTCGGGAAGCGGTCCGGGGGGCGGCGGGTCCGGGGCGATCCGCCGGCGGCCCGCAGGCGGATCAGAGGGCGTCCGCGCCTCGGATGCGCAGGGACTGGCCGTACTGCTGGAGCACCCACAGGTCGTTCTGCACGGCGGCGTACCTCTCCGGGTCACCGCCGCTGGCGAGCCTGGTCAGGGTCCCGGTGATGTCCTGGATGCGCCGGTCGACCGCGCGGATGCGGACCTGCACGAGATGGTGTCCCGCGTACATCTCGTCGATGGTCTTGCCCCGGAACACCTCGACGGCCAGTTCCGTGACGAGTTTGCGTACGGAGTCGTCGGGGACGGCTTCGAGCACCCGGGCGAGATAGCCCCGGCCGTCGGACACGCCCTGCTCCGAGCCGCCCGCCTCCTCGATGCAGTGCCGGACCATCGCGTAGGGCGGGGCCGTGAACTCGTCCTCCCCGTAGGCGTCGAAGGCCGGGGAGACGAGCTCGGGCTTCTGCAGGGCCAGCTTCAGCAGCTCGCGCTCCGTGCGGTGGGCGGGGCTGCGGAAGTTGAGCGCGGGGCCCGAGGTGCCCTGCGGGGCCTGGATCTCGTACGCCGGTGACCGGGGGGAACGGCCGGGCTCCGCCGCCGGGCCCCGGCCGCCGCGGTCGCGTGCCCAGCGCGCCACCTGGGCCACGCGCTTGACCACGAACTGGGTGTCGAGGATGCCGAGGATCCCGGCGAGCTGGACCGCGACCTCGTGCTGCGAGGAGCCGTTCTTGATCCTGGCGACGATCGGGGCGGCCTCGTCGAGCGCGGCGGCGCGGCCCGCCGGGGTCTCCAGGTCGTACCGGTTCACGATCTGCCGGATCGCGAACTCGAAGAGCGGTGTGCGCGGTTCGACCAGGTCCTGGACGGCTTCGTCGCCCTTGACGAGCCGCAGGTCGCAGGGGTCCATGTTGTCCGGGGCGATGGCGATATAGGTCTCGGCGGCGAACTTCTGGTCGTCCTCGAAGGCGCGCAGCGCGGCCTTCTGGCCGGCCGCGTCACCGTCGAAGGTGAAGATCACCCGGGCGCTGCCGTTGTCCATCAGGAGCCGTCGGAGGATCTTGATGTGGTCGCCGCCGAAGGCGGTGCCGCAGGTGGCGATGGCGGTGGTGACCCCGGCCAGGTGACAGGCCATCACGTCGGTGTAGCCCTCGACGACGACGGCCCGGCTGGCCTTCGCGATGTCCTTCTTGGCGAGGTCGACGCCGTACAGCACCTGGGACTTCTTGTAGATCGCGGTCTCGGGGGTGTTGAGGTACTTCGGCCCGTTGTCGTCGTCGCGCAGCTTGCGCGCGCCGAAGCCGACGACCTCTCCGGAGATGTCGCGGATCGGCCACATCAGCCGCCCCCGGAAGCGGTCGATCGGGCCGCGGCGGCCGTCCTGGGAGAGGCCGGAGAGCAGCAGCTCCCTGTCGGTGAAGCCCTTGCCGCGCAGATAGCGGGTGAGGTGGTCCCAGCCGGCCGGGCTGTAGCCGACACCGAAGTGCTCGGCGGCGGCCTGGTCGAAGCCGCGCTCGGCGAGGAAGGTCCGGCCCGGCTCGGCCTCGGCGCCGGAGAGCTGCTCGGCGTAGAACTCCGCGGCGATCTTGTGCGCCTCGACCAGCCGGGTGCGCTCGCCGCGCTGCGAGGACGGGTTGTACCCGCCTTCCTCGTACCGCAGGGTGATGCCCGCCTGGGCGGCGAGCCGCTCGACCGTCTCCGAGAAGGAGAGGTGGTCGATCTTCATGACGAAGGCGATGGTGTCCCCGCCCTCCTGGCAGCCGAAGCAGTGGAAGAGACCCTTGCTCGGACTGACCTGGAAGGAGGGGGATTTTTCGTCGTGGAAGGGGCACAGGCCCTTCAGGTTGCCGCCGCCCGCGCTGCGCAGTTGAAGGTACTCGGACACAACGGCGTCGATCGGGACCGCGTCCCGAACCACCTTCACGTCGTCATCGTTGATCCTGCCGGCCACGCGTGAATTCTACGGGGCCGCTCCGGCGGTCCCGACAGTCCCGGCTCCGGGATCAGCGGCCGAGGGAGCCGAGGGGGACGCCCGGGTCGCCGAGGGCCTCCAGATCCTGCTGAGCACCGGAGCGGATCAGGCGCTGGACGTCCTCCGTGACATCCCACACGTTGACGTTCATCCCGGCGAGCACCCTGCGGTCCTTGAGCCAGAAGGCGATGAACTCCCGCTTCCCGGCGTCACCCCGTACGACCACCTGGTCGTACGAACCCGGCGGCGCCCAGCCCGAGTACTCCAGGCCCAGGTCGTACTGGTCGGAGAAGAAATACGGGATCCGGTCGTACGTGACGTCCTGGCCGAGCATGGCGCGGGCCGCGGCCGGACCGCCGTTCAGGGCGTTGGCCCAGTGCTCGACGCGCACCCGGGAGACGGAGAGGCCCCCGCCCCAGCCGGAGAGCGGGAAGGCCGCCACGTCCCCGGCCGCGAAGATGTCCGGGTCGGAGGTCCGCAGGCCGGCGTCCACAGCGATGCCGCCGCCCTGGGCGGGGTCGACGAGAGCGAGGCCCGCGGCCTCGGCGAGGGACGTGCGCGGGGCAGCGCCGATCGCGGCGAGCACGTCGTGGGCCGGGTGCTCCTCGCCGTCGTCCGTGCGGGCCGCCAGGACCATACCGTCCTGGCCGGTGATCTCGGTGAGCCGGGCGCCGAAGTGGAAGCGGACGCCGTGCTCGCTGTGCAGATCGGTGAAAAGCTGACCCAGCTCGGGGCCGATGACGTGGTGGAGCGGCGTGGACTCGGACTGGACGACGGTGACCTCGGCGCCGTAGCTCCGCGCGGCGGCCGCCACCTCCAGACCGATCCAGCCGGCACCGGCGATCACCAGGTGGCCGTTGTCCCGGCCGAGCGCGGCCAGCACCTGGCGCAGCCGGTCGGCATGGGCGAGGCGGCGCAGATGGTGGACGCCCGCCAGATCCGTCCCGGGGATGTCGAGGCGGCGCGGCTCCGAACCGGTGGCCAGCAGCAGTTTGTCGTACCGAACAGACGTCCCGTCGCCGAGATGGACGCTCCGGGTGTCCCGGTCGACGGAGGTGACGGTCTGGCCGAGATGGAGCTCGATCTCGGCCTGGGCGTACCAGCCGGGCTCGTGGACGAAGACGCTGTCCCGCTCCTCCTTGCCGCCCGGATGCCCCGGATGACCCAGATAGCCCTTCGACAGGGGTGGGCGTTCATAGGGGTGGTCGCGCTCGTCACCAATGAGGATCACCCGGCCGGTGAAGCCCTCCGCCCGCAGGGTTTCCGCGGCCTTCGCCCCGGCCAGCCCACCACCGACGATGACAAAGGTCCGATGTGCGTCGACCACTGTGTTGCCTCCTCTTCGCGCTGTTCGCCATCCGCGAGCGTCCCGCACGGAGCGTGATGGCGAAAGAGGGAGCGCTCCACGGGTCCGTGCTCATGCCCTGACCCGGCTACTGTCCTGCAAGCCGACGCCGTGGACCGTGAGGCGTGCGGGGCGGGGGCGACGCGTGTCAGGCGAGGTGGCCGCCCGGTGCGGCGCCGAGCGGGTGTCGGGCTCGACCGCCGGGTACGGCTGTCCCGCCCGGCTGCCCGGTACGGCTCTCCCGCCCGGCTGTCAGGCTCGGCGGCTGGTGAGTCCCGCGTGCAGGGAGCGGGCCGCCGCGTCCGTGAAGGAGGCGATCTGGTCGACGATGACCCGCTTACGCGCCCGGTCGTCAGGAGCGGCGTCGAACAGCGCGCGGAACTGCGGGTCGAGACCCTCCGGGGCGCTGGCCGTCAGCGCCTCGGCCAGCTCGGCCAGGACGATCCGCTGATCGGCCCGGAGCGCTTCCTGTTCGGCGCGCTGCATGACATAGCGGTCCGCCACGGCCTTGAGGACCGCGCATTCGTCGCGGGCCTCGCGCGGGACGACCAGCTCGGCGGCGTACCGGGTGAGCGGGCCCGGGCCGTACGCCTGCCGGGTGGCACTCTCGGCGGCCAGGCAGAACCGGCCGATGAGCTGGCTGGTCGCGTCCTTGAGGCGGCCCTGGGCGACGGCCGAACCGTCATAGCCGTGCGGCCACCACTCCTGCCCGATGAGGCGGTCGAGTGCGTCGGACAGTTCCTGGGGGTCGGTGTCCGCGGGCACGTACCGGCCGATCGCGACCGACCAGATCGCGCGCCGCTCGGCCTCGGAGGAGAGGGCGGCGGGGTCGATGTGGCCGGCGTGGAGACCGTCCTCGAAGTCGTGGACCGAGTACGCCACGTCGTCGGACCAGTCCATGACCTGCGCCTCGAAACAGGTACGGTCCGCCGGTGCGCCCAGCCGGGCCCAGGCGAAGACCGGCAGGTCGTCCTCGTACACGCCGAATTTCACCGAGCCGGGCTGGGTGGGGTGAGCGCCGCGCGGCCAGGGGTACTTGGTGGCGGCGTCCAGGGCGGCCCGGGTGAGGTTGAGGCCGACGCTGACCAGATCGCCGCTGCCGTCGGGCGCGCGCACGAAACGCTTCGGCTCGATGCGGGTCAGCAGCCGGAGCGACTGCGCGTTGCCCTCGAAGCCGCCGCAGTCCCCGGCGAACTCGTTGAGCGCCTGCTCGCCGTTGTGCCCGAACGGCGGGTGGCCCATGTCGTGGGAGAGACAGGCGGCCTCGACGAGATCGGGGTCGCAGCCGAGCGCCGCACCCAGCTCCCGTCCCACCTGGGCGCACTCCAGCGAGTGGGTCAGCCGGGTGCGGGCGCTGGCGTCCCACTCCTGGCTGCGTGATCCGGGAGTCACCACCTGGGTCTTGCCGGCGAGCCGGCGCAGCGCGGAGGAGTGCAGCACGCGGGCGCGGTCGCGCTGGAACGCGGTGCGGCCGGGACGCTTGTCGGGCTCGGTGGCCCAGCGTTCGGTGGCCGCTTCGTCGTACGCGCCGGAAGGGTGCGAGGAGTCCGAGGGGGGCGGGGTGGTGAAGTCGGTGGTGCCTGCCATGCACCGACGGTAACCCGGAGCCGTCGGCGGGCGGTCCCGGCGTGCGCTGACGAGCCGTGTTCCGGGGTCCTCGGCGAAGGGCCGGCGTCATCCGGGCCGGCGTCATCCGGGGCCGGCGTCATCCGGGGCCGGGCC
>NZ_JBITDJ010000011.1:82160-193053 GCF_044454085.1 Streptomyces sp. NPDC051569
GCCGTCCTGGACCGGGCCGTCCTGGACCGGGCCGTCCTGGACCGGGCCGTCCTGGACCGGGCCGTCCTGGACCGGGCCGTCCTGGACCGGGCCGTCCTGGACCGGGCCGTCCGGGCCGGGCCGTCCGGGCCGGGCCGTCCGGGCCGACGTCATCCAGGGATGCGGGCCGCGTCGGTGTCCTCCGTGCTTTTCCCCCACCTCCCCGGCGCTCCGGGAGCGTTGTCAGACCCGTCACCTACTGTGAAATCCGTTCGGAACCAGAAGGTCGGGGGAGGGGTCCTGCCATGGGCTGGATCGAAACGTCGGGCGGGTATGCCGTCACGCTGGACGGCACGCGGGTGGTGTGCCGCAGTGCCGCGGGCCGCCCGTTGAAGCAGGTGCCCGCGAAGCTCAAGGATGACGCCGAGGTCGTCCGGCTGCGGCAGTTGGCGGAGTGGCTGGAGCGGCACGAGCGGGAGTGCCGGGAGCAGGTGGATACCTGGCTCGCGCGTTCACTGCCGGTGCCGGTGGCACTGCTGGCGCGGGTATGGCCGGACCCGGCCTGGCAGGGCGCGCTGCGCGACCTGGTGGTCGTGCCGGTGGCCGGGGACGGCTCGGCCGACACGGCGTGTGCCGGGTTTCTGCGGGACGCGGATCCGGTGCGGGGAGTGGGAATCGTCGACCTGGACGGGGACTCGGTGCGGCTGGACCCGGTCGAGGTGGAGACGGTACTGATTCCGCATCCCGTGCTGCTCGAAGACCTGGCCGAGCTGAGGGAGTTCGCGGCGGAGCTGGGCATCACGCAGAGCGTGGAGCAGCTGTTCCGTGAGGTGTGGCGGCGGCCGGAAGCCGCTTCCACCGGGACGAACTGGCGTGCGTACGCCCATGGGAAGTTCGGGCAGTTGCGGCATGCCACCGGGCGGGCGACCTCACTGGGCTACCGGGTCCGGGGTGGTCAGGCGGTGTGCGCGCTGGTGGAGGGCGGCCGTCAGCTGGAGGCGGCGTACTGGCTGGGTGACGACTATCCCGAGTCGGAGACGCTGACCGGCGCGCTGGAGTGGCGTGACGCGGCCGGACGGCGGCTGCCGCTCACCGAGGTGGGACCGGTCGCCTGGTCGGAGGGCGAACGGATGGCCGCGCTGGTGTACGCGGGCCGCGTGATCGAGAGCGATGAAGAGGGGGCGCTGTGAACGGGGGGCGACTGCCGGGCGGAAAGCCGGCGGAGAGCACAGGTCTGCTCGGCACAGGTCTGCTCGGCACGGGCCTGCTCGGCACGGGCCTGCTGACAGCGGACCTGCCGGCCGAGGACCTGCTGGAGACCGGCGCGGTGCTGCCCCTCGGCGGCACCGCGGGCGATGTACTGACAGCCCGGGCGTACGGACATCCCGCGCTGGACGACCGCACGGTGGTCCGGCTGGTGCCCGGGGCGATCGGCGCGGCCGAGGACCTGGCGCTGGAGTATCTGGGGTTCGGCGGGGCCGAGGTGGATGAAGTCGGCCGGGTCAGACAGCGGTCGCTCAGCTTCCCCGCCTGGGCGCTCGTGCACGACCCGGCCAACGGCCATCACGCGCTCGCCGTGGTCAAGGAGATGGAGCGGCTCACCCGTCTCGTCGCCACCAAGCCCGGGCTGGCGATGGACGGGTTCGACGAGATCGGCGATCGGCTCGACCGGTCCGTGCCGGGATTCCTGCCCACCTTCTACGAGCAGGTGGGGCGGCTCTTCCTGGCCGTCGACTCCAGCCGGAACGCCTCGGTGTTCTTCGGGAAGGCGCGGGCGGCAGAGCAGCGGCATGCGCTGGCGGTGGACGAGGAGCGGCTGCGGGAGGTGTTCCTGGAGTTCGCCGCGGCCGGGGCACTGAGCGGCAAGGCACTGCGTGAGCACGCGAAGGCGCTGACGGTCCGGTTGTCGGCGGCGGAGGCGTTCGGCCAGTTCCGGGCGGTCTCGCTGGAGCGGTGTGCGGCCGGGCTCGCCCCGTACGCGGGGATGCTGGAGGATCTGCGGCGGCTGGCGAAGGGCGCGGGGCTGGACGTGGCTGCCGAGGAAGGATCGCTGCTGGCGGAGATCATGCACACCGGTGCGATGAACCGGGCGGCGGCGAGCTTCTGGAAATCCGCGCTGCCGTCACTGACGGCCCTGGCGGCGCGGGACCGGACCGTGCGGGAGCGGTTGCTGACGCTGTTTCCGGTCACGGGCGGCGACAGTCCGGAGGAGTTCGACGCCTCCTGGCTGGCCCTGCTGGACCGGTGCGGGGCGGTCGACATGCTGATGGACGGCTCGGTTCCGGCTGCCGAGTGGCTGTCGTCCTGGGCCGCGCACCGGCAGCGCGGCTGGCGGTCCACGAAGCGACTGGCGGCCGAACTGGCCCTGTTGGAGCGGCTGGCGGAGCGGCTCTCGGCCGACGGCACGCCGGTACGACTGGTCGGCGGCCACGGCTGGCGCACCGCCGCCGACCTGGATCTGCTCGACGCCTGCCTGGCGAGCGGGGTGCCGGTCGACGGTCCCCCGGCCGACTGGGCTCTGGAGCTGGCCGGCTGGCTGTCCGATGAGAGTGAGGGGCGCAGGGATCTGGTGGCACTGACCACGGATCCCCGGTTCATCCCGCTGCTGCGGGCGGGCGTGGAGCGGATCGCCCAGAGCGGCGAGCCCCAGCGGCTCGACAGGATCGCCGGCCATCCCGCCCTGCGTACCGCCCTGGTCGGCTGGTTCGGTGAACGGGCCGACGACCTGGCAGGACCTTTCGGACTTCCTGAGCTGGGACGGCAGTTGGGGCGAATGACCCGCTTCTCCACGCCGTCGTTGCTGGCCGTGGCACCGGAAGCGGTGGCGCGGATCACCGCGATTCCGACCGCGCCGGTCCTGGCGCGCACGCTGCGGGCGGGCATTTTCGACGAGTTGGGCTGGCCCGCGCTGGAGGAGGCCCTGCCGGAGCTCGGTGCGGTCGATCCGAAGGCCGCCGGGCAGCGTCACCGTCATACCGCCGGATCCTGGTACCAGCTGACGGACGCCTGGCCGGCCCTGCTCGTCCGGGTCGGGACCCAGGTCGCGGCGGTGGGTCCCACGGGCGTGATCGACCAGCGGGTGCTCACACCGCCGAAGACATCCACAGCCACCCCCTGGGACACGACGGCGATCCGCTATGCCGGAGGTCAGTGGCTGATCGCGCAGGGCCACGGCGACGACCGGCGTGCCCTGTGGTCGGGGCGGCCCGCCGAGGTGTTCACACCCGTGGGCGAGCTGAACGACCATGGCACGGATGCCCGGACACCCTCGCTGGCGCTGCCCGACGGCGGCCGCTGCTACGGCGGCCGGCCGGTGTACGCGGGCGACACCTCGTTCGCGGCGGAGCGCCGTCAGGTGGCGTCGGACGGCATCTCCCTCTGGGTGCTGCACGAGGACCAGTGGTGGGAGTACGACCCGGAGTCGGCCCGCAGGGGCCGGGTGTCACTGCCCGCCTTCTTCGACTCGGCATTGGCCGGGGGCCGGGGACAGCTGGTGGCCGGGTCCTGTCGGCTGCTGCCCGTACAACCAGGTCTGGAATCCTCGCCGTTCGGCACGGAGAACGGGCTGCTGGGCTGGTGGGTACTGCATGACCCGGAGAAGGGGACGCTCACGGCCTGCTCGGTGGACGGCAGTCGGAGCCCCGCCGTGTCCGTGTCCTCCGGTGACCGCACGCGCCACTTCGGCGAGGGCGTTCCGGTGCCGCCGCTGCGGCTGCCCGGCGGAGCCGTGCTGCATCCGCGTGAGTCACGCGGGTACGAGACGAAGATCGATCTGTACGACGCCGAGGGAGTACAGCTCGCGCATCTGCCCGAAGGGCGCCGGGGCGGCGGCTACGCGGCGGGCAGCGCCCTGGTGCCCCCGCTGGCGTACTGGCACGCGCTGCGGCCCCGCGACGAGGCGGGCTCGGCCGCGCTGCGCACGGTGACGGACGCGGACGCGCAGGCGCTGCTGACCGCCGTCACCGGCGGAGCGACCACGCGGGAGGCCGTGCGCCGGGTGCTGCCGGAGATCACCCATCCCGCGCTGGTGGCGGGCGTGGCCGGACTCGTGGACGAGGCGGACCGCCAGGGCAAGCGCATCGGGGTCCTCGCCGAACGGGCCGCACGACGACAGGATTCCACCGCACCGGCGGAGCCGACGGTCCTGCACGCCCACGACGGCACTCTGAGCGAGGCGTTCCGGGGCTTCGTGACACCGGCGTACAGCTACTTCTACCAACGCGGGTCGCGGAACAACACCACGGTCATCCAGCAGATCCTGGCGCTGCCGGGGGTGCTGGCACCGGGCGCGGCCCCGGGGCGGAAGGCCGTTCCCGGTCCGGGTGAACAGTGGCTGACTCTGTGCGGCACCGGGATGGCGGCGCTCGCGCTGCGTGCGGCCTCACCGGTCACGTCGCAGACGCACCGCGCGGCTCTGCTGGAGTTCCTCGACACGGCACTGGGCGTGGAGGCCGGGGGTGACGCCGTCCTGATCGATCCGCGTGGCCGGCTGCGCACCCTGGAGCTGCGGATTCCCGGGACCTTCCAGGGGGACGAGCACGTCGGTGAGGTGCGGCACGCGGGAGCACGGCGGCTGGTGCTCCTGGGCCGGCTGCGGAGCGAGCAGCGGGACGGCTTCTGGCAGTGCGTCGAGTACGACCCCGCCGGGGTCTTCGGCGGCTGGGACGGGTGCACGCTCCTCTCGTCCGAGGTGCTGGGCGCGGCGGGGGACCAGGTACGGGCCCCGGCGGTCCGCCGCCTGCTGGAACTGGTGCGGGAGCGCGGTCCACTGCCGTACCACCCGGAGAACGCCACGGACTTCGCCGACCAGGTCGGTATCACCCCGGCGGCCGCCGCATTGCTCCAGCTGGGCTATCGGAGCCGGGACGTGCTGACCGCCGAGTATCTGGAACCGCTGGGCGCCAAGAACGCGGAGGCGCAGGTCGCCGTCTCCACGCTGGCCGCGCTGACCTTCGGGCAGTCGCGGGCGTTCACCGCGCTGCTGCTGCCGGGTGACCCGGCGCGGGTGGCGGATCTGTGGAGCACGGGCTTCGCGACGGCACCGCTGGTGGAGAGGTGGGTCGCCGCACGCGGCCGACGACGGCCCACGCCGCCTTCGCTGTTCAGGCCGATGACGGCCGAGACGGCCGACCACGGGCGCTCCGTGGAGGAGGTGCTCAACCCCGAGTGGCAGCCGCAGCTCACCGGCCGTACCCAGCAGCGGCTCGTCGAAGGGCGGCCCGCGCCGGTGGATCCGGACCGGCTGCTGACCGGGAATACGGTCCAGCGCTGGGTGGCAGCCCTGCGCTGGCTCGCCTACCGGCTGCCGTACGGCGACCCGCTCCGTGCCGTCCTGCCGCTGACCCTGGGCATCCTGCGGGAGCGGCTCGCCGACCCCGGTCTGCTGCTGGACCTGGGCGTGACCTGGGATTCGGCCTACACCGCCGTGTCCCCTCGGCTGCGGGAGGCGTACGGCCTCGCCCCGGAGCGCGGCGGGGACGAGAAGGAGATGTCCGAGCTGTCGGCCGCGCTGGTGCTGACGCCGATGCCGTACAGAAGGCAGGGCGACGAGGTGTGGGTACGGCCGGCGGCCGTGCTGCCGGCGGCCTGGAGCGACGGCGCCACGGACGGCGGCGAGGGCGGCGGGAAGGACGGCGGCGAGGGCGGTCCCGACCATCCGGACCTGAAGCTGCTGGTGGCGACTGCGCGGGCGGCGCCGGGGCTGGAAGCGTTGCGGACGCTGCTGAGCGAGGAGTTCACGGTGCTCGTGTCGGCGGACGGCCCGGCGGGGTCACCGCAGGACCCGAGCCGCGGGGCTCCCGGACCGGTGAGACAGGCGGCGGAGCGGTTCGGGCTCTCGGAGGACGCGGCCGCTGTCTATCTGATGCTGCTCGCACTGCCCGACCCGACCGACCGCAACCAGGCGGCGTGGACCGGCTGGAAGCCGGCCAGGCTGAAGAAGGCGCGGGCCGAACTGGCCGCCACCGAGCTGGTGGTGAAGGCGCGGCGGGCGCGAGCCGGGCGGTCGCTGTTCCTGCCCGGTGGCTGGCTGGAGCAGAGGACGCCGCCACGGTTGCCGGCGGAGACCTGGAAGACGGTCCTGCTGCCGTGGGACCTGCCGGGCTTCGTGGTGCCGGACCGGCCGGTGCCCGAGTTGTACGAGGCCGCGTGGCGGCGGGTGGCCGACGGCGACAGGCCGGGGTTCGAGGAGTTCCAGGGCCGTACCGGCCGGAGGGGGAGACGATGACAGGGACAGGTGTGAAGACGGCGACGGAGACCCGGTCGGGCCGGCAGATGGAGCTGCCGGAGGATCGGTACGCGGCGGAGCTGGCGTTTCTGGCGGGATACGACGCGGGGCCGCGGCCTCCCGGGTGGCGGCTGACACCGCGCGCCGTCGTGCTGTTCGTCTGCGGTACGGACGGTGAACCACTGCGGTCGCCGGACGGCGGACAGCTCGCGGTGTCCCGCAAGTTCGTGGGCGACCGGGCTCTGGTGGAGCGCTGCGTGGTGACGCTGGCCGGTGAGCGCGGACTGCTGCTCGTCGGCGAGCCCGGCACCGCCAAGTCGATGCTCTCCGAGCTGCTGTCGGCCGCGGTGTGCGGCACCAGCACGCTCACCGTGCAGGGCACGGCCGGCACCACGGAGGACCAGCTCCGCTACGGCTGGAACTACGCGATGCTGCTGGCCAAGGGGCCCAGCCGGGAGGCGCTGGTGCCTTCCCCCGTCCTCACAGCCATGACGCGCGGCGCGGTCGCCCGGGTCGAGGAGGTCACCCGCTGTCTGCCGGAGGTGCAGGACGCACTGGTCTCGCTCCTGTCGGAGCGCCGCATGTCCGTACCGGAACTGGCCGGTGGGGAGGACGGGGACAGCACGGTGCACGCCGTGCCCGGCTTCACCCTGATCGCCACCGCGAACCTCCGTGACAAGGGCGTCTCCGAGATGTCCGCCGCCCTGAAGCGCCGGTTCAACTTCGAGACGGTCGGCCCCATCGGTGATCTCGACGCGGAGACCGAGCTGGTGCGCGGCCAGGCCACGGCGGCACTGGTGCGGGGCGGCGCGCGCTTCTCGGTGGACGACACCGTGCTCGAAGCACTGGTCACGGCGTTCCGGGACCTGCGGACCGGGCGGAGTTCGGAGGGCTGGGAGATCGAACGCCCCTCGACGGTCATGTCGACGGCCGAAGCGGTCCATGTGGCCATCTCGATGGGGCTCGGTGCGGCCTATCTCGGAGACGGCCGGGATGTCGTCCGTACGCTGCCCGGTCATCTGCTCGGCACGGTCCGCAAGGACGACCCGGCGGACCACGCGCGCCTGCTGGGGTACTGGGACGGCCCGGTCAGGCGCCGGGCGGAAGCCGGGGCTCCGCTGTGGCGGACGCTGTGGGAGCTGCGCGATGAACTGGGCTGAGCCGAGGAGGGTGCCGGGCGGCGGCTCGGGGGCTGAGCCCGGAAGTCTGCGCAGCGGCGGCTCGGGGGCGGCTCCGGGCGGCCGGGCCCCTGAGGCCGCCCTGGCGGAGCTCGCCGGGTGCCGGGAGCCGTATCTGATCGGGGTGCGCCACCACTCCCCCGCGCTGGCCGCGGCTGTTCCGGCGATGCTGGCGCAGGCGGCGCCGGAGACGCTGTTCGTCGAGCTGCCGGAGGAGTTCGCGCCCTGGCTGCCGTTTCTCGCCGACCCGGCGACCGTGCCTCCGGTCGCTCTGGCGGGCAGCCGGGGGGACGCCTCCGGCGGACCGGTGTTCCTGCCGTTCGCGGAGTTCTCGCCGGAGCTGGCGGCGATCCGCTGGGCGCGGGAGGCGGGGGTGGAGGTCGTGCCGTTCGATCTGCCGCTGGCGGCGCGGGAGCCGGGCGGCGCTCCCGGTCCGGAGCCCGGGTCCCCGGCCGGTGACCCGGGCCCGCCGGCGGGAGGGGCGCTCACCGCCGCGTTGCGCGCTCGGGCCGGCGGGCGGCCGGGGGACGATCTGTGGGACCGGCTGGTCGAGGCGGCGGCTCCCGGTTCCGGCCCGGAGTCCCTGCGGCGGGCCGCGCTGCTGGTGGGCTGGGCGCTGCGGGCCGACGCGGGCCCGGTCGGCCCGTACGACCTGCGGCGCGAGGCCAACATGCGGCGCAGGCTGGCCGAGCACGGGGATCGCCGCACGGCGGCCGTGATCGGCGCGTTCCACGCACCGGCGCTGCTGCCGGGGACCGTGGAGCCCGGCCGGCCGTCCGGCGGCACGGATCCGTCCCGCGCCACCGCGTCCGTCGTGACGTCGCTCGTGCCGTACTCGTACGCGCTGCTCGACGAGCGGTCCGGCTACCCGGCCGGGATCAGGGATCCGGAGTGGCAGCGCGGGGTGTATCTGGCCGGGGGCGATCCCGCCCTGCTGGACGATCTGCTGACCGCGACGGCGGTACGGATCTGTGCCGCCGTACGGGAGGCCGGGCATCCCAGCGGACCGGCCGACGCCCGTGAGGTGGTCCGGGTCGCCCGGGACCTGGCGGCGCTGCGCGGGCTTCCCGCCGCCGGGCGCGGGGAATTGGCGGAGGCCGCGCAGACCGTGCTCACGCAGGGGCAGTTGTACGGCCGGGGCCGGGTCGTGGCCGCCGCCATGGAACGGGTCCTGGTCGGCGTGCGGCGGGGGCGGCCGGCGCCCGGGACACCCCGGTCAGGGCTGGGACCGGCCGTGGAGGAACTGCTCGGCGAGCTCTCCCTGCCCACGCCGGCGGCCCCCGGCCGCCGGGAACTGCGGCTCGACGCCCACCGGGGTGAGCTGGACCGGCGCCGCGAGCTGTGCCTGCGACGCATGGCGGCCTGCCGTATCCCGTACGGGGAGGAGAGCGGTGTCGCGGGTGTCGCGGACGCCGCCCCGCTGACCACGCGGTGGGCGGTGGCCTGGTCCCCGTCGACCACCGCCATGCTCGATGTGACGGGCGTGCACGGGGTGACACTCGATCAGGCGGCGGCCGGAATGCTGCGGCAGCGGTGGGCCGCCGAGCGGCGGGCCGGCGGCCCGACCGCCACCGAAGTACTCGCCGGTCTGGAGGAGGCGGCGCTCTGCGGGCTGCCCGCGCTCGCGGCGGAACGCCTGTCGGAGACGGCCGGGCTGCTGCCGGCGTCCGGCACCCTCCCCGAACTGATCTCCGCCCTCTCCCTGTTGGACCGGATCAGGTCAGGCCATCTGCCGGGGATTCCGGCGCGGTGGGAGCGGGCCGCGCTCGGCGGGGCCGCTGAGGAACTGACCGCCGCCGGGGTCCGCGCCCTGGACGGACTGACCGGTTCCACCGAACCTGCCGACGCGCGTGCGCTGGTCTCCCTGGCCGACCGGGCGACCTCGGCGCTCGGCGGGGGACTACGGCTCGATGCCGCGCTCGCCCGGCTGGAGGACGAGGCCACTCCACTGATCCGGGGCGCGGCGGGAGCGGCCCGGGTGCTGCTCGGCTCCCGGGACACGGCCGAGCTGGGCATCCGCCTGGCCTCCCGCGTGGACAGCGCGACGACGCCCGTCCTCCGCGCCGGTCTGGCGGGATTCCTGCGCGGGACACTGCTGGCGGCGGCCCCGCTGCTGGAGGCGGGCGGTGCCCTCGATCCGCTGCTGGAACGGATCGAGGCCCTGCCCGACCGGGGCTTCCTGGACCGGCTGCCCTCGCTGCGCGCGGGCTTCGACACGCTCTCCCCGGCGGCCCGGGCCCGGCTGCTGGCCACGGTCGAGGACCGCACGGGCCTCGCCGCGGGCACCCTCCCGGGACCCCTGACGGATCCGACCGCCTTGGCCCTGCTGGCCTCGGCGGACCTGGCGGGCCGGGAGGCGCTGGCGGCCAGGGGACTGGGGACGGGCCCGGGGCAGCCGGCGGTACGGATGGACGCGGCACCACCCGGCGCCCGGCCGGAGCCGTGGGCCGGAACGGCGCCCGGCGGTCCGGCCGGAGCCCTCACCCCCGGGGAGCGGTGGCGGCTGATCCTCGGACGGGGGCAAGGCCTCACCGGGAGCGCCGCGCGGCTCGCCGGGGCGCTGGACGAGCTGTACGGGTACGGGCGCGGTGAGGGGGCCCGGAGCGAGGAACGAGGCACAGGAGGTTCCAGGGGCGGAGACGAGGCACCGTTCCCCGATGTCCGCTCCTGGTCCGAGGAGCTGTCCGCGCTGTTCGGACCGGGCGTGCGGGAGGAGGTACTCGCCGCTGCCGCCGACACGGGCCGCCTCGACGCCGCCCTGGAGCTCGATCCGGCCGCCGCGCGGCCCTCCGTGGAGCTGCTGCGTACGGTCCTCTCGTACGCGGGCGGCCTCCCCGAGCAACAGCTCAGCCGGCTGCGGCCCCTGGTGGCCAGGCTGGTCGCCGAATTGACCGAGGCGCTCGCCAACCGGCTGCGTCCCGCGCTCACCGGGCTCTCCCATCCGCGCCCCACCCGCCGCCCCGGCGGCCCGCTCGATCTCGCCCGTACGCTGCGCGCGAATCTGGCGAGCGCCCGGCGTGACCCGGACACCGGCGCCGTGACGGTCCTTCCCGAACATCCGGTCTTCCGTACGCGCGCCCGCAGGACGGCCGACTGGCGGCTGGTCCTGGTCGTCGACGTGTCGGGCTCGATGGAGGCCTCGACGGTCTGGGCCGCGCTCACCGCCGCCGTACTGGCCGGTGTCCCGGCGGTGAGCACGCACTTCGTCGCGTTCTCCACCGAGGTCCTCGACCTCACCGACCAGGTCGAGGACCCGCTGAGCCTGCTGCTGGAGGTCCGGGTCGGCGGCGGCACGAACATCGCGCGGGGGCTGCGGCACGCCCGCGACCTGGTCACGGCGCCGTCGCGCACCCTGGTCGTCCTGATCAGTGACTTCGAGGAGGGCGGTCCGGTCTCCCCGCTTCTCACGGAAGTACGGGCTCTGGTCGACGCGGGGTGCCACGTCCTGGGCTGCGCCTCGCTCGACGACGAAGGCAGGCCGCGCTATTCGGTGGGCGTGGCAGGCCAGTTGGTGGGAGCGGGCATGCCGGTCGCGGCGCTCAGCCCCCTGGAGCTGGCCCGCTGGGTCGGCGAACGCGTAGGAGGTGCACACCGATGACGGACTCCGCTCCGGCACTCCCGCCGGTGACCGCCGAGGTGGCGGCCGCGGCGCTCGATCTGCTCCCCGCCCGGCTGCGTAAACGCGTGGACGGCGCGGTGGCGAAGGCAGCCGCCTGGCCGGTGGAGGCCATGCCCGGTGGGGTCCTCGTCCGTGTCGCGGACGACACGGAGGTGACCCTGAAGGTCACCTCCGGGATCGTGGCCGGCTCCGACGACGCGGTGTGCACCTGTCTCCTGGCCCCGGCCTGTCTGCACCGGGCGGCAGTCCTGTCGAGCGCACCGCTCGCGGTCGAGGAGGAAGGAGAACTCCACCCGTCGGCTCCCCACCCGGCGGCGCCCCACCCGACGACACCGCACCCGACGACACCGCACCCGACGGCTCCCCACCCGACGACGCCCGGTCCCCCGCGCGCCCTGGAGACGCCGGCCGACTCCACGGCCGGGCTTCCGGCCGACCCGTGCACGCCCGGCACCCCCGGGCCGCCGGCCCCGACTCCCGCCCAGGACGAAGCTCTCCGCGCCCTGCGGCACGCGGTGACGACCGTTCTCGTGGCGGGTGTCACCGGGGCCGGCGCGGTCCATCGGGCCGAGCTGCTCCACGCCGCGCACTCGGCGCGGCTGGCCGGACTGCACCGGCCGGCCGCCACCGCCGTACGGATCGCGCGACGCCTCGGCGAAGCCCACTCCGACGACCCGGCGTTCCGGCTGTCCGGGCTCTCCGCCGAGCTGACGGCGCTGCTGGATCTGGTACGGAACCCGGCCGAGGCGCTGTCCCCCGCGCGGCGCGCCTACCGACAGGAAGGGCCGCTCCGGCTGCACGGACTGTTCACCGAGCCGGTGGTGACGGCCTCCGGTTACGCGGGCGCCACCACCTATGCCCTCGCGCCCGACGGTGGCCTCCGCACCCTGTCGGACATCGCACCCGGCGGGCCCGAGCGCGCTCGCCAGGCGTCGGGTACACCGGTCCCGGGCGGTTGCGGTCTCGCGCTGCGCGACCTGGGCGACAGCGGCGGGGTGATCCTCACGGCGCCGGTCGTCTCACCGGACGGGCGGATCGGGGGTGGCGGGCAGGTGCGTTCCGTACGCGCCCCGGGAACGGGGTGGCACGAACCGCCGCTCGCCGCCCTCTGGGAGCGTTCCCCCGCCAGTCAACTGGCTTCGGCACTGCGCTGGTTGACGAAGCCGGCGGACGCGCGCGCGGCGGGCGGCGATCTGCTCTTCCTGGACGGCACGGTCACCGGAGCGGGTTTCTCGGTCTCCGGAGGCCCCACCCTGAGACTGTCGGCGCCGGACGAGCGGCCGGAACTCCCCTACGCCGAGAACCTTCAGCTGTTCGCCGCGCGCCCCGGGCTCGCGCTGCGGTTGATCGTCCGGGCTCTGCCGGACCGTCCCGACAGGGTCCACGTGCTCGCCGCGTGCTGGACGGGCCATGACGGCGAGCCCGTCCGCGCGGACCTGGGGCTCCGCCGGCTCAACCGCTCACACATCCCGGCCGGGGCCGTCCCGGTGGCCGGGCCGGTGGCGGCCGCGCCGCCCGCGCTCCCGGTCGAGCTGGATCTGCTGCGCAGGACCGTGGACCGCGCGGTCGCGGGAGGCCGGGCGGTCTCCGCCGCGTCGGCGGACGGGGAACTCCCGCGCAGACTGCGGGCGGTGGGCCTCACCACCGGCGCGGAGCGGATCCAGGCCCTGGCGGAGGCCGCCTCGGCCCGCCGTCACGATGTCCTGGGCCGGCTCCTGCCGGCCGATCCCGAAGGCTTCGCACTGGCCTGGCTGGCCGCGGCGGTCTACGCGACGGCGGCAACCGAATCCCTGCTGCTGGCGGCCTGGACGCCGCCGGACATACCGGCCACCGAGACCGCCGAGACGAACTGATCGGTACGGCCTGTCGTCCTACGGAGCGGGACGGCAGGAGAGCCGGATCCGGCCGAGGGAGAGAACATGCCGATGAAGTCGCCGCGCCCGCGCCTGCCCCGTACGCGCCTGCCGTCGCGCCCGCGCCTGCCCCGAACCCGGCGCGGGCAGCGGCGGGCCGTACGGGCCGTCGTGCTCGGATGTGTGCTCGCGCTGGCACCCGCGACCTGGACACACGCGGTCGCCGACGGCCGGATCCGTACGGTCGCGGACGTCCCGGCCCAGGATGTCGCCGTCGTCTTCGGGGCCGGGCTCCGGTCCGGCCGGCCGACGCCGTATCTCGCCCACCGCCTCGACGCGGCCGCGGAGCTGTACCGCACGGGCAAGGTGCGGGTCGTGCTGGTCACCGGGGACAACAGCAGCGAGGAGTACGACGAGCCGGACGCCATGCGGACGTACCTCGTCGGGCGCGGCGTGCCGGACCGGCTGATCGTCAGCGACTACGCGGGTTTCGACAGCTGGGACTCCTGCGCACGGGCCAGGAGGATATTCGGGGTCGAGCGGGCGGTGCTGGTGACGCAGGGATTCCATGTCCGGCGGGCGGTGGCGCTCTGCCGGGCGGCGGGGATCGCGTCGTACGGCGTCGGAGTCAGCGAGCCGCACGACGCGACCTGGTACTACGGCGGGATACGGGAGGTGTTCGCGGCGGGGAAGGCGGCGGCGGACGCCGCGTTCCGGCCCGACCCGACGTTTCTGGGGCCGGTCGAGACGGGGGTGACGGAGGCGTTGGCGGGGAAGGGCTGACGGCCGTCGGCGCCGTCAGGACGGGTGCGGGCAGGACGGGTGCGGGCCGACCGTGTCCCGGCTCCGTGTGCGGGCGAGCCAGTCGCCGCCCGCGATGAGCCGGCCACGCGACCGCAGCTGCCGGGCCACACGGGGCGCCGCGACGTACACCCAGGCCTCGGCCGTGGTGCCGTCCGGCCGCCGGACCTCGCGGACCACCCGTTCATACATGTTGCGCGGATCACCGGGCGCGGTGTACTCCTCCAGCTCGTCGAGTGCGCGGAGCAAGTCGCCGTACGCTCCGGGCGCCGCCGTCACCAGCTCGCCGACGACCGTGCCGGGTACGTCGACCGCGTCGACCGCGTACGGGTAGCCGGGCCCTTCGTACAGGAGCGCCCCCGCCAGCCGGGCCGGTTCCTCCGCGACCGTACGTCCGCGCAGGAACAGGTCGTGGTTACGCTCTCCCGGCCGCAGCGTGCCGTAGACGAAGAAAGGCGCACGGACGGACGCGGCACCGGTCACGGGCGGGCTCCTTCGGCGGCGGTATCGGACGGAGGCGGCAGGCCGGTGCCCAGTCTCCGTACCGGAACGTCCGCCGGTCAACCGGCACGGGCACGGGCGGACCTGGCGTCCCGCAGAGCCGGCCCCCACCGGGCGAGCCCGTCGCGTCACCCGTTCAGCGCGGGCCGGACCGCGAGCCGACCGGCACCGGGCGCCCTGCCGTGACCTGCGGCGACACCGTCCGGCAAGCGCGATACGCGGTCCGGCACCGGCGGATCTGATCGCCCCTCAGCAGGCGTACGCGCCGGGCGGCGCCTTATCTCGGAGGAGACGACGACCGCGGCGCCCCGGAGGACCCACCATGCGCACCACTGCCCGCCTGCTGACCGGTACCGCGCTGGCGGCCGCCACTGTCGCGCTGACCGCCGTGAGTGCCACCGGGGCGTTGGCCGGGGACTTCGAAGGGCTGGAGCTGTTTCCGCAGACCGCCGCGCCCGGGGCGACCGTCACGGTCGACACCACCGCCTGCGGCCGGGACGGCCATGGCAGGGGCGACGCGCGGTCCGTGGGCGCCGGGGACTTCAAGCTGGAGCCCGGCACCCACAAGGAGAGCGTCGTCGGGCGGTTCCAGGTGGCGGAGGACGCCCAGGCGGGCACGTACGGCATCCGCGTGCGGTGCGACAACGGCAGGGAGGCCACCGGCGACCTCGTCGTGGAGCACGCCGGGCCGAGCGGCCACGTGAAGACCGGGATCGGCGGCAGCGTCGCCCCGGACACCACCCAGATCGCGGCGGGTGTGGCCTTGCTGGCCGCGGCCGCCGTCGGCGGGACCTTGCTCCTGCGCCGCCGGGCGAGCGGCGCGCAGGGCAGTTGACGGGGCCGGATCTCCAGCCGCCCCGTATCCCCCCGCCTCCCCGCCCCCGTCACGCTCATCGCTGACAGGGGCGGGGACCCATGCGGAGTTCCCGATTCCGGAGGTCCCGATCCATGACCGCCCAGGGCAAGGGCTGGCTGATAGCCATCGCCGTCTGTCTCGGCGTCTGGCTCGTGCGGAACGGCTCGGAACCGGTGACCCCGCCCATGCCCTCCGCCGCCGAGGCGTTCGCGGCCGGCCCCGGGCACCACACCGAAGCGGCCGCGGACCCGCTTCCGCCGTCCGCCCCCGTCCGGCTGCGCATCCCCGGGATCAGGGTGGACGCCCCGGTCATGCGGCTGGGGCTGGGACCGGGCGGCGCCCTCGACGTCCCTCCCTCGGGAAACGGCAACGTCGCCGGCTGGTACAAGGACGGCACACCACCGGGTGCCAAGGGCACCGCGATCGTCGCCGGCCACGTGGACAACGCGCGGGGCCCCGCCGTCTTCTACGACCTGGGCACGCTCAAGAAGGGCCGGCGCATCGAGGTGTCCCGGCGGGACGGCCGCACCGCCGTGTTCACGGTCGACGCCGTCGAGGTCTACGAGAACGCCGACTTCCCCGACCGCAAGGTGTACGGCGCCGCCGACCGGGCCGAACTGCGCGTGATCACCTGCGGCGGCGGCTTCTCGGAGAAATCCGGCTATCAGGGCAACGTGGTGGCGTACGCGCACCTCATCGGTGTCCGATAGCCCGGGCACCGGCCACCAGGCACGGACAGCGGCCGGCCCCGAGGCCGGACCCCGTCAGGCCACCCACTGGTCGAACGCCAGCTTCGCGACCAGCGAGAACACCACCACCAGCAGCACCCCGCGCACGAACTCGCTGCCCTTCCTGAGCGCCGTCCGCGCGCCGAACATCCCGCCCGCCAGATTGAACACCGCCATCAGCGCGGCCAACTGCCACATCACCGTGCCCTGGTAGGCGAACATCGCGAGCGCGCCGCCGTTGGTACAGACATTCACGATCTTGGCGGTGGCGGAGGCGGTGACCAGATCGAGGTGGAGTACGGCGGTGAGCGCGAGGACCAGGAAGGTGCCGGTCCCGGGCCCGAAAAGCCCGTCGTAGAACCCGATCCCGCCCCCGACGAGCACGATCGCGGTGACCGTACGGCCCCGGGTGACCGCTCCGCCCGCCTCGGCTCTGCCGAAGGCCGGCCGCAGCAGGACGAAGGCCGCCACGGCCAGCAGCACCACCATGATCACCGGCCGCAGCGTCGCGCTGCTGATCCCGGCCGCGAAGAAGGCGCCTGTCATCGACCCGGCCAGGGCCATGAGCCCGATCCGTACGGCCGTCTTCACCTCGACCGGCGCCTTGCGCAGATACGTCACCGCCGCGCCCGAGGTGCCGACGATGGCCACGGCCTTGTTGGTGCCGAGGATGTTCGCGGCGGGCACCTGCGGGAGCCCGAGCAGCATCGCGGGCAGGAGCAGCAGCCCCCCGCCGCCCACGACGGCATCGATCCAGCCGGCCGCCGCAGCGGCGAGGCAGAGCACAACGAGCGTGGTCAGCGATATGTCGGGGGGCATGACCGTGACCCTATGGACGGGACGGCCGCCCCGTCCATCCGCACCCGCCGGCCGCGCCGCGCGTCACAGGTCGTCGGGCAGCGGCCGGAACGCTTTGTGGTGGGTGCGGCCGGATCGGTCGGAAGTCTCGGCGGTCCGTCGTCAGGATCGCGTCCGTACATGCGACACGCAAGCACCCGGCTGCCCACATGCCGTCGCACTCTGAGCCACCGGACGGTTACCGTCTCCACCGAGAAGTACACGACGCAGCACGACGCACCACGACGCACGACACACACCCGCCGCACCCGATGTACGAGGAGTCCCGTATGGCGACCACCGGCTGGAACGCGCGTGACATCCCCGACCAGAGCGGCCGCGTCGCCGTGGTCACCGGGGCCAACAGCGGGATCGGGTTCGTCACGGCCCGTGAGCTGGCCCGGCGCGGGGCGCGGGTGGTCCTCGCGTGCCGGAGCGAGAGCCGGGGCGCGTCGGCGGCGGCCGGGATCGCCGCCGAGGTGCCGGGCGCCGAGGTGGAGTTCCGGCCGCTGGACCTGGCGGACCTCGCCTCCGTACGGGAATTCGCCGCCGCCCTCCCGTACGAGCGGCTCGATCTGCTCATCAACAACGCGGGGGTGATGGCCCTGCCGTACGGGACGACGGCGGACGGGTTCGAGACCCAGTTCGGCGTCAATCACCTCGGCCACTTCGCCCTCACCGGACTGCTCCTCCCCCGGCTGCTGGCGACCGCGCGCGCCCGGGTGGTCTCGGTGTCCAGCGGTATGCACGCGATGGCCAACATCGACATCCGCGATCTCAACAGCGAACGCTCGTACCACCGCTGGGTGGCCTACGGCCGCTCCAAGTCGGCGAATCTCCTCTTCGTCCACGAGCTGGCCAGGCGGCTGGCCGCCGCCGGCTCCGACGTGGTCGCCGCCGCCGCGCACCCCGGCTACGCGGACACCAACCTCCAGACGGCCGCCGTCCGGATGGAGGGCCGCAGGACCGCCGAGCGGGTCGTGTCCCTCGTCAACCGGGCCATCGCCCAGCCCCCCGAGGCGGGCGCCCTGCCGACGCTGTACGCGGCGACCGACCCCGGCGTACGGCCGGATTCGTTCACCGGTCCCCGGTTGCTGGGCTGGCGGGGCGCGCCCACCCCGTCCTGGCGGGCCCCGTGGACCGTGAACGACCTCGCCGGCGAGCGGCTGTGGGCGGAGTCCGAACGGCTCACCGGGGTCACCGCCCTCGCCGGTCCCACCGGTCCCACCGGCCCCTCCGGCGCCACCCGAGCCGTCTGACCGCAGGACGAAGGGGCGGGGGACGAAGGGACGGGCGCCCCGCACAAGGCGCCCGCCCCTTCACTGTGCACCGGAGCCGTCCGCCGGTCGGTGAGGGTCGGGGTGACCGGACGGCGCTCCGGTGGTCCATCGGCTCCGGCGCTCTACCGTGAGTCGCTCCCGCTCGACCGGGCCGCCGCGCGCCCCGCCTCCAGCCGCGCCACAGGAATCCGGAACGGCGAGCAGGAGACGTAGTCCAGGCCCACCTCGTGGAAGAAGTGCACCGACTCCGGGTCGCCGCCGTGTTCGCCGCAGATCCCGAGCTTGAGGCCCGGGCGGGTGGCCCGGCCCGCCTCGGCCGCGCTGCGGACGAGCGCGCCCACACCGTCCCGGTCGATCGTCTCGAACGGGGAGACCCCGAAGATGCCCTTCTCCAGGTAGGCCGTGAAGAAGCTCGCCTCCACGTCGTCGCGGGAGAAGCCCCAGACGGTCTGGGTGAGGTCGTTCGTCCCGAACGAGAAGAATTCCGCGGACTCCGCGATCTGCCCGGCGGTCAGCGCGGCGCGCGGCAGTTCGATCATCGTGCCGAGTGCCAGCTTGATCTCGACACCCGTGGCCCGTTCGACCTCGGCGATGACCAGCTCGGCCTCGTCCCGGACGATCTCCAGCTCCTGGACCGTACCGACGAGCGGGATCATGATCTCGGCGCGCGGGTCGCCCTTGGCGTTCTTGCGTGCGGCGACCGCCTCCGCGATCGCCCGTACCTGCATGGTGAACAGGCCCGGGATGACCAGGCCGAGCCGGACCCCGCGCAGGCCGAGCATCGGGTTCTGCTCGTGCAGCCGGTGGACGGCCTGCAGGAGGCGGAGATCGTTCTCGTTGTGGTCCTGGCGGGCCTCGGCGAGGGCGACCCGTACCGACAGTTCGGTGATGTCGGGGAGGAATTCGTGCAGCGGCGGGTCGAGCAGCCGGACCGTCACCGGGAGCCCGTCCATCGCCTCGAAGAGCTCGATGAAGTCGCTGCGCTGAAGCGGCAGCAGTCCGCTGAGGGCTTCGGTGCGCTCGTCGTCGGTGTCGGCGAGGATCAGCTTCTCGACCATCCCGCGGCGCTCGCCGAGGAACATGTGCTCGGTGCGGCACAGCCCGATGCCCTGGGCTCCGAAGCGGCGGGCGCGCAGGGCGTCCTCGGCGTTGTCGGCGTTGGCGCGCACCCGGAGCCGGCGGCGGCGGTCGGCGTACGACATGATCCGGTGGACCGCCTTGACCAGTTCGTCGGCGTCGTCGGCGCCCGCGTGCATCCGGCCCTCGAAGTACTCGACGACGGGCGACGGGACGACCGGGACCTCGCCGAGGTAGACCTTGCCGGTGGATCCGTCGACGGAGACGATGTCGCCCTCCTCGATGACGGTCCCGCCCGCCGTCAGCCGGCGGGCCTTGGTGTCGACCTCCAGCTCCTCGGCGCCGCAGACACAGGTCTTCCCCATGCCACGCGCGACGACGGCGGCGTGCGAGGTCTTGCCGCCGCGTGAGGTCAGGATGCCCTCGGCGGCGATCATGCCGTCCAGGTCGTCGGGGTTGGTCTCGCGGCGGATGAGGATGACCTTCTCGCCGGAGCGGGACCATTTGATGGCGGTGTACGAGTCGAAGACGGCCTTGCCGACGGCGGCGCCCGGCGAGGCGGCGATCCCGCGCCCGAGCATCTCGCGCTTCGCGTCGTCGTCGAAGCGCGGGAACATCAGCTGGGCGAGCTGGGCGCCGTTGACCCGCTGGAGCGCCTCGGCCTCGTCGATCAGTCCCTGGTCGACGAGCTGGGTGGCGATGCGGAAGGCGGCGCCGGCGGTGCGCTTGCCGACCCGGGTCTGGAGCATCCACAGCCTGCCCCGCTCGATGGTGAACTCGATGTCGCACAGGTCCCGGTAGTGCGTCTCCAGAGTCTCCATGATGCCCATGAGCTGGTCGTACGAAGGCTTGTCGATGGTCTCCAGGTCGGCGAGGGCCACGGTGTTGCGGATGCCCGCGACGACGTCCTCGCCCTGGGCGTTCTGGAGGTAGTCGCCGTACACGCCCTGCTGGCCGCTGGCGGGGTCGCGGGTGAAGGCGACGCCCGTACCGGAATCGGGGCCGAGGTTGCCGAAGACCATGGAGCAGATGGTGACGGCGGTGCCGAGGTCGCCGGGGATGCGCTCCTGGCGGCGGTAGAGCTTCGCCCGGTCGGTGTTCCACGACGCGAAGACGGAGCGGATCGCGAGGTCGAGCTGCTCACGCGGGTCCTGCGGGAAGTCGCGGCCGGCCTCCCGGGAGACGATCTCCTTGAACCGCTCGACCAGCCTCTTGAGGTCCCCGGCCGCCAGGTCCACATCGGTGGCGGCCGAAGCGGCCCGTTTGGCCTCCTCCAGCGCCGTCTCGAAGAGGTCGCCGTCGACGCCGAGCACGGTCCTGCCGAACATCTGGATGAGCCGGCGGTACGAGTCCCACGCGAAGCGCTCGTCACCGGCCTGCGCGGCGAGTCCGGCGACGGAGGCGTCGGAGAGCCCGACGTTGAGGACCGTGTCCATCATGCCGGGCATGGAGAACTTGGCGCCGGAGCGCACGGAGACGAGCAGCGGGTCGTCGGTCTGGCCGAGCCGTTTGGCCATCCGCTTCTCCAGGGCGTCGAGGTGCGCACTCACCTCGTCGCTCAGGGCGGCCGGTTCCTTGCCCCGGTCGAGGTAGAAATTGCACGCCTCGGTGGTGATGGTGAAGCCCGGCGGGACGGGCAGCCCGAGGTTGGTCATCTCGGCGAGGTTGGCGCCCTTGCCGCCGAGGAGGTGCTTCAGATCCTTGTTGCCCTCGGTGAAGTCATAGACGAACTTCACATCTTGAGCCTCGGGGGTCATGGGGGTATCGGGGGTGGCTGTGTGGGGACCTTCGGTTTCCGACACGGGTCTCGACTCCTCGAGGACGCGGTGGCTGCCCTGACGGCGAGGAACATACCCAGATCAAAGGCGTCTGGGCACCGCCACTTGCCTGTCATGCGGCCTTAACCACTCGTCCGCCAGCAGATCGAAAGTGAGGCTGGGGCGACCGGCGGGCCCCGGCTCCTTCATTCGTCGAAGCGGGGATGACTCACCCATGACCTCGGATGCTCATACGAGCGACAGCTTCGACGTTTGAGTTTACGCCTTGAACGGAGAAGGGGTGGCACCAGGTGCCACCCCTTCCGGAAGTGCAGTCAGCTCGCGCAGACTCATCTGAGCAACATGCCCATCAAACGTGTCGAGAATCACGCCCCCGACAGCTCGTCATTCCGCGGCCGGCTCCCCGGACGGCCCAGCGGACGGCTCAGCGGCACGGTCACGCAGCACCGCGAGATCCACTTCCTCCAGGCTCTCCACGAAGGAACGCCGGACCGCGGGACCCACCGGCAGCAGGGACGGCACCACGATCACCGCGCACCCCGCCGCCTGGGCCGAAGCGGCGCCGTCCGGTGAGTCCTCGACCGCGACACACGCCTCGGGCGCGACGCCGAGGCGCTCGGCCGCCACCCGGTAGGGGTCGGGGTGCGGCTTGGTCCGTACGGTGTCGTCGGCCGAGAGCGTGAAGGCGAACGGGACATCGGCCAGCGAGCCGCCGACCACCGAGTCCACCACGCTTCGCGGCGACGCGCTCACCAGGGCGAACGGCACACCGGCCGCCTCCAGGTCGGCCAGCAGCCGACGGGCGCCGGGGCGCAGCGGGGCGCCCGCGTCGACCCGCCGGAAGAAGGATCCGGTCAGGTCGGCGGCGACGGTCCCGGGGTGGCCCGCTCCCGTGACCCGCACCAGGTGCGCGGCGGTGTCCGCGACGGCCCGGCCGACGACCTCCGGCGCGTCCGCGTCGGTGAGCCGGTGGCCGAGACCGGCCGCGATCTCGGCCGCTGTCTCCCACCACAGCACCTCGGTGTCGACCAGGGTGCCGTCCATGTCGAAGAGGACGGCCGCGGGCGCGTTCACGCGGCCTTCCCGGTGATCGCGGGGACGACCAGCACGGGGCGCTGCGAGGGGGTGACCGTCGCCCGGACGCCGGGGACCAGTTCACCGGCGTCCCGCGACGGCACGTCGGACTTGATCGAGCCGCCGCCGGGCAGGTCGAGCAGGACCCGGGTGACCGAGCCGAAGAAGGACGCGGAGACGACCGTGGCCGTGCCGTCCGGGTCGGCGGTGGCGGTGATGTTCTCGGGGCGGATCAGCACCTCCACCTCGCGGCTCACCGGGATCTCGCCGTCCACGGGCAGGGTGCTGCCCGCGACCTCGACGCGACCGCCGTCCACGAGGCGTCCGGGCAGCCGGTTCATCGCGCCGACGAACTCGGCGACGAAGGGCGTGGCGGGCCGCTCGTACAGCTCGGCCGGCGGCGCGCACTGCTCCAGCCGGCCGGCGTTCAGCACCGCGACCCGGTCGGCCATGGAGAGCGCCTCCTCCTGGTCGTGGGTGACGAAGATGGTGGTGATGCCCAGCGACAGCTGGAGGCGCCGGATCTCCTCACGCAGCGAGAGCCGGACCTTGGCGTCGAGCGCCGAGAGCGGTTCGTCGAGCAGCAGGACGCGCGGGCGCAGCGCCAGCGCGCGGGCCAGCGCGACGCGCTGCTGCTGGCCGCCGGACATCTGGTGCGGGAAGCGGTCGCCGTGCTCGGGCAGGCCGACCAGGTCGAGGAGTTCCGAGGCGCGGGAGCGCCGCTCGGCCGCGGACACCTTGCGTACCCGCAGTCCGAAGGCCACGTTGTCGCGGGCGTTGAGGTGCGGGAAGAGGCTGTACGACTGGAAGACCATGCCCGCGTCGCGCCGGTTGGCCGGCACGCGCGTGATGTCCTCGCCGTCCACCAGCACCTCGCCCGCGTCCGGCTGCTCGAACCCGGCGAGGACCCGCAGCGCCGTGGTCTTGCCGCAGCCCGAGGGGCCGAGCAGGGCGAGCAGTTCACCGGGCCTGGCCGTCAGGTCGAGGCCGTTGAGGGCGACGGTGGAGCCGAAGGCCCGGCGCAGTCCGCGGAACTCGACGAGGGCGCCGGCGGCGCCCGGCCGCTCGGCGGTCGCTGTGGAGGTGGATGGCGTGGCGGTCATGGGCGGCTACTCCTTGCCGGAGACGGGAGGGGCGGGCGTCGCGGCGGGCGCCGCGACCGTACGGGTACCGGCGCGGGAGAGGACCAGCAGCAGCGCCCAGGTGATGAGCAGGCTGAGGATGGACACGGCGACGGACATACGCGCCTCGGCGCCGGAGACGACGACGATCCACACCGCGAAGGGCCGGAAGCCGAGGAGCGAGGCGATGGTGTACTCGCCCAGGACCAGCGCCAGGGTGAGGAAGGAGGCGCCGGCCAGCGAGGAGCGCAGGTTGGGCAGGATGACCCGGAGGATCACGTACAGGCGGCCCGCTCCGAGGTTTCGCGCGGCCTCGACGAGGGTGGGCACGTCGATCGCGCGCAGCCCGGCGTCCAGCGAGCGGTAGACGAACGGCAGCGCGAGCACGGTGTACGCGAGGACCAGCACGATGGGGAACGACTCGTCCTGCACGGCCAGGAACGTCTGGTAGAGCGGCGTACGGGAGAGGTGGTCGGGCCCCCAGCGCAACACGGTCGTGATGCCGGTGACCAGGGCGATCGGCGGCACCACCAGCGGCAGCATGCAGACGACCTCGACGATGGGCCGCAGCCGCGCCGGGCCGAGGCGTACGGCGATCAGCGCCGGGACCGCGAGGAGCAGGGCGAGCGCGATCGTCGCGGCGGCGAGGCCGAGCGAGAGCAGCAGGCTCTCGGTGAAGCCGTCCTCGGAGAAGATCCCGGTGTACGCGTCGAACGAGATGCCCTGTCCGGGGATGTGCACCGTGAACACGAACGAGGACAGCAGCGGCGCGACGAAGTAGATCGCGGCGAGCGCCAGGACGATGCCGCGCCACGCGCGCGGGCGGCGCCGGGTCCCGGCGTTCCCGCGACGCCCGGAGGGGGCGTCCTTCCCGGGCACGGCGGCGGCCGGGGTGGTGGCGGTGGGGGTCAGTGCAGCCATCGGGTGCTCCGTCGCTGGAGGGGCAGATAGACCGCCATGACCAGGCCGGCGATCACGATCATGTCGAGGCCCATGGCGAGCGCCACGTTCTCCTGACCGACCAGGACGTTGCCGGAGAGCGCGTCCGCGATCTTCAGGGTGACCAGCGGGACGGAGCCGCCGACCAGCGCGGCCGCGGTGCCGTGCGCCGCGAAGGCGCTGCCGAAGAGCAGGACGAACCCGCCGAGCAGTGAGGGCGCGAGGACCGGCAGCCCGACGTGGCGCCAGAACTGCCAGGCGGTGGCCCCGGCGTTCTGCGCGGCTTCCCGCCACTGCGGGCGCAGCCCGTCCAGCGCCGGGACGCTGACCAGCACCATCAGCGGCACCAGGAAGTACAGGTAGATGACGGCGAGTCCGGTGAACGAGTACAGGTCCCAGCCGAGACTGTCGAGATGGCCGAGCTGGGTGATCACACCGGAGATGCCGAGGGTGGCGACGAACGCGAAGGCCAGCGGGATGCCGCCGAAGTTGGCGAGCACGCCGGAGGCGGTGAGGACGGCGTTGCGCAGTGCGCTGCCCCGCGAGGTCACGACCGCCTGGGCGATCAGTATGCCGACCACGGTGGCGATCACGGCGGTCACCGCGGACAGCTGGACGCTGCCGATCAGGGAGCCGAGGTAGGGGCCCTGGAGCGAGCGCTGGATGTGCTCGCCGGTCACGGCGGTGGCGCCGGTGGCCGGGTCGCTGCGGGTGACGGCCCCGTAGATCAGGGCGCCGACCGGCAGTCCGAAGGCCACGGCGGCGAAGACGAACAGCGGGAGGGCGCCGAGCCAGACGCGCGGCGCCCGCCGCCGACGGCGGTTGCCGTCGGCGGCGCCCGGTGCGGGCGCGGGCGCGGCCGCCGGAGCGGCCGGGCCCGGGGCGGGCGGAGTGAGGGCGGTCATCAGGAGACGGCCTTGTCCCAGTTCTCGGCGAGGGTGGCGCTGGCCTTGTCCGTCTGAGCGGCGTCCGGGAAGGTCGGCGAGCCGCCCTCGACCTGGGCAAGCTTGGCGACAAGGGTGTTGTCGGCGGTGCCGTCGGCGACCATGGCGGGCAGCAGGACGGGGCGGGCGTAGCCCTTCACCCAGAGGTTGTGGCCCTCGGCGCTGTACAGGAACTCTTCCCACAGGCGGGCGGCCGCCGGGTGGGGGGCGTCCTTGTTGATGGCCTGGTTGTAGTACTGGGCGTACATGCCGTCCTTGGGAACGTTGACCTTCCAGTCCACGCCCTTGCCGGCGAACTTCTCGGCGTAACCGGAGTTGAGGTACTCCCAGTCGATCGAGATGGGCGTCTCGCCCTTCTCGATCGTCGCGGGGGTCGACTCGACGGGGATGAAGTTGCCGTTCTTCTTCAGCTTGCCGAAGAAGTCGATGCCGGGCTGGATGTCGTCGAAGGAGCCGCCGTTGGCGAGGGCCGCCGCGTACAGGCCACCGAAGGCGGAGCCGGACTTGGTGGGGTTGCCGTTGAGCGCCACCTTGCCCTTGTACTCGGGCTTGAGGAGATCGGCGAAGGTCTCGGGGCAGTTCTTGATGCGCTTGGCGTCGCAGCCGATGGAGACGTAGCCGCCGTAGTCGTTGAAGTAACGGCCCTCGGGGTCCTTCTGGGCGGCCGGGATCTTGTCCCAGGCCTCGACCTTGTACGAGGCGAACAGGCCCTCGGCGGAGCCGCTGCGGGCGAAGGCGATGCCGAGGTCGAGGACGTCGGGGGCGCGCTTCTGGCCCTTGCGGGACTTGACGGCGGCGATCTCGTCGGAGCTGGAGCCGTCCGGGTTGTCGCTGTTGATCTTGATCTTGTACTTGGCTTCGAAGGTCTTGATCATCTCGCCGTAGTTCGCCCAGTCCGGCGGCAGGGTGATCACGTTGAGCTCACCCTCCTTCTGCGCCGCGGCGACGAGCTTGTCCATGCCACCGAAGTCGGCCACCGACGTGGCGGTCCTGGCGTCGACGCCACCGGTGGCGGCTGCGGGCTCTTCGGCCGCACCACAGGCGGTGAGCGCGGTGAGGGCGGCGGTGCTGAGCGCCAGGGCGGCAACGAGCCGGCCGTTGGCGCGGACGCGAAGTCGGGTCACGCGGTGTCTCCCGGAAGCAAAGGTGGTTTCACTTGTTCATACAAGCTGGGACCAGTTCGCCCGGTCCACATGACCGAAGAGTGAACGAACGATGGCCGCAGCGACACAGCCGAAGGAAGACCAAAACCGCACAACCCGCTGATCATCAGGGTTTTCGTAGGCTAATCATGATCAATAAGGCGTGCGGGGGGAGTCACGCCCCGTGACACGTGCAGTTAAAGTGAAGACCAGGTTCGCAGCGAGTAAGCGCGCCTGTGCACAGTTCAGGAATTCCACGGGACCCGACCACCTCTCCCGGGGACCGACCGAGGGGGCAGGCGTGGGCAGTTCGCGCTATCTGGAGATCGCGGAGGCGCTGCGGCAGTCGATCCTGCTCGGCGAGTACCCCGTGGGGGCCCGGCTCCCCTCGGAGAGCGATCTGGCCGCCCGCTGGCACGTATCGCGCGGCACGGTCCGCCAGGCAGCGGCGCTGCTCGCCTCGGAGGGCCTGATCGGCTCCCGGCAGGGCGCCCGGCGCGTCGTCCTGCGCCAGGAGCGCCGCCACAGTTTCCAGCAGCTCAACAGCTTCGCGCAGTGGGCGCAGACCATCGGCTGCGAGGTCTCCAGCCGCATTCTCAGCCGTACGGCACGCCCCGCGACCACCGAGGAGGCGTCCCGGCTCGGGATCGACCCGGGCGGTGAGGTGCTGTGCGTGGTGCGGCTGCGGCGGCTCGACGGGGAGCCGGTGATGATCGAGCGCACCGCGTACACCGAGTGGGTCGCACCCGTGGTGCGGGCGCTGCCCGAGGACTGCGTGTCCATCATGAACAGCATCGCGGAGGAGGCCGGCATCGTCGCGCACTACGGCGAGCACCTCATCGACGCCGTCGCGGCGGGCAGCGAGGACGCGAGGGCGCTCCAGGTCCGGCGCGGCAGCCCACTGCTGAGGCAGCGTCACCTGACCTACACCGCCGCGGGGCGCACGATCGAGTGGACCGACGACCGCTATCGCGCGGGGAGCGTCGCCTTCAGCGTGAGCAACTCCGCGGCGGCGACGCCCCTGGAGCGCCATGCCGGCCCGGAGGTCGGGGCGCGGACCTGACGGCCCCTCCGAAGCCTCGCGGTCTTCCCCCCGACCTCGCGGCCCCTCCCCGAACCTCGCGACCCCTCGCGCGCCACGCGGCCTCTCCTGAACCCTCCCGAACCGTCGCGTCCCCTGCCGGCCTGGCGGATCAGCCGCCCGAGGTGTCCAGTTCGGCGTCCGCGCTGATGCCCGCGCAGTCGTACGGGTCCTTCAGCCAGCCGTCCGGCAGGACCACCCGGTTATTCCCCGACGTCCGTCCGCGCGGCCCGTCCGCGCCCTCCGGCCAGGGCTGGTCCAGATCCAACCCGCCCATCAGATCGTCCAGTTCGGCCAGGGACGAGGTGATCGCCAGCTGCTTGCGCAGCTGCGAGCCGACCGAGAAGCCCTTGAGGTACCAGGCCACGTGCTTGCGGAAGTCGATCACCCCGCGCTTCTCGTCGCCGATCCACTCCCCGAGCAGCTGCGCGTGCCGCCGCATCACGACCGCGACCTCCCGCAGCGCGGGCCGGGCGGGCGCCCCCGTCCCCTCGAAGGCCGCGACCAGGTCCGCGAAGAGCCAGGGCCGCCCCAGGCAGCCGCGCCCCACGACCACCCCGTCGCACCCGGTCTCGCGCACCATCCGCAGCGCGTCCTCGGCCGACCAGATGTCGCCGTTGCCGAGGACCGGGATCTCCGGAACATGCTCCTTGAGCCGCGCGATCGCGTCCCAGTCCGCCGTACCGCCGTAGTGCTGCGCGGCGGTTCTGCCGTGCAGCGCGACGGCCGTGACGCCTTCCTCGACCGCGATCCGGCCGGCGTCGAGGTAGGTGGTGTGGTCGTCGTCGATGCCCTTGCGCATCTTCATGGTGACGGGCAGGTCCCCCGCGTTGGAGACCGCCTCGTGCAGGATCGCCCGCAGCAGCGGCCGCTTGTACGGAAGTGCGGAGCCGCCGCCCCTGCGGGTCACCTTGGGCACCGGGCAGCCGAAGTTCAGATCGATGTGGTCGGCGAGATCCTCGTCCACGATCATGCGGACGGCCTTGCCGACGGTGACCGGGTCCACCCCGTACAGCTGGATCGAGCGCGGCGTCTCCGTCGCGTCGAAGTGGATGAGCTGCATGGTCTTCTCGTTGCGCTCGACCAGCGCCCGAGTGGTGATCATCTCACTGACGAACAGCCCCTTCCCGCCGCTGAATTCGCGGCAGAGGGTGCGGAAGGGCGCGTTGGTGATCCCGGCCATCGGCGCGAGCACCACCGGCGGGCGCACGGTGTACGGGCCGATGGCGAGCGGAGCGGTCACCGTCGCGGCGGGCGGAGCGGTCGTGGGCGAGCCGAGCGGGGCGAGCGGAGCGGTCATCCGCCCATTGTCGCGCACGACGACATTCATTAGTTAGCCGTACTATCGACACATGTCCGAGCTGAGCCACCGACGGAAATCTCTGGTTCTGGCGATCTGCTGCATGAGTCTGCTGATCGTCAGCCTGGACAACACCGTTCTCAACGTAGCCCTGCCCTCCCTGCAGAGGGAACTGCACACCTCGCTCTCCGGGCTCCAGTGGACGATCGACGCCTACACCCTCGTCCTCGCCTCGCTGCTGATGCTCGCGGGATCCACCGCCGACCGGATCGGCCGCAGACGCGTCTTCACCATCGGCCTCGTCCTCTTCACCCTCGGCTCGCTGCTCTGCTCCCTCGCTCCGAACCTCGAATCACTGATCATCTTCCGCATGGTGCAGGCCGTCGGCGGTTCGATGCTCAACCCGGTCGCCATGTCGATCATCACCAACACCTTCACCGCCCCGCGCGAGCGTGCCCGCGCCATCGGGGCCTGGGGCGCCGTCGTCGGCATCTCGATGGCGGCGGGACCGCTGGTCGGCGGCCTGCTGGTGGACACGGTCGGCTGGCGGTCGATCTTCTGGCTCAACCTCCCCATCGGACTCGCCGCCCTGCTGCTGACCTGGCGGTACGTCCCTGAGTCCCGCGCCCCGAAGCCGCGCCGCCCCGACCCCGTCGGACAGCTGCTGGTCATCGGCGTCCTCGGCTCGCTGACCTACGCGATCATCGAGGCACCCGCGGCGGGCTGGACCTCACCACTGATCATGTCCTTCGCCGGCGTCGCGGCCCTCTCGCTGACGGGGCTGCTCCTGTACGAACCGAGACGTGCGGAGCCGCTGATCGACCTGCGGTTCTTCCGCAGCGCGCCGTTCAGCGGGGCGACCGTCATCGCCGTGGCCGGATTCGCCGGGCTGGGGGGATTCCTCTTCCTCAACACGCTCTTCCTCCAGGAAGTACGCGGCCTCTCCGCACTGCGCGCCGGGCTGTACATCCTGCCGATGGCGGCCATGACCTTCGTCTGCGCCCCGCTGTCAGGACGACTGGTCGGCAGTCGCGGACCCCGGCTCCCCCTGCTGGTCGCGGGGGTCGCCATGACGGCGAGCGGTGTGCTGTTCGCCGCGTTCGGCGCGGAGTCGAGTACGCCGCTGCTCTTCACCGGGTACGTCCTGTTCGGCATCGGCTTCGGCATGGTGAACGCGCCGATCACCAACACCGCCGTCTCCGGCATGCCCCGCTCGCAGGCGGGCGTCGCGGCCGCCGTCGCCTCCACCAGCCGCCAGATCGGCCAGACGCTGGGCGTCGCGGTGATCGGGGCCGTCCTGGCGGGCGGGGTCGCCTCGGCCTCGTACCGGACGGGCTTCACGGACGCGAGCCGCCCCGCCTGGTGGATCATCGCGGGCTGCGGCCTGTGCGTCCTGCTGGTGGGCGCGCTCACCAGCGGGCACTGGGCCCGGGGGACGGCGCGGCGCACGGCGGAACGGCTGGAGGAGCCCACGGTGGCCCAGGCCACGGCGGGCAGCAGATCCTGAGGCCCCGCGCCCGGGAGCGGAACGGCCAGGGGCCCGGATCACCGAGGTGATCCGGGCCCCTGACGGTGCGCGGGTGGTGCCGGAGGGTCAGCCCTGCTCGGCGGGGGCGGACGACTCGCCTGCGCCGGCCGCTCCGGCGGCACCGTCCCGCTGCTCGCCCTGTGCGTCCTGCTCGCCCTCGACGCCGGCGCGCTCGCGCATCTTGCGCAGCAGCTCCTGCTTGTGGTCGTCGGCGACCTTACGGTCGGCGTTGCGGGCCGGACCGTTGCCCTGCTGGTCGGCGCGGGACAGCTTCTTGCGCTGTCCGCCCACGCCGAGGAGGTTGTTGCGGCTCTTTGCCACGGGGTTCTCCCGAAGTGATGAGAAGTGATCTGCGGAATCGTCGGTGGGGGGCGGGCCGGGTCCGCCGCGCTCTCACTCGTAGATCTGGAAGAACATGTCCTTGACGCTACCACCGGGCGAGACCGGGAGGTAACGCGTTTTCCGCCGTCCGCGACAAACAGGGGATGACAGATATTGAAATCTGTCATCCCTCGTGCCATGCTGGTGGTACGTCCTCAGCGGCCGCCTGCGGGAGACCCCGCGCGCGACCTGCTGGACGGCGTCAAGGATTCGCACCGGGATCGCATCGGAGGAGTTCCTCATGACCAGCATCTCCAACATCCCCACCACCCGCCTCCCGGGCCGCACCCTGGGCAGCACCGGACCCCAGGTCTCCGCGGTCGGCCTCGGCTGCATGGGCATGTCCGGGATGTACGCGGGCGCCGATCGCGCCGAGTCCGTCGCCACCATCCACGCCGCCCTGGACGCCGGCGTCACCCTGCTCGACACCGGCGACTTCTACGGCATGGGTCACAACGAGCTGCTGATCAACGAAGCGCTGCGCACGGCCCCCGCCGCCGCCCGCGAGCGGGCCCTCGTCAGCGTCAAGTTCGGCGCCCTGCGCGACCCGGAGAACGGCTGGGGCGGCCTCGACGGCCGCCCGGCCGCCGTGAAGAACTTCGCCGCGTACTCGCTGGGACGCCTCGGCACCGACCACATCGACATCTACCGGATCGCCCGCATCGATCCGGACGTCCCGATCGAGGAGACGGTCGGCGCCATCGCCGAGCTGATCGAGGCGGGGCACGTGCGCCATATCGGCCTCTCCGAGGCCGGTGCGCGGTCCATCCGCCGGGCGGCCTCCGTCGCCCCGATCTCCGACCTCCAGATCGAGTACTCCCTGATCTCGCGCGGGATCGAGGACGAGATCCTGCCGGTCCTCCGCGAACTGGGCATCGGCGTCACGGCGTACGGAGTGCTCTCCCGTGGCCTGATCAGCGGGCACTTCACCGCCGAACGCGAGCTGTCCGCAGGCGACTTCCGCGCGGCGAGCCCCCGCTTCCAGGGCGACAACCTCCAGCACAATCTCGCGCTGGTCGAAGCGCTGCGCAAGATCGCCGAGCAGAAGGGCGTCTCGGTCGCCCAGACCGCCATCGCCTGGGTGCTGTCCCGGGGCGAGGACATCGTGCCGCTCGTCGGGGCTCGGCGCCGCGACCAGCTGACCGAGGCCCTCGGCGCCCTTGACGTCATACTCGACGCCGACGACCTGGCCGCCATCGAACGGGCCGTTCCGGCAGGCGCCGCCGCCGGCGACCGCTATCCGGCCGCCCAGATGCCGTACCTGGACAGCGAGAGCTGACCACCGGGCTCGTTCGCCGGCTTGTCGCGTCTGACAGGTACCGTCATCTGTCAGATCCACCGCACAAGCCATGAAAGGTCGGACATCCCATGGCCGCCGAGACCCTGACCACGGAGCGCATCCTCGAAGCCACCGAGGAGGTGCTGCGCCGCTACGGCCCGGCGAAGGCGACCGTCGTCGATGTGGCGCGGGTCCTGGGTGTCAGTCATGGCAGTGTCTACCGGCACTTCCGCACCAAGGCGGCGCTGCGGGAGGCGGTCACGGCGCGCTGGCTGAGCCGTACCGAGGTCGCTCTGCGGCAGATCACCGACGCGGCGCCCGATCCCGGGCCGGAGAAGCTGCGCGAGTGGCTGCTGGCGCTGTTCGACTCCAAGCGTCACAAGGCCGGTGACGACCCCGAGCTGTTCGCCACGTTCTCCGTGCTCATCGGGGAGAGCAGCGAGGTGGTCGACGCGCATCTGACGGAACTGACCGGCCAGCTCACCCGGATCGTCGAACAGGGCGTGCGGGCGGGCGAGTTCACGGCGGCGGATCCCGCGAGCACGGCCGGGGCGGTGTTCGCCGCCACCGCGCGCTTCCATGACCCGTCCTACGCCCCCGAGTGGCGAAAGCCCGCGATCGACGCCGAGTTCACCGCCGTCTGCGATCTGGTGCTGCGCGGGCTGCGGGCCTGACGGCGTCCAGGGTCCTGTCCGCCTCCTGGGACGGCGGACAGGACCCTGGACGGGCCCGGGGGCTCAGGCAGGCTCAGGACGGACGGGAGCGGCCCGTCAGCCCGCGGCCGGGTCCACCGTCGCCTGATGGGCTTCGGTGAGATGTTCCTCGGCCTTGAGCCACGGCAGGAACTGCGCGGGCTTGCGCCAGCCGCAGGTGTCACATATCAACGACCGCTGTACGCCTGCCTTCTGGACGCGTACGACATGCTCACGTCCGTGCTGATCCCATCTGCTGACCTTGCTGGTGGTCGTGGACGGCATCCGTACCTCCTGTTGACGTGTACGCCCGGTGTGCGACGAAGCCCCCGGCTCCGTCGCGGAACCGGGGGCTTCGAGCTACGACCGTAACCGGCCGTACCCCTTCAGGGGATTCAGCAGCCGAGCAGGCGGCCGCCCAGGTAGCTCTGGATCTGGTCCAGGGAGACGCGCTCCTGCTTCATCGTGTCGCGCTCGCGCACGGTCACCGCGTTGTCGTCGAGGGTGTCGAAGTCGACGGTGACGCAGAACGGCGTACCGATCTCGTCCTGGCGGCGGTAGCGGCGGCCGATGGCGCCCGCGTCGTCGAACTCGATGTTCCAGTTGCGCCGCAGGTCCGTCGCGAGGCCCTTGGCCTTCGGCGAGAGCTGCGGGTTACGGGACAGCGGCAGCACGGCGACCTTCACCGGCGCGAGGCGCGGGTCGAGGCGCAGCACGGTGCGCTTCTCCAGCACGCCCTTGGCGTTGGGCGCCTCGTCCTCGTTGTACGCGTCGAGGAGGAAGGCGAGCATCGCGCGGCCGACACCGGCGGCCGGCTCGATGACGTACGGGGTCCAGCGCTCGCCGGCCTCCTGGTCGAAGAACGACAGGTCGTGGCCGGACGCCTTGGCGTGCGCGGAGAGGTCGTAGTCGGTGCGGTTCGCGACACCCTCCAGCTCGCCCCACTCGTTGCCGCCGAACTGGAAGCGGTACTCGATGTCGGCGGTGCGCTTGGAGTAGTGGGAGAGCTTCTCCTTGGGGTGGTCGTACCAGCGCATGTTCTCCTCACGGAGACCCAGGTCGCGGTACCAGTTCCAGCGCTGCTCCATCCAGTACTCCTGCCACTCCTCGTCCTCACCCGGCTTGACGAAGAACTCCATCTCCATCTGCTCGAACTCGCGGGTGCGGAAGATGAAGTTGCCCGGCGTGATCTCGTTCCGGAAGGACTTGCCCATCTGCGCGATGCCGAACGGCGGCTTCTTGCGCGAGGTCTGCTGGACCTGGGCGAAGTTGGTGAAGATGCCCTGCGCGGTCTCGGGACGCAGGTAGGCGACGGAGCCGGTGTCCTGGGTCGGGCCGAGGTGCGTCGAGAGCAGGCCGGAGAACTGCTTGGGCTCGGTGAAGGTGCCCTTGTTTCCGCAGTTCGGGCAGTTGAGGTCGGTGAGGCCGTTCTCGGGGGCCTTACCGTGCTTCGCCTCGTACGCCTCCTCAAGGTGGTCCGCGCGGAACCGCTTGTGGCAGGACGTGCACTCGGTCAGCGGGTCGGTGAAGGTCGCGACGTGGCCGGACGCCTCCCAGACCTCCGTGGCCAGGATCACCGACGAGTCGAGACCGACAACGTCCTCGCGCGAGGTGACCATGTAGCGCCACCACTGACGCTTGAGGTTCTCCTTCAGCTCGACTCCGAGCGGCCCGTAGTCCCAGGCGGCTCGCTGACCACCGTAGATCTCACTGGACGGGTAGACGAAGCCACGGCGCTTGCTCAGGTTGACGATGCTGTCGATCTTGTCGGCGGCCACGGTGCTCTCTTCATTACGACGACGAACGGCGAATGCTTCAGGTTAGCGGCGGGCGCACCCCTTCGATCAAATCGGTTCGGGGTTCGAGACCTCGAAACCCCTTGTTGACAATCGTTTCCACTTTTGTTGAAAATGACTGTCATGAACGTACGACGCCTCATACCCACCACGGCCCTCGCCGGAGCGGTCACGCTCGGCCTGGTCGCCCTGTCCGCCTGCTCCTCCCCGGACGCCGCCGGGAGCAGGAGCGGAGGCAAGCTGGCGGTGACCGCGTCGTTCTACCCGATGCAGTTCCTGGCCCAGCAGATCGGCGGCGACCTGGTCTCCGTCACCACCCTGACCAAGCCCGGCGTCGAACCGCACGACCTGGAACTCACGCCCCGGCAGGCCGCCCGGCTCGGTGAGGCGGACGTCGTCCTGTACCTCAAGGGGATCCAGCCCGCCGTCGACGAGGCGATCTCCCAGTCCGGCGTCAAGCACGTCGTCGACGCCGCGACCCTCACCACGCTGGAGAAGCACGGCACCGAGGTCGGTCACGACCACGCAGCAGGGGAACACGGCGGGGAGGAAGAATCTTCCCAGGCCGGCGGGGACCCGCACATCTGGCTGGACCCGGTGAAGTACGCGGAGGTCGCGAAGGGCGTCGGCGCCTCCCTGGAGAAGGCCGACCCGGACCACGCCGCCGCGTACCGGACGAACACCGCGACCCTGGTCAAGAAGCTCGGCGGCCTCGACACCGCGTTCAAGCAAGGTCTCGCCAGGACCACGACGAAGACCTTCATCACCACGCACGCGGCCTTCGGCTACCTCGCCGAGCGGTACGGCCTGGAGCAGGAGGCCATCTCCGGCATCGACCCGGAGGCCGAGCCGAGCCCCGCGCGGGTCAAGGCCCTGGAGGCCATCGCGCGGAAGGACAAGGTCAGCACCGTATTCTTCGAAACGCTCGCCAGCGACAAGACCGCCAAGACCCTCGCCGGGGACTCCGGACTGAAGACCGACGTCCTGGACCCGCTGGAGGGAATCACGGACAAGTCCAAGGGCGCTGACTACATCGAGGTCATGGAGTCCAACCTCGCCGCGCTCCGGAAAGCGCTCGGCGCGAAGTGAGCCATGCGCCACCTGAAGTGAACCAGCTGAGAGCAGCATCGGAGGCGCCCCCCATGGCGACTGTGGAGAGCGGACAGACCGCGCGAGCGGCACGGACAGCCAGGACCGGACCGGATGACGGCGCCGCGCCGGTCATCACCGTCCGTGGGGCCACGGCCACGCTCGGCTCGCGCCCCGTGCTGCGCGGCATCGACCTGACCGTGCACCGGGGTGAGGTGGTCGCCCTGCTGGGCGCCAACGGCTCCGGCAAGTCCACCGCCGTCCGGTCGGTGATCGGCCAGGTACCCCTGACCGGTGGTGAGATATCGCTCTTCTCGACCCCGCTGCGGCACTTCCGCGACTGGGCGCGCGTCGGTTACGTACCCCAGCGCACCACGGCGGCGAGCGGCGTGCCCGCGACCGTCCGCGAGATCGTCTCCTCCGGCCGGCTCTCCCGTACGAAGCTGGGCCGGCCGACCAAGGCCGACCGGGCCGCCGTCCAGCGGGCCCTCGAACTGGTCGGGCTCGCCGACCGGGCCAAGGACTCCGTGAGCGCGCTCTCCGGCGGCCAGCACCAGCGTGTGCTGATCGCCAGGGCGCTCGCCGCCGCCCCCGAGCTGCTGATCATGGACGAGCCGATGGCGGGCGTCGACCTGGCCAGCCAGGCCGTCCTCGCCACGACCCTGCGCGAACAGGTCGCCGCCGGCACGACCGTGCTGCTCGTCCTGCATGAGCTGGGCCCGCTGGAACCGCTGATCGACCGCGCGGTGGTCCTGCGCGACGGCCTGGTGGCGCACGACGGACCGCCGCCGGGGGCCGCCGCGGCCGGCCACGACCCCGAGCCCGCGACCCAGCCGGGCTGCCACCCCCACGCGGCCGGCGAGCCGCTCCGTACAGGACTGCTGACCTGACCATGGAAATCCTCCAGACCGCCCTCATGCAGCGGGCGTTGCTCGCCGCCGTACTGGTCGGCATCACCGCGCCCGCCATCGGTATCTATCTCGTCCAGCGCCGCCAGGCGCTGATGGGCGACGGCATCGGCCATGTCGCGATGACCGGCGTCGGCCTGGGCTTTCTGCTCTCCACCAGCCCGGTGTGGATGGCGACGCTGGTCTCGGTCGTCGGCGCCGTCACGATGGAGCTGGTCAGGGCGTACGGGCGCACGCGCGGGGACATCGCGCTGGCCATGCTGTTCTACGGCGGGATGGCGGGCGGCGTCATGCTGGTCAGCCTCTCGCCGAACGGCTCCCCCGGCGTCCTCAGTTCGTACCTCTTCGGCTCCTTGTCGACGGTCTCACCGCAGGACGTGACAGCGATCTCGGTGCTCGCCGGTTTTGTGGTGCTGGTCACCGTGGGGCTGCGGCGCCAGCTCTTCGCGGTCAGTCAGGACGAGGAGTTCGCCCGGGTCACCGGGCTGCCGGTCCGGGCCCTCAACCTGCTGATCGCCGTCACGGCCGCCGTCACGGTCTCCGTCGCCATGCGGGTCGTCGGGCTGCTGCTCGTCAGCGCGCTGATGGTGGTTCCGGTCGCGGCGGCCCAGCAGATCACCCGGTCCTTCGCCGTCACCTTCGTCCTGGCCGTCGTGATCGGCACGGCTGTGACACTGGCCGGCACCGTCACCTCCTATTACCAGGACGTACCGCCCGGCGCGACGATCGTCCTGATCGCCATCGCCGTCTTCGTGGCCCTGACCGCCCTCGCCACTCCACTGGCACGACGGCGGGCCCGCGCGGCAAGAAGCGCGGAGGAAACGGGAGTCGGGGGCGGGAGCGCAGGGCTGACCCCGGACGTACCCGCCACGCGGCGTCCCGCCGACGACATCACGGTGTGACCGCGAGCTGGCAGAATGACGCCACGGAAGCGGGCAACGCCCGGCGGATACGGGCAGAGGCAAGGAGGCAGCTGTGACGACTGCGCCCAGCGGTGGATCGAGTACGGCCCCCGTGCGCGGCCGATCCACCCGCCAGCGTGCCGCCGTGGCGGCGGCGTTGGACGAGGTGGAAGAGTTCCGCAGCGCACAGGAACTCCACGACATGCTCAAACACCGCGGTGACTCGGTCGGGCTGACGACCGTCTACCGCACACTCCAGTCCCTCGCCGACGCGGGCGAGGTCGATGTCCTGCGGACCAACGACGGCGAGTCGGTCTACCGGCGCTGCTCGTCCGGCGACCACCACCACCATCTGGTGTGCCGGGTCTGCGGGTGCGCCGTCGAGGTCGAGGGGCCCGCGGTGGAACAGTGGGCGGAGACGGTCGCGGCGCAGCACGGCTTTGTGAGCGTGGCGCACACGGTCGAGATCTTCGGCACCTGCGCGGAGTGCTCGGCGGCCAAGAACTAGCGCCTCTCCCGGCAGGCTTTGCCCCGTCAGGCAGTCGGCGGGCGGTGGGTGAGAACCCACCGCCCGCCGGTGCGTGCCGGTCCGTACGTCAGCCCCGCTGTTCCCCGTACGCGTTCTCGTCCTCGTCCTCGTCGGTCGCCAGGTTGGGCAGCGCCCCGCCGAAGCGCCGGTCCCGGGACGCGTACTCCAGGCAGGCCCGCCACAGGTCGCGGCGGTCGAAGTCCGGCCACAGCACGTCCTGGAAGACCATCTCCGCGTAACTGGACTGCCAGATCAGGTAGTTGGACGTGCGCTGCTCCCCACTGGGGCGCAGGAAGAGGTCCACGTCCGGCATGTCCGGGTAGTACAGGTACTTGGCGAAGGTCTTCTCGTTGACCTTCGACGGGTCGAGCTTGCCGGACGCCACATCGGCCGCCAGGGCCTGCGCCGCGTCCGCGATCTCCGCACGGCCGCCGTAGTTGACGCAGAAGTAGAGCGTCATGGCGTCGTTGTCCTTGGTCTGCTCCTGCGCGACCTGGAGCTCCTGGACGACCGACTTCCACATCTTCGGCATCCGGCCGACCCAGCGGATCCGGATGCCCAGCTCGTTCATCTCGTCGCGGCGGCGCCGGATGACATCGCGGTTGAAGTTCATCAGGAAGCGCACCTCGTCGGGCGTGCGCTTCCAGTTCTCGGTGGAGAAGGCATACAGGGAGAGGTTCTTGACGCCCATCTCCAGACAGCCCTTGAGTACGTCGAGGACGACGCCCTCGCCCACCTTGTGGCCCTCGGTGCGCGGCAGCCCGCGCTCCTTGGCCCAGCGGCCGTTCCCGTCCATGACGCATGCCACATGCTTCGGCACCAGCTCGGCGGGGATCTTCGGCGGGACCGCACCGGAGGGATGCGGCTCGGGCGTCTTGTACTCGCGGTGGGAACGTCCCAGAAGTCCGCGTCGTGCCATGCGCTCTCGTCTCCTAGTTCTTCTCTACGTATCTGAGCGAGCGCAGGCCGCGCTCCAGATGCCAGTGCAGATAGGCGGACACCAGTCCGCTGCCCTCCCGGACATGCCGCGCCTCGCACGCGTCGGCCGTCCCCCAGTCACCGGTCAGCAGCGCGCTGAGCAGTCCGACGGCCTCCGCAGAGGGTACGACGCTGCCGGGCACCCGGCAGTCGCCGCATACGACTCCGCCCGATGCGACCGAAAAGAAGCGGTTGGGGCCGTGAAGTCCGCATTTCGCGCAGTCGTCGAAGCTCGGCGCGTAGCCGTTGACGGCGAGGGAGCGCAGCAGAAAGGCGTCCAGGATCAGATGGGGGGCGTGCTCGCCACGGGCGAGGGTGCGCAGCCCGCCGACGAGGAGCAGGTACTGCTGGACCGCCGGCTCGCCCTCATGGTCGGTGAAGCGCTCGGCGGTCTCCAGCATGGCGGTCCCCGCGGTGTAGCGGGCGTAGTCAGTGACGATCCCGCCACCGTACGGAGCGATGGTCTCGCTCTGGGTGCAGAGCGGCAGCCCCCGGCCGACGAGTTCACCGCCGCGCGCGAAGAACTGGACGTCGACATGGGAGAACGGCTCCAGCCGCGCCCCGAACTTGGACTTCGTCCGCCGGACTCCCCGGGCGACGGCGCGGACGCGGCCGTGGCCGCGGGTCAGGAGCGTGATGATGCGGTCGGCCTCACCGAGCTTCTGGGTGCGCAGCACCACGCCGTCGTCCCGGAAAAGACTCATGCCCCCATTCTCCCGCATCCGCGCCGGGGCCTTTCGCGCGGTGGCGCCCCGCCCGGTGCGCGCCCGCAGGACGGCGCGTTCAGGACGGCGTGCCCTTGAGCGCCCTCAGGACGGCGTGCCGGAGGCGGCCAGCAGGAGTCTCGCCGTGTCGTCGGCGCACAGGTGGAGCGCGCCGCCCACCGTGCTGAGGACCTCCCGCTCGGCCGGGCTGTACGGCCCGTCGGCCAGGGCGATCCTGGCGCCCTGGAGGAGGAGCGACTCCCGGCCGGCCGGGGCCAGGTGCGGGGCCAGCGGCTCCAGCGACTCGTGCAGTTCGATGGCGAGCGCGGCGTCGCACGGGCCCGAATCGGCGAGACACCGGCCGGTGTCCGCCGCGAGCCCGTCCACCAGATTCGTCAGCCGCTCCTCGGTGCAGTCCTCGAAGCCGGCCGCGCGGACGGTGAGGACCGCCGTCTCCACGGCCGTACGGGACGCGATGCCGCCGGCCGCGAGGACGGCGAGCGTGACCGTGTGGACGGCGTCACGCAGCATGGTGGAGAAGCGGATGGTGGTCGGGTGATCGAGCGCGTCCGTGCCGAAGTGGGTGTGGCAGGCGGCGCATTCGATGACGGGGCCGGTGCGGCCGCGTGCCAGCAGCGGAATGCCGAGCACGGTGAAGCGGCGACGGCCGGTCCGGCGGCGGTAGTTCCGGTCGCCACCGCAGTCGGAGCAGAAGAACTCCCCGTCACCGACGGTGTTCCACGACGTACGCATGCCGCAGATGCGCAGTTTTCGGCCGCTTGATCCTGACACTGGCAGCACGCGCGCACCTCCGTAACGCTCCGGCAACATTGCCGCGTTGACGTGATGTTAGCCACATCTACGAGGTGGCGTCAGTACCTCGGCGTGAGATCGCCACGACATGGCCGAACCCCGCCCACCGCGGGCCGGTGGACGGGGTCGGTGAAAGCTCAGGTCAGCGCGTCGCGCCGGTCCGTGAGAACGCGGCTCAGCGGGTCGCGCGGTTCACCGCGGAGATGACCGCCTTCAGCGACGCCCGCGTGGTGTTGGCGTCGATCCCGATGCCCCACAGCACCTTCTCGTCGATCGCGCATTCGATGTACGAAGCGGCCTGCGCACTCGCGCCTTCGCTCATGGTGTGCTCCTGGTAGTCCAGCAGCCGGGCGTCCACTCCGACCGTGGCCAGGGCCTCGAAGAAGGCCGAGATCGGGCCGTTTCCGGTGCCGGTCAGGACCGTCTCCGCACCGTCCACGACGGCCTGGACGGTCAGCGTGTCCCGGCCGTCCGTGTCGGTCGTGGTCTGGCCGGAGCGCAGCTGGACGCGGCCCCAGGCGTTCTCCGGGTTGGGCAGGTACTCGTCCTGGAAGACCGACCAGATCTGGCCGGGCGTGACCTCGCCGCCCTCGGCGTCCGTCTTGGCCTGGATGATCCGGGAGAACTCGATCTGCATCCGGCGCGGCAGGTCCAGCTTGTGGTCGTTCTTCAGGACGTACGCGACACCGCCCTTGCCGGACTGCGAGTTGACCCTGATGACGGCCTCGTAGGAGCGGCCCACGTCCTTGGGGTCGATCGGCAGGTAGGGCACGGCCCACTCGATCTCGTCGACCGTCCTGCCCAGGGCGGCGGCGTCGGCCTCCCGCGCGTCGAAGCCCTTCTTGATGGCGTCCTGGTGGGAGCCGGAGAAGGAGGTGTAGACCAGGTCGCCCGCGTACGGGTGGCGCGGGTGGACCTCCATCTGGTTGCAGTACTCGCTCGTACGGCGGATCTCGTCGATGCGCGAGAAGTCGATCTGCGGGTCGATGCCCTGCGAGAACAGGTTCATGCCCAGCGTCACCAGGTCGACGTTGCCGGTGCGCTCGCCCTGGCCGAACAGGCAGCCCTCGATGCGGTCGGCGCCGGCCATGAGTGCCAGCTCCGCGGCGGCGACGGCGGTGCCCCGGTCGTTGTGCGGGTGGACGGACAGGCAGACGTGCTCGCGGCGGGACAGATTCCGCGACATCCACTCGAAGCGGTCCGCGTGCGTGGACGGCGTCGACCGCTCCACCGTGGCGGGCAGGTTGAGGATGATCTCGCGGCCCTCCTCGGGCCCCCAGACGTCCATGACCGCCTCGCAGACCTCCAGGGCGAAGTCCAGCTCGGTGTCGGTGAAGATCTCCGGGCTGTACTGGTAGCCGAAGGTGGTCTCGGGGCCCAGGATCTTCTCCGCGTACTCCATCACCAGCCGGGTACCGTCCACGGCGATCTGCTTGACCTGCTCCTTCGAGCCGCGGAAGACGACCCGGCGGAAGGTGGGGGCCGTGGCGTTGTACAGGTGGACGGTCGCACGGTGGGCGCCGCGCAGCGACTCGACGGTGCGCTCGATCAGTTCCTCGCGCGCCTGCGTCAGGACGGAGATCGTCACGTCCTCGGGGATCGCTCCCTCTTCGATGATCGACCGGACGAACGCGAAGTCCGTCTCGCCGGAGGACGGGAAACCGACCTCGATCTCCTTGTATCCCAGGCGGACCAGCAGGTCGAACATCTCGCGCTTACGGGCCGGCGACATCGGGTCGATCAGCGCCTGGTTGCCGTCGCGCAGATCCGTGGAGAGCCAGCGGGGGGCGGTCGTGACCCGGTTGTCGGGCCAGCTGCGGTCCGGAATGTCCACGGCCTCGTACCGGCCGTACTTGTGGATCGGCATCCGGGACGGCCGCTGGGTGTGGGTCGCGTTGGTGATGGGCGTGGGGCGACCGACGGAAGAATCAGACATGGGTCAGGGCTCCTCGTATGTCCGCTGGGACGGCCGACGGGGCGCGATCACCACAGCGCCGGACTCCGCGGGGAGGGGGTCGGCCTACGACTACAGGCCCTCGCCGCGGCAGCTAAGAAGAAGCGGCCTGAAACACATGATGGAGAAAGCGTAACGGAGCCGTCCCGTCCTCGCGGGTCCGTATCAGCATGCGGGATCGGCTGGACGGAGGAGAACGGCGACGAATCACCCGATTTCGTCAACCTTGATCGCAGCTAGTGACATTACGCTCACCAGCTGTCACATTTCCCGCATGAACGACATCTCTCCCGTCTTCTGCACCATCGTCCCGCCCCACCTCCTCGACAAGCTCGCGCAGGCGGAGGACGCCACGCTCTCCGGGCCCGCCCGGCGCACCCTGGAGGCGGACGCCGCGCGGCGCACCCGCCGCCAGTTCGCCCGGGTCGGCGTACCTCGTACGGCGAGCGCCGCGGCCGGCGACACGCCGGACGACGAGCCGCCCGCGAAGCCCCGGCGCACCATCCACGACTGCGCCCACCGCACCCGGCTGCCGGGCGCGAAGGTCCGCGGCGAGGGCGACGAGCCCGGCGCGGACGCCACCGTCAACCGCGCGTACGGCGGGCTCGGCGCCACCTTCGAACTGCTGCTGACCGCCTACGGCAGGGACTCGCTGGATGGCGCCGGGCTGCCGCTGGTCGCCAGCGTCCACTACGACAGGGATTACGCGAACGCCTTCTGGGACGGCGAGCAGATGGTCTTCGGGGACGGCGACGGGGAGATCTTCCTCGACTTCACGCTCCCCGTCGACGTGATCGGCCACGAGCTGACCCACGGCCTCACCCAGTACACGGCCAACCTCAGCTACTTCGGCCAGCCGGGCGCGCTGAACGAGTCGGTCTCGGACGTCTTCGGCTCGCTGGTCAAGCAGTTCACCCTGGACCAGACCGCCGACCAGGCCGACTGGCTGATCGGCGCGGGTCTGCTCGCCCCGCGCGTCTCCGGCGTCGCGCTGCGCTCGATGAAGGCGCCGGGCACGGCGTACGACGACGATGTCCTCGGCAAAGACCCGCAGCCGGGCTCGATGGACGACTTCGTCCGTACGGGCCGCGACAACGGTGGCGTCCACATCAACTCCGGCATCCCCAACCACGCGTTCTACCTGCTGGCCGACCGGCTCGGCGGGAAGGCGTGGGAGCGGGCGGGGCAGATCTGGTTCGACGTACTGACCGGCGGGGGGCTGGCGGCCGACGCGAGCTTCGCGGACTTCGCGCGACTGACCGTCGCCGCCGCGCAGTCCCGTTTCGGCGACGGCCCGGAGCACGAGGCCGTGGTCAAGGCGTGGTCCCAGGTCGGGGTCCCGACGGCGTGAGGCACGGCGCGGTGCGGCACGGGATGCGGCGCGGCGGTGTGCGGCACGAGGTGCGGCACGGGCGGCACGGGCGGCACGGGCGGCACGGCGGGCGGCGGCTTCCGCGGGCGCCCGTCCCGTACTAGAAAAGGACCATGCGTATCCAAGTGCGGCGCACGGGCGGCTTCGCGGGCATCGAGCGCAGGGCCGAGGTGGACACCTCGGCCCTGCCCGACGCCGGTGAAGCCGAGACGTGGCGGACCCTCGCGGAACAGGCGGTCAGTGACGGCCGCGGACCGGCACAGCGCACCGTGCCGGACGGCTTCAGCTACGAGATCACGGTCGACGGCCACACCGTCCACTGCGCCGACCCGGCGCTCTCCGAGGCACAGCGGGCGCTGGTCGCGCGCGTTCTGAGGGAGGGAGCCTGACGGCTGTGGGAAGGACCGTCCGCTCAGAAGCCGAGCTTGCGCAGCTGCTTCGGGTCGCGCTGCCAGTCCTTGGCGACCTTGACGTGGAGGTCGAGGAAGACCGGCGTGCCGAGGAGCGCCTCGATGTGCTTGCGGGACTTCGTCCCGACCTCCTTGAGCCGCTTGCCCTTGGGGCCGATGATGATGCCCTTCTGGCTGGGCCGCTCGATGTACACGTTGGCGTGGATGTCGAGCAGCGGCTTGTCGGCCGGGCGGTCCTCGCGCGGCAGCATCTCCTCGACGACCACCGCGATCGAGTGCGGCAGCTCGTCCCGTACGCCTTCCAGCGCGGCCTCACGGATCAGCTCGGCCACCATGACCTGCTCGGGCTCGTCGGTGAGGTCGCCCTCCGGGTAGAGCGGGGGGCTCTCGGGGAGCAGCGGGACCAGCAGGTCCGCCAGCAGTCCGACCTGCTGGTCGCCGACCGCCGAGACCGGCACGATCTCCGCCCACTCGAAGCCGAGTTCCTTGCTGAGCTGGTCGATCGCGATGAGCTGTTCGGCGAGCGTCTTGGGGTCGACGAGGTCGGTCTTGGTGACGACCGCGACCTTCGGCGTCTTCCTGATGCCGGCCAGTTCCTTGGCGATGAAGCGGTCGCCGGGGCCGAGCTTCTGGTCGGCGGGCAGGCAGAAGCCGATGACGTCGACCTCGGCCCAGGTCGTCCGCACGACGTCGTTGAGGCGCTCACCGAGCAGCGTGCGCGGCTTGTGCAGGCCGGGGGTGTCGACCAGGATCAGCTGCGCCTCGGGGCGGTGCACGATGCCACGGACGGTGTGACGCGTGGTCTGCGGCCGGTTCGAGGTGATGGCCACCTTCTGACCGACCAGAGCGTTCGTGAGGGTGGACTTGCCCGCGTTGGGGCGGCCGACGAAGCAGGCGAAGCCGGCCCGGTGGGGGGCTTCGGCTGTCTCGGGAGAGGAGGTACGAGCGCTCATGGCGCCCATTCTCCCCGATCGTTTACCTGTCGCCGACCAGATCCCCGGCGCGACCGCCGTCAACCGGCCGTGACGGTCGCCCGGAGCGCGCCGTCCGGGCCCGCCACCAGGACCGGGGTTCCGGGGCCGCCGAGATCGCGCACGGCCGCGCGGTCCTCGTCGGTGGCCGTGTCCGCGCCGGTGACGACGGCCGCCGCCTCCAGCGAGGTGGCGCCGCTGGCCACCGCCATCGCGACCGCGGTGCGCAGCGCGCTGAGCTTGAGGGAGTCCAGATCCACGGTGCCGGCGACGTAGGTACGCCCGGTCTCGTCCCGTACGGCCGCACCCTCGGGCACCCCGTTGCGGGCGCGGGCGCTGCGCGCCAGGGTGATGATCTTGCGGTCCTCGGGATCGAGGCCGGCGCCGGACTCCGTGCTCTGTGTCATGCGCCGAGCATAGGGTTACGCGCTGACGTGGTTCAGCACGAGGACGTACACAAGGACATAGGCGAGCAGGGAGAGGGGTATCGCGGCCAGCAGGGTCTGCCCCCGCTCCTTGAGGGTGCGGCCCGGCAGGAGCGCCGCGAGCACGGCGATCACGAAGCAGCCCCAGGCCTGGGGCGCGTAGTGCAGGGTCCAGGCGTAGTGGATGCCTTCCCCGCCGAAGACACCCGCGAGCACGGCCGGTCCGGCGACGCGGTGACGCACGTCCTGCCCACGGCGCCACCAGGTGGCGGCGATCGCGAACAGCGGTCCGGCGACGAAGCCGAAGAACAGCCAGACGGTCGGGTAGAAGAAGGAGCCCATGCCGTCACGGCCGAACTCCGCGTAGCCGTAGTAGCCGATGACCAGGCCGCTCTCGACGAGCAGGCCGGCGAGAGCGACCACAGCCGGCGACGCCCTGCGGGCCAGCAGGGCGCCGGTCACGAACGCGACGGCCGACCAGACGGCGCCGGAGTTGGGTATCTGGTTCCAGGCGCCGGGGAGCCAGCCCTGGGCGAGGTTGTCGAGGATGCCGAGAAGGATGCCCCCCACGAGCGCCCCGGCCGTCGCGTACACCCACGTGGCCTTGGTGGTTCTGGTGGTCTTCGGAACGACGGGAGTGGGTATGCCGGCTGTGGTCATGGTGAGCTGCTCGCTACTCGCTGTGGGGAGGCGGGGGAAGCGGGGGGGCAGGGACACCCGCCGCTCCGAAGAGCGTACAGGTGTCCGCCGACCCGCCCGGAGTACCTCAGGCCCGGTCGAGCCGGAGCCGCTCCGCCTTCGGCAGACCGGCCACCACCAGGTCGTACGAGTCCTCGATCAGCTCCCGCACCATGCGGGCGGGCAGCTCGCCGACCGTCACGGTGTTCCAGTGGCGCTTGTTGAGGTGCCGGCCGGGGACGATCGCCGGATACGCCTCCCGCAGCCGGACGGCCTCCTCGGGATCGCACTTGAGGGCGATCTCCAGGGGCGGCTCGTCCAGGAAGCAGAACGCGAAGATCTTCCCGGCGACCTTGAAGACCGTGAGTCCGGGATTCCGGGGAAAGGGCGCGTCCTCGGACGTGTCGTTCAGCCCGAGGCAGTGCGTCCTGACGTCCTGCGGGGTCATGCGATCTCCCTGCGGGGTCATGAGAGGCGAGGTCATGGGGCCGGGTCACGAGGGGCGAGGTCATGAGGGGCGAGGTCATGCGACCTGGGTCACGAGACTCAGGGACATGAGGCCCGGGGTCATGAGGCCCGCTCGTCCTCCCGTACCGGTTCGGCCAGCACCGTGACGATCTTGTTGCGGCGGCCCGCCGGGGACTCGGCCGTCAGCCGCAGGACTCGGCCGTCCGGCAGCTCGACGCTGGCGCTCGCCCCGGCGATCGGGACCCGGCCCAGGGCCTTGGCCAGCAGCCCGCCGACCGTCTCCACGTCCTCGTCGTCGTACTCGTCGAGCCCGAACAGCTCCCCGAGGTCGCCGATGTCCAGCCGGGCCGTCACCCGGTAGGAACCCTCACCGACCTTCTCGACCGGCGGCAGCTCACGGTCGTACTCGTCGGTGATCTCGCCGACGATCTCCTCCAGGATGTCCTCGATCGTGACGATGCCCGCCGTGCCGCCGTACTCGTCGATGACGACCGCGACATGGCTGCGGTCCTGCTGCATCTCGCGCAGCAGATCCCCGGCGTTCTTGGTGTCCGGCACGAAGGCGGCCGGACGCATCGCCGTGGAGACCAGGTCCGCCTCGGACTCCCGGTTGATATGGGTCTTCCTGACCAGGTCCTTCAGGTAGACGATGCCGACGATGTCGTCCTCGTTCTCACCGGTGACCGGCATCCGGGAGAAACCGGAGCGCAGGGCCAGGGTCAGTGCCTGGCGGATCGTCTTGTAGCGCTCGATGGAGACGAGATCCGTGCGCGGGACCATGACTTCCCGCACGAGCGTGTCGCCCAGCTCGAAGATGGAGTGCACCATCCGCCGCTCGTCGTCCTCGATGAGGGACTCCTGCTCGGCGAGATCGACCATCGCCCGCAGTTCGGCCTCACTGGCGAACGGCCCCTGCCGGAAACCCTTGCCGGGGGTGAACGCGTTGCCCAGCAGGATCAGCAGCTGCGGGATCGGGCCCATGATCCTGGCGAGCGGCAGCAGGACGTACGCCGAGGCCGTCGCCGTGTTCAGCGGGTGCTGGCGGCCGATCGTGCGCGGCGAGACCCCCACCGCGACATAGGAGACGAGGACCATGACGCCGATCGCGACGAGCAGCGCCTCCCAGGTCTCGTCGAAGTCCTTCAGACAGACGTACGTGACGAGGACCCCGGCGGCCATCTCGCAGGCGACCCGGACCAGCAGGGCCACATTGAGATAGCGCGTCGGGTCGGAGGCGACCTGGGCGAGCTTGGCCGCGCCCCGTCGCCCCGACCGCAGGGCCTCGGCCGCACGGAAGGTGGAGACGCGGGCGAGGCCGGCCTCGGCCGACGCCGCCAGCCAGGCGATGACGACCAGGGCGACGGCGCCGACGATCAGCTGCGCGGTCACGAGACCGTCGGCGCCGGTGACGGACCCGTCAGACCCCGCTCGGCCCGCCAGCCGTCCACGATCGCGGCCTGGAGGCCGAACATCTCGGCCTTCTCGTCCGGGACCTCGTGGTCGTACCCGAGCAGATGCAGCACACCGTGGACGGTGAGGAGTTGCAGCTCCTCGTCCATGGTGTGCCGCGTCGGCGCTTCGTCGCCCTGCCGCTTCGCGACCTCCGGGCAGAGGACGATGTCACCGAGGAGCCCCTGCGGGGGCTCCTCGGTGTCCTTCGCCGGCGGACGCAGCTCGTCCATCGGGAAGGACATGACATCCGTCGGCCCCGGCAGGTCCATCCACTGGATGTGCAGCTGCTCCATGGCGGCCTCGTCCACGACGATCACCGAGAGCTCGGAGAGCGGGTGGATACGCATCCTGGCCAGCGCGTAGCGGGCGACGTCGAGAACCGCCTGCTCGTCGACCTGGATGCCTGACTCGTTGTTGACGTCGATCGACATGGTGCGCTCTTGCTCTACTTCCCGTTGTGGCCGCTTCGGTTGTCCTTGCGGCTGTCGTCCTGCTCGTACTGCTCGTACGCGTCGACGATACGGCCGACGAGCTTGTGCCGTACGACATCCTGGGAGGTGAGCCGGGAGAAGTGCACGTCATCGACGCCTTCCAGGATGTCCTGGACCTGGCGCAGACCGCTCTTCGTGCCGCCCGGGAGGTCGACCTGGGTGATATCCCCCGTGATGACGATCTTCGATTCGAAGCCGAGCCTCGTCAGGAACATCTTCATCTGCTCGGGGCTGGTGTTCTGCGCCTCGTCGAGGATGATGAACGCGTCGTTCAGCGTCCGGCCGCGCATGTACGCCAGGGGCGCCACCTCGATCGTGCCCGCGGCCATCAGCCGGGGGATCGAGTCGGGGTCGAGCATGTCGTGCAGCGCGTCGTAGAGCGGGCGCAGATACGGGTCGATCTTCTCGTAGAGCGTGCCGGGCAGGAAGCCGAGCCGCTCGCCCGCTTCGACGGCGGGCCGGGTCAGGATGATCCGGTTGACCTGCTTGGACTGCAGGGCCTGGACCGCCTTGGCCATGGCGAGATAGGTCTTGCCGGTGCCGGCGGGGCCGATCCCGAAGACGATCGTGTGCTTGTCGATCGCGTCGACGTAGCGCTTCTGGTTGAGGGTCTTGGGGCGGATCGTGCGGCCCCGGCTGGACAGGATGTTCTGGGTGAGTACCTCGGCGGGCGTCTCGGGACCGTCCGCGCCGCCGGTTTCGCTTGCCCTGAGCATGGCGATCGAACGTTCCACTGCGTCCTCCGTCATCGGCTGACCGGTGCGGAGCACCAGCATCATTTCGTCGAACAGGCGCTGCACCAGAGCGACATCCGCCGCGCTGCCGGTCGCACTGATCTCGTTGCCCCGGACATGGATGTCCGCGGCGGGGAAGGCGTTCTCGATCACACGCAGCAGGGAATCCCCGGAGCCCAGGACCGTCACCATGGGGTGCTTGGCCGGGACGGTGAAGTGGGCGCGAGCCTGGTCCGGTGCGGGAGCGCGTCCCGCCGCGGGAGTCTGGGCTGTAGGTGTCTGAGTCATGGGCCGGCGCTGTGGCCTGCACATACCTCCCGTTGCAGGGTTCTCGCTGCTCGACAACCACTGGGGTACCAGCCTACGACTCCGCACAGACAAGCCCCTAGAGCTTTTCCGTTCGGCTCAGTGGACCGTTTGCACCGGTCGACACCTACCGGTGCACGCGGCCGACCCTGTCGCCCGGTCAGCCCGCGCGCCGGAATCCGATGGTGGGGACGGCCCTGCGCAGCGGCCACGGCCGGATCGGCGCGGGCAGCAGGTCCGTCATGAAGGCGTAGCGCCGCAGCTCCGCCGGGTCCTGGTCGGGGCAGTCCTGGACGGATTCCCACCAGGCCGCGACCTCGGACCAGCCGGGTGCCGAGAGCGAGCCGCCGAATTCCTGGACGGACAGCGCGGCGGTCAGCCCGGCGAAGGCCAGCCGGTCCGCGAGCGGCCAGCCGGCGAGCGTGCCGGTGACGAATCCGGCGACGAAGACATCGCCCGCGCCCGTCGGATCCAGCGTCTCCACCGCGATGGCCGGGACCTCGGCGGTCTCGCCCGTGGCACCGTCCACGGCGTACGCGCCTTCCGCGCCCAGCGTGACGACCGCGACCGGCACCCGCTCGGCGAGCTTCCTCGCGGCGGCCCGGGGGCAGTCGGTACGGGTGTAGCGCATGGCCTCCTCGGCGTTGGGCAGGAACGCCTCGCAGTACTCCAGATCGGCCAGGCCCGCCAGATCCCAGCGGCCGGTCTCGTCCCAGCCGACATCCGCGAAGATCTTCGCCCCGGCGCGCGCGCTGTGGGCGATCCACTCCTCACGGCGGCCGGGGGTGAGGGCGGCGACGGCGGCGCGCGAGCCGGGCGGGCAGTCGGGGAGCGCCCCTTCGGGCGGCGGGGCCTCGTGGCCGTGCGAGACCATCGTCCGCTCTCCCTCGTACGCCATCGAGACGGTGACGGGCGAGTGCCAGCCGGGGACCGTACGGGAGCGGGAGAGGTCCACGGACTCGCCCTGCTGCAGCGCGTCCCAGCAGTATTCGCCGTAGTGGTCGTCGCCGAAGGCCGCGGAGAGGCAGGTACGCAGTCCGAGGCGGGCCAGCGCGGTGGCCATGTTGGCGATCCCGCCGGGGCTCGATCCCATCCCCCCGGCCCAGGACTCCGTACCGCGCACGGGTGCGCCGGCCAGGCCGGTGAAGACGATGTCCAGGAAGACCGTGCCCGTGAGGTAGACATCGCACTCCGGCCCGTCCGGGGCGCGCAGCGCGCCGAGCGGATCGACATGGGCGGTGTGGTCCAGCGGGTCTCCGTTGGGTGTGATCACGGCGGGCTCCCCGGTCGCGTGCGGATGCGGCCAGTGTGCCTGATGCGACGCGTGGGGGCCGCGTGCCCGCGCACGGCGCCCGGCCCCGTCAGCCTCGGGGCCAGGGGTTCTCAGCCGGAGCGCTTGGGCAGAGGCACTCGTACGAGATCGGCGGCGACCGTCAGTTCGCCCTCGAAGCCCGCCGCGCGAGCCTGCCGCGCGAAGGCGTCCGGGTCGCCGTACCGCTGCGAGAAGTGGGTCAGCACCAGCTGCCGTACGCCCGCCTCCCGCGCCACCCGGGCCGCCTGCCCGGCGGTGAGATGACCGTGGTCGGTCGCCAGCCGCTCGTCCTCGTCGAGGAACGTCGACTCGATGACGAGCATGTCGCACGCCTCGGCCAGCGCGTACACCCCGTCGCAGAGCCGGGTGTCCATGACGAACGCGAACCGCTGGCCCCGGCGGGCCTCGCTGACCTCGTCCAGGGTGACGCCGTTCAGCACACCCTCGCGCTGGAGCCGCCCCACGTCGGGCCCCGCGATGCCGTGCGCGGCCAGCCGTGCGGGCAGCATCCGGCGCCCGTCCGGCTCGGTGAGGCGGTAGCCGTACGACTCGACGGGGTGGGAGAGCCGCCGCGCCTCCAGGGTGTAGGCAGGGGTGGCGGCGAGGACACCGCCCTCGCCGCTCACCGGCGTCTCGGTCAGCGCGACGGTCTCGCGGTACGCCGTCGCGTAGCGCAGCCGGTCGAAGAAGTGCTGTCCGCTCGCCGGATAGTGCGCGGTGATCTCGTGCGGCACCTGGTCCAGGTTGATGCGCTGGATCACGCCGGCCACCCCGAGCGAGTGGTCGCCGTGGAAGTGCGTGACACAGAGGCGGTTGATGTCGTGCGCGGCGACCCCGGCACGCAGCATCTGACGCTGGGTGCCCTCGCCCGGGTCGAAGAGGAGGCCCTCGCCGTCCCAGCGGAGCAGATAGCCGTTGTGGTTGCGGTGACGGGTGGGCACCTGGCTCGCGGTGCCCAGCACCACCAGTTCTCGCGGCGACAAGACGACTACCCGGGAGGCCAGTTGAGACCCCGGCCGCCGAGGACGTGGGCGTGCGCGTGGAAGACGGTCTGCCCGGCGCCGGCACCGGTGTTGAACACGATCCGGTAGCCGGTGCTGTCGGCCTTCTCCTGAGCGGCGACCTCGGCCGCCGCGCTCAGCACGTCGGCGGCGACGGCCGGTTCGGCGGCGGCGAGGGTGGCGGCGTCCGGGTAGTGCGCCCGGGGGATGACCAGGACATGCGTCGGGGCCTGCGGGTTTATGTCCCGGAAGGCGACGGTGGTCGCCGTCTCGTGGACGATGGTGGCCGGCACGTCCCCCGCGACGATCTTGCAGAACAGGCAGTCGGCCTGTGGTTCTCCGGCCATGGTCCGGGCCTCCTCGAATCCGGCGGTCGCCGCCGGTGAGCTGACGATCATGACGATCCGTCCGGACGCATGCTATCCGCGCCACCGCGCGCCGCGCCGTCAGGCCGCCGCGCCGTCAGGCCGCCGCGCTGTCAGGCCGCCGCGCCGTCAGGCCGCCGCGCTGTCAGGCAGGAACGGCGGCCCGTACCAGGAAACGCGCGCGCGCCCGGCCGAGCCGGTCCGTCAGGACCAGCGGCCGGTGCGGCCCAGCAGGAGGGCCGTGGCCGCCGTTCCGGCCGTGGAGGTACGCAGCACACTGCTGCCCAGCCGGTAGGGCTTGGCACCGGCCGCCGCGAACGCCGCCAGCTCCTCCGGGGTCACGCCCCCTTCGGGCCCGACGACCAGCACGATCGACCCTTCGGCGGGCAGCGGCACGGTGGCCAGCGGTTCGCTGCCGTCCTCGTGCAGTACGGCCGCGAAGTCCGCGTCCGCGATCAGTGCGGCGACCTGCTTCAGCGTCATCACCCCGGTGACCTCGGGGAAGCGGAGTCGGCGGGACTGCTTGCCCGCCTCCCGGGCCGTGGCACGCCACTTGGCCAGGGACTTGGCGCCCCGCTCGCCCTTCCACTGCGTGATGCAGCGCGTGGCCTGCCAGGGGACGACCGCGTCGACACCCGTCTCGGTCATCGTCTCGACGGCCAGCTCCCCCCGGTCCCCCTTGGGCAGCGCCTGTACGACGGTGATGCGCGGGGAGGGCTCGGGCTCGGTCCGCAGTTCGGTGACGGCGACGTCCAGCCGGTCCTTGCCCTCGACCGCCGCGACGGTCCCGTACGCGCCGGTGCCTTCGCCGTCCGAGAGCACGACCTCCTCGCCGACGCGCAGCCTCCGTACGGAGACGGCATGGCGCCCCTCGGAACCGTCGAGCGTGACCGTACCGGTGCGCAGTGCGCCGGTCTCGGTGAGGAAGACGGGGGCCGTCATGACGCCTTCCCCGGGGTCAACGACGCCTTGGCCCCGTCGAGTTCGGCGGCGAGGACGCCAACCAGCTCGCCGGCCGGCAGCTCGCGCGCCATCCGGTGGCCCTGGCCCGCCCAGAGCGCCATGCCCTGCGCGTCGCCGACCTTCGCCGCGGCCTTGCGCAGCCCGGAGGTGAGGTGGTGGACCTCCGGGTAGGCGGAGGGGGCGTACGGACCGTGCTCCCGCATGAAGCGGTTGACGAGGCCACGGGCGGGACGGCCCGAGAACGCCCGGGTGATTTCCGTCCGTACGAACAGCGGGTTGGTCATGGCCTGCTTGTGCAGCGGGTTCGCCCCGGACTCCGGGCACACCAGGAACGCGGTGCCGAGCTGCGCGGCGTCCGCGCCCGCCGCGAGCACCGCCGCGATCTGGCCGCCGCGCATGAGCCCGCCGGCCGCGATGATCGGCAGCTGCACGGTCTCCCGGACCTGCGACACCAGCGAGAGCAGGCCGATGCCCGCCCCGTCGGTGGCCGGATCGTCGCGGTGCGTGCCCTGGTGGCCGCCGGCCTCGATGCCCTGGACACAGATGGCGTCGGCCCCTGACCACTGCGCGGCCTGGGCCTCTTCCGGGGTCGTCACGGTCACCACGGTGTACGTGCCGGCCCGCGCGAAGGCGTCGAGGGTGGTACGGGTCGGGCAGCCGAAGGTGAACGAGACGACCGGCACCGGGTCGTCGAGCAGGATGGCGAGCTTGGCCTCGTAACCGTCGTCCCGGCCCGCCTGGGGGTCGCCGAGCGGCGTCTCGTACCAGGTCGTCTCACCGGCCAGCTGGTTGCGGTAGACCTCCACGGCCGCGTGGTCGGCGTACTGCGGCTGCGGCATGAAGAGGTTGACGCCGAAGGGCTGACTGGTGAGCCCCCGGAGCTGTTTGACCTCTTCGTACATGCCGTCCGCTGTCTTGTACCCGGCGGCGAGGAAGCCGAGACCACCCGCCTCGGAGACGGCCGAGGCCAGCTGCGGGCAGGACGCGCCGCCCGCCATGGGGGCCTGCACGATCGGATACCGGCAGAGATCGGTCAGTGCGGAGGACATGCGAGCATCGTGCCACGTCGCCCGGACAGCTTCGAATCCGGTCCACCGGGAAAAGCGGCCGGGGGGCCGGGGGCACAAAGCCCCGACCCCCCGGCCGCACACCCGCCTACCGGCCGTTGAACGCGTCCTTCAACCGCGAGAACAATCCCTGGTCCCCCGGCTGACCGCGCCCGCCGGGGGACAACCCCCGAAACCCCGGCCGCACCCGCCTACCGCCCGTTGAACGCGTCCTTCAACCGCGAGAACAATCCCTGCTGCCCCGGCTGGAACTGGCCCGTGGGCCGTTCCTCGCCGCGCAGTTTCGCCAGCTCGCGCAGCAGCCGTTCCTGCTCCGGGTCGAGCTTCGACGGCGTCATCACCTCGACGTGCACGATCAGGTCGCCCCGGCCGCCACCCCGCAGGTGCGTGATGCCGCGTCCGTGCAGCGGGATCGACTGGCCGGACTGCGTGCCCGGACGGACGTCGATCTCCTCCAGGCCGTCCAGCGTCTCCAGCGGGCACTTCGTGCCCAGCGACGCCGCCGTCATCGGAATGGTCACCGTGCAGTGCAGGTCGTCGCCGCGCCGCTGGAACATCGCGTGCGGCAGCTCGTGGATCTCGACATACAGGTCACCGGCGGGGCCGCCGCCGGGGCCGACCTCGCCCTCACCCGCGAGCTGGATCCGGGTGCCGTTGTCGACACCCGCCGGGATCTTGACCGTGAGCGTACGGCGGGAGCGCACGCGCCCGTCGCCCGCGCACTCGGGGCAGGGGGTCGGCACGACCGTGCCGAAGCCCTGGCACTGCGGGCACGGCCGCGACGTCATGACCTGGCCCAGGAAGGACCGGGTGACCTGCGAGACCTCGCCACGGCCGCGGCACATGTCACAGGTCTGCGCCGAGGTACCGGGGGCCGCGCCCTCACCCGAGCAGGTCGTGCAGACGACCGCCGTGTCGACCTGGATGTCCTTGGTCGTGCCGAAGGCCGACTCGTTGAGGTCGATCTCCAGCCGGATCATCGCGTCCTGGCCGCGCCGCGTCCGCGACCTCGGGCCGCGCTGCGACGCCGTACCGAAGAACGCGTCCATGATGTCCGAGAAGTTGCCGAAGCCACCGGCTCCGAAGCCGCCCGCACCGCCGCCGCCGCTCGCCGAGAGCGGGTCGCCGCCGAGGTCGTAGACCTGCTTCTTCTGCGCGTCCGACAACACCTCGTACGCGGCGTTGATCTCCTTGAAGCGCTCTTGCGTCTTGGGATCGGGATTGACATCCGGGTGCAGCTCGCGGGCGAGCCGCCGGAATGCCTTCTTGATCTCGTCCTGTGATGCGTCGCGGCGCACGCCGAGTACGGCGTAGTAGTCCGTGGCCACTTACGACTCCGCCAGGATCTGTCCGACGTAACGTGCCACTGCGCGTACCGCTCCCATCGTTCCGGGGTAGTCCATGCGGGTCGGTCCGACCACGCCGAGTTTGGCGACTGCCTCGTCGCCCGAACCGTAGCCGACCGCGACGACGGACGTGGAGTTGAGGCCCTCGTGGGCGTTCTCGTGCCCGATACGTACGGTCATGCCGGGGTGTTCCGCCTCGCCCAGCAGCTTGAGCAGCACCACGTGCTCCTCCAGCGCCTCCAGCACCGGCCGGATGGTGAGCGGGAAGTCATGTCCGAAGCGGGTCAGATTGGCGGTGCCGCCGATCACGAGCCGCTCCTCGGTCTCCTCGACCAGGGTCTCCAGCAGGGTCGCGAGCACCGTCGTGACGGTCCCCCGGTCCTCCTGCTCGAACGAATCGGGCAGGTCCTGCACCAGCTGCGGGACGTCCGCGAAGCGGCGCCCGACGATCCGGCTGTTGAGCCGGGCCCTCAGGTCCGCGAGCGAGGTCTCGCCGAACGGCGCCGCGCAGTCGATCATGCGCTGTTCGACGCGTCCGGTGTCGGTGATCAGGACGAGCATCAGCCGGGCCGGGGCGAGCGACAGCAGTTCCACATGCCGCACCGTCGAGCGGGTCAGCGAGGGGTACTGCACGACGGCGACCTGCCGGGTCAGCTGCGCCAGCAGCCGTACCGTACGGCCCACGACGTCGTCGAGGTCGACGGCCACGTCCAGGAAGCTCTGGATGGCGCGGCGCTCCGGCGAGGACAGGGGCTTGACCCCGGCCAGCCGGTCGACGAAGAGCCGGTAGCCCTTGTCCGTCGGGATGCGCCCGGCGCTGGTGTGCGGCTGGGCGATGAAGCCCTCGTCCTCCAGCACCGCCATGTCGTTGCGGACGGTGGCCGGCGAGACACCGAGATTGTGCCGCTCGGTCAGTGCCTTGGAGCCGACGGGCTCCTCGGTGCCGACATAGTCCTGGACGATGGCGCGCAGGACTTCGAGTCTGCGTTCGCTGAGCATCGCGCACACCTCCAGCTGTCGTCCGTCGTATCCGGCCTGGCACTCGCTCCACGGGAGTGCCAGCATCCCCCGGGCCAGTGTACGGCTGTGGGGTACGCCTCTAGCAAGGGCGGCCGACCGCAGCAAGGGTGGCCGACCACGCTACCGCGCTCACACCTACCCCGATTCCGCTGATCGTTGCCGATAGCGTCCTCGCATGAACGTCCGTTGGGAAGAGCACGGGTGGGAGCGGCTGGCCCCCGGGGTGGGGCGGCGGCGGCTGCCCGGCTGGGACGCCACGGCCGGTCTGGTGGCCGGCGCCGACGCGGCCCTGCTGTACGACACGGGGTCGACGGTCCGTGAGGGCGCCGAACTCCGTGTGCAGGCGCGGTCGCTGCTCGGCGGCCGGCGAGTGACGCATATCGCACTGAGCCACCCGCATTTCGACCATGTCCTGGGGACCTCGGCGTTCGCGGGAGTGGAGGTGTACGGCGCGGTGGGCGCGGCGGAACTGCTGGCAGGGGGCGGGGCTGCGCTGTACGAGGACGCCGTACGCGAGGGGGCCGGGGCGGCGGAGGCCGCCGAGGCGGTGGATCTGCTGGTGCCGCCCCGGCACGCGGTCTCCGGGCAGCTGACGCTGGACCTGGGCGGCGGACGGCGGGTCCTGCTGGCGAACGCCGGCCCCGGGCACACCGGCCACGATCTCGCGGTGCTGGTACCCGGCTCCCCTGACGTGGTCTTCTGCGGCGACCTGGTGGAGGAGTCGGGCGAGCCGCAGGCCGGTCCGGACGCGATCCCCGGGCGCTGGCCGGCGGCCCTGGACCGGCTGCTGTCGCTCGGTGGCCCGGACGCGGTGTACGTCCCGGGGCACGGGGCGGTGGTCGACGCGGCGTTCGTCCGGGCGCAGCGCGACGCGTTGGCGTCACGTTTCGGCGTGTCGTAGTCGTACGGCGTCCATCGGCTTATCGTCTTGCGAATGCGCAGCTACAGCCCTGATCTGACGCCGCCGTGGAAACGGTCCACGCCCGCGCCCGAGGTACCGGCCGAGCCCGACCTGGTGGTCGAGGAGGTGTCGACGGGCTTCTGCGGGGCGGTGATCCGCTGCGAGAAGACCGCCGAGGGGCCGACGGTCACTCTGGAGGACCGCTTCGGCAAGCACCGGGTTTTCCCGCTGGTACCGGGCGGGTTCCTGCTGGAGGGGCGCGTGGTGACCCTGGTCCGCCCGTCGGGCCGCCCGGCCCACGCCGGTCCCGCCCGTACGGCCTCGGGGTCGATCGCCGTGCCCGGCGCGCGCGCCCGGGTGGCCAGGGCGGGCCGTATCTATGTCGAGGGACGGCACGACGCGGAACTGGTCGAGCGGGTGTGGGGCGACGATCTGCGCGTCGAGGGCGTGGTCGTGGAGTACCTGGAGGGCATCGACGACCTTCCGGCGGTCGTCGCGGAGTTCGGCCCGGCACCGGACGCCCGGCTGGGCGTGCTCGTCGACCATCTGGTGCCGGGCTCGAAGGAGTCCCGCATCGCGGCCGAGGTGACCGGCGCGGACGTGCTGGTGGTGGGCCACCCGTACATCGACGTGTGGGCGGCCGTGAAGCCGTCGTCGGTGGGCATCCCGGCGTGGCCGGCGGTGCCGAGGGGCGAGGACTGGAAGACGGGCGTGTGCCGGGCGCTGGGCTGGCCGGAGAACACGGGCGCGGCGTGGCAGCACATCCTGTCGCGGGTGCGCACCTACCGAGACCTGGAGCCGACGCTGCTGGGTGCGGTGGAACACCTGATCGACCACGTCACGGAGCCCCCCGCGTAGGAGGCACCGGACGCGCCCCTCCCCCCGCGCGCAGAGCCGGCGGGCCCGGTCCACCCAGTCCCTGACCACCCGGTCCCGGACCACCCGGTCTCACTCCACCAGGTCTCAGTCCACCAGGTCTCAGTCCACCAGGTCCCGGACCACCGCGTCCGCCAGGAGGCGGCCCCGGAGCGTCAGGACCGCGCGGCCCGCCGCGAAGGGCGCCGGGTCGAGGAGGCCGTCCGTGACGGCCTGCTTCGCGGCCGCCAGTCCGGCCGGGGCCAGCAGGGACAGGTCACAGCCGTCCGAGAGACGCAACTCCAGGAGGATGCGTTCGACCCGGCGGTCCTCCGGGGTGAGGATCTCCCGGCCCGCGCCCGGGGAGCGGCCCTCCGCCAGTGCCGCCGCGTACGCGCCGGGGTGCTTGACGTTCCACCAGCGGACGCCGCCGACGTGGCTGTGGGCGCCGGGGCCCGCGCCCCACCAGTCGGCGCCGCGCCAGTACAGCTCGTTGTGGAGGCAGCGGGCCGCCTCCGAGGTCGCCCAGTTGGACACCTCGTACCAGGAGTAGCCGGCCTCCGCGAGCGCCGAGTCCGCGATCAGATACCGGTCCGCGTGCTCGTCGTCGTCCGTCATCGGGACCTCGCCGCGCCGGATGCGGCGCGCGAGCTGGGTGCCTTCCTCCACGATCAGCGCGTACGCCGAGATGTGGTCGGGCCCCGCCCCGACCGCCGCCGCGAGCGACGCGCGCCAGTCGTCGTCGCTCTCCCCCGGTGTGCCGTAGATCAGGTCGAGGTTCACGTGCTCGAAGCCCGCCGCGCGGGCCTCCGCGACACACGCCTCGGGCCGGCCCGGGGTGTGCGTACGGTCCAGGACCTTCAGCACGTGCTGCTTCGCGCTCTGCATCCCGAAGGAGATCCGGTTGAAGCCGCCTTCGCGCAGGGCCGCGAGATAGGCCGGATCGACCGATTCCGGATTCGCCTCGGTGGTGATCTCCGCGTCGTCCGCCAGGCCGAACTCGTCGCGGACGGCCCCGAGCATCCGGACGAGATCCCCGGCGGCCAGCAGTGTCGGGGTGCCGCCCCCGACGAATACCGTACGGACCGGCCTCGGGTCGTCGCCCAGCACCTTCCTGGCCAGCCTGACCTCGTCGATCAGGGTCTCGGCGTAGTTGTCGCGGGAGGCCAGGACGCCTCCGGAGCCGCGCAGCTCGGTCGCCGTGTACGTGTTGAAGTCGCAGTAGCCGCAGCGGGTCGCGCAGTACGGAACGTGCAGGTAGAAGCCGAGCGGCCGGTCCGCCGCGCCCTCCAGGGCGTGCCGGGGCAGGGCCCCGGTCTCGGGCATGGGGTCACCGTCGGGCAGTGCGGAAGGCATGACCCCATTGTCCCGTACGCGGCGGGTTACCCGGCCCGGAGACCGCCGGGCCGGGGAACGGCTCACTCGGCCTGGAACACCAGCAGCGCCAGATCGTCCTCCGGCGGTGTCTCCGCGAAGTCGTGCACGGCCCGCCGTATGCGCTCCGCGACGCCCTGCGCCGTCAGGCCCGCGCACCCCGCCAGGGCCCGCGCGAGGCCGTCGCCGTCGTCCAGCATGAGCGGACCGGAACGGCGCTCGGTGACGCCGTCGGTGACGCAGAGCAGCGTGTCCCCGGGCTCCAGCTGGAAGGTGGTGCTCTCGTACGTGACGTTGTCGACGACCCCGAGGAGCAGCTGCGGCTCCGCCGCGGCCCGTACCGATCCGTCGGGCCGCAGGACCAGGGGCAGCGGGTGGCCGGCGCTCGCGAGGGTGCACCGCACGCCCGCGCCGGGCAGCGGCTTCAGCTCTCCGTACAGCAGAGAGAGGAAGCGGGCCTGGCTGCCCTCGGGCTGTCCCTGGGCGGGGTCGGGCATTCCGGGTCCGGCGGCTGCCGCCGCGACGACCAGGGACGCTGTCTCCGCCACCTCCATCGCGTCGTCGAGGAGCAGCCTGTTGAGCCGGTTGAGGACCGCGCCGACCCGGTAGCCCTCCCGGGCGAGCAGCCGCAGCCAGGGGCGGGCCAGCCCGGTGACGACCGCGGCCTCCGGGCCGCTGCCCTGCACATCGCCGAGCATGAAACACCAGCGGTCACCGGGCGGGCAGGGGAAGACGTCGTAGAAGTCGCCGCCCGCGACGCCCTCGTCGCTCGGCTCGTACACCAGGGAGCTGGCGACGCCCGGTATCCGGGCGACCTGGCTGGGCAGCAGCCCGCGCTGCAGGACCCGGCTGATGGTGGCCTGGCGGGTGTAGCGGCGGGCGGCGCCGATGGCGAGGGCGACGCGGCGCGCGAAGTCCTCGACGAGGGCGGTCACTTCGTCGGGGGCCCGCGTCTCCCCCGGCCGGCCGAGCAGCAGGGTGCCGAGCGCGCGCCCGTTGGCGACCAGCCGGCAGGCGAGGGCCACGCCGGGGCCCGTACCGGGCTCGTCCCCACCGTCCCCACCGTCCCCACCGTCGCCGTCTGCGGTGTCTGCGGTGTCTGCGGTGTCTGCGGTGTGCCCGCCGGGATCGCCCGGCCAGGGCGCCGGCACCGCGGCGCCCTTCGGCGGCTCGGACAGCTGGGGCGGTTCCTTCTCCAGGACCGTTCGCAGTCTCTCGATCCGGGACTCGTCGGTGTGCCAGACCCGGGCGAGCCGGGGTCCGGCGCCGCCATGGCCGTTCTCGGGGTCCAGCCAGATCGCGCACCACTCGGCGAGCCTCGGTACGAGCAGCTGGCCGGCGAGCGCGGCGACCAGGTCCTCGTCGAGCTGTCCCGCGAGCAGTTCGGACGCCTCGGCGAGGAAGGAGAGCGCGCCGCGCCCGGCCCACTCCGGGTCGTCCCGGCCGCCGCGCCGGGCGGCGGGCGCGAGGATCTCGGCGGCGCGCAGTCCTCGCCGCAGCGCGGGTTCGGCCCCCGGGACGGCTGCCGCGTCGCGCCCTTCGAGCGGCAGCCGGGCCCAGACGGTCTTGAGTCCCGAGCGGTAGGTGATGCCCCAGCGTTCGGCGAGGGCGGCGACGAGCTGGAGGCCCCGGCCGTATTCGGGGGTGCCGGGCTGGGCTTCTCGCGGGGCCTCGCTCCCGGGGTCGCTCCGGATGGCCCGCGCGGGATGGTGGTCGGAGACTTCGAGGACCAGGGCTGCCGCTTCGTCCTCCTCCTCCGCGAGGCCCTGGGAGGAGCCCTCCAGGCGGCAGAGCACCTCGACGGTGGTCCCGGCATGCACGACCGCGTTGGTGACGAGCTCGCTGAGGATCACCACCGCGTCGTCCGCGAGCAGGTCGGTGCTGTGCCGCCCCGGCGGGCACCCGTCGCCCGCACGGCAGAACGTGCAGGTGGCGAGCAGCCCAAGGCTCGTCCACTCCGCCAGCGCCGCGCGTGCGAAGCGACGGGCCGCGGACGGGGCCAGCGGGTTGCCGGGCAGGCTGGTACGTGATGTGGACCGCGCGTCCCGCCGTAACGGCACCTCGGGTGCCGACAGGTGAAGGGTCTCGCGCGGGATCGGAATGGGCCCCACTGCGGCTCCTGATCCGGTTCTGACGTTGATGCCGCTTACGATCCCGACAGAGTGACAGACGGAGCGCACCCACATACGCCAAGTCGTCGAAGTTGGACAGAGATTGACCACGTGAACGGACCTTGGTGACCGATCATGGAATCAGCCAGGCGAAATCGGCCAGGAGAACCGACGACGGCCCGCTCGGCGGCGGACGCGGCGGCGGACCGTTCGGATCCGCCGGCCACGCACCGCGCGACACAGGATCAAAGAACCGGAACGGCGTGCGAACTCGCCCTGGACAGAGCATTCTTGCCTGCCTGGCCGAAACGCGAGGCCGGACAAGGAGACAGACCGGAATGAGCGGGAAGACAGCCTCCATGGATCGCGCGAGCATCCTTCTCGTCGACGACATGGAGGACAATCTCGTCGCACTGGAATCGGTGCTGGCCTCCCTCGAAGAACCGCTCGTACGGGCGCGTTCGGGCGAGGAGGCCGTACGGGCGCTGCAGGGGCAGCCGTTCGCGGTGGTCCTGCTGGACGTCCGGATGCCCGGCATGGACGGCTTCGAGACGGCCTCCCGGATCAAGCGGCTGGACCAGGCCAAGGACACCCCGATCATCTTCCTGAACGGGCCCGATTCCGACGGCGGTTACGCCTTCCGGGGCTACGCGGCGGGTGCGGCGGATTTCCTGACCAAGCCCTTCGACCCGTGGATGCTGCGCGCCAAGGTCAGCGTCTTCCTCGATCTGCACCGCAAGAACCGCCAGTTGGAACTGGCACTGGCGCGCGAGCAGGAGCAGCTGGCTCTGATCGCGGACCGGCTGTCCTCGATCGAGGACGCGTTACGCCGCGACACCCCCAACGACCTGGCCGTCCTGGGGCATCAGCTGGCCACGATCGAGGACACCCTGGCCGGACTGCGCAGCGGCCGGGGCCGGTAGCCCTCGCCCGGCGGCCGACCACCGCCACCCGGCGGCCGAACACCCGCCGGCCCGCGCACCCCGGCCCGGCGGGACCCGCCCTCCTCGCCCGGCCTCCTCGCCCGGCTCAGGACTCCCGGGAGCCCTTGTACATGTCCTCGATCAAGTCCTTGTACGTGCGCTCGACGACCGGCCGCTTGAGCTTGAGACTCGGCGTCAGCTCGCCGTGCTCGATGTCCAGATCGCGCGGCAGCAGCCGGAACTTCTTGATGGTCTGCCAGCGCTGGAGACCCTCGTTGAGCCGCTTCACATAGCCGCCGATCAGCTGCTCGACCTGCGCGGAGGCGACCACGTCGGCGTACGGCCTGCCCGCCATGCCGTTCTCCGCCGCCCAGCCGAGGATCGTCGGCTCGTCGAGCGCGATCAGCGCCGTACAGAAGTTGCGGTCCGCGCCGTGCACCAGGACGTTGGAGACGAACGGGCAGACCGCCTTGAACTGGCCCTCCACCTCGGCCGGCGCGATGTACTTGCCGCCCGAGGTCTTGATCAGGTCCTTCTTGCGGTCGGTGATCCGCAGATAGCCGTCGGCGGACAGCTCACCGATGTCGCCGGTGTGGAACCAGCCGTCGGACTCCAGCACTTCCCGGGTCTTCTCGGGCAGTCCGTGATAGCCCGCCATGACCCCCGGGCCGCGCAGCAGGATCTCCCCGTCGTCGGCGATGCGCACCTCGGTGCCGAGGAGCGGCTTGCCGACCGTGCCGGTGCGGTACGCCTCGCCCGGGTTGACGAAGCTCGCGGCGCTCGTCTCGGTCAGGCCGTACCCCTCCAGGATGTGGATTCCGGCGCCGGAGAAGAAGTAGCCGATGTCGGGCGCGAGTGCGGCGGAGCCGGAGATCGCGGCGCGCAGCCGGCCGCCGAACGCCTCGCGCAGCTTGGCGTAGACGAGCGCGTCCGCGATCTTGTGCTGGGCGGCGAGGGCGAACGGCACGGACGGCGTGCCCGTACGGCGGAAGTTGTCCTGGGCGATCCTGGCGTGCTCACGGGCGACACCGGCCGCCCACTGGAAGATCTTGTACTTGGCCGGGCCGCCGGCCCGCGCCTTGGCCGCGACCCCGTTGTAGACCTTCTCGAAGATCCGTGGCACGGCGGCCATATAGGTCGGCCGGACCACCGGAAGATTCTCGATGATCCTGTCGACGCGGCCGTCCACGGCCATCACGTCCCCGACCTCGATCTGCCCGGAGATCAGCACCTTGCCGAAGACATGGGCGAGCGGCAGCCACAGGTACTGCACGTCGTCCTTGGTGGCCAGGCCGGTCGCGGCGAGGGCCTTGGCCATGTACGACCAGCTGTCGTGCGCCAGCCGTACGCCCTTGGGACGGCCGGTGGTCCCCGAGGTGTAGATGAGGGTGGCGAGCTGGGTGGCCGTGATGGCCGTGACCCGCTCCTTGACCGCCTCCGGGTGCGTGATCAGGTACCGCTCCCCGCGCGCCTCCAGATCGGCGAGCGAGAGCACCCAGCCCTCCGGGTCGCCCTCGGCGGGCACCGCGTCGGCGGCGTCGATGACCACGACATGGGCGAGGTGCGGCAGCTCGGCCCGGCGCTCGCGGGCCTTGGCCAGCTGCGCGGCGTCCTCCGCGATCAGCACCCGGCTCTCCGAGTCGGCCAGGATGTACACGGACTCCGCGGGATTCGTCGAGGGGTAGACCGTGGTCGTGGCGGCGCCCGCGCACATCACCCCGAGGTCGGCGAGGATCCACTCGACCCGGGTGGCGGAGGCGAGCGCGACGCGCTCCTCGGGCCGTACGCCCAGCTCGATCAGGCCCGCGGCGATGGCGTACACCCGCTCGGCGGCCTGCGCCCAGCTCAGCGAGCTCCACGTGTCGGGGCCCCGGCCCGAGGCCGGCGGGACGGGATAGCGGTACGCCTCCGCTTCGGGCGTGGCGCTCACGCGCTCAATGAAGAGGGTCGCCACGGAGGGCGGCCGGTTCTCGATCAAGTTCTGTGTGTCGCTCACGACATCCTCCGGGCCCGCGGCAGTGCGGCGTGACTGACGATTATGTGACTGACGAGTAACTAACTGACGAGTAACTACCGAACAGTGATCAGACTAGAGGCCGACCGGCCGGTGCGTAAGAGGCCGCGTGGCGCCGTTTCCCCGGGAACCCGCCCCATCAACCACGAACGGGCCCCCACGCCACAGCGTGGGGGCCCGTCGTTCACCGCGCATCCGGTGCCACACCATCCGGTGGGCGGCCGTGGGGCGCCGTGTGTCGCTTCTCGCTCGCTACTTCTTCCGCTACTTCTTCGCCTTGCCGCCGGACTCGTCACTGGAGAGCACCGCGATGAAGGCGTCCTGGGGGACCTCCACGTTGCCGACCATCTTCATCCGCTTCTTGCCCTCCTTCTGCTTCTCCAGCAGCTTCCGCTTACGGGAGATGTCACCGCCGTAACACTTGGCGAGGACGTCCTTGCGGATGGCGCGGATCGTCTCGCGGGCGATGACCCGGGAACCGATGGCGGCCTGGATGGGCACCTCGAACGCCTGGCGCGGGATCAGCTCACGCAGCTTGGCGACCAGCCGTACGCCATACGCGTAGGCCTGGTCCCGGTGCGTGATGGCGGAGAAGGCGTCCACCTTGTCACCGTGCAGCAGGATGTCGACCTTGACGAGATGGGCGCTCTGCTCACCGGTGGGCTCGTAGTCGAGCGAGGCGTAGCCCCGGGTCTTGGACTTCAGCTGGTCGAAGAAGTCGAAGACGATCTCGGCGAGCGGCAGCGTGTAGCGGATCTCGACACGGTCCTCGGAGAGGTAGTCCATGCCGAGCAGGGTGCCGCGACGGGTCTGGCACAGCTCCATGATCGAGCCGATGAACTCGCTCGGGGCCAGGATCGTGGCCCGGACGACCGGCTCGTGCACCGAGTCGATCTTCCCCTCGGGGAACTCGCTCGGGTTGGTGACCGTGTGCTCCTTGCCGTCCTCCATGACCACGCGGTAGACCACGTTGGGGGCGGTGGCGATCAGGTCGAGCCCGAACTCGCGCTCCAGCCGCTCCCGGATCACATCGAGGTGCAGCAGGCCCAGGAAGCCGACGCGGAAGCCGAAGCCGAGGGCCGCGGAGGTCTCCGGCTCGTACACCAGCGCGGCGTCGTTGAGCTGGAGCTTGTCGAGGGCGTCGCGCAGCTCGGGGTAGTCCGAGCCGTCCAGCGGATAGAGGCCGGAGAACACCATGGGCCTGGGGTCCTTGTAACCGCCCAGCGCCTCGGTCGCACCCCCGTGCAGGGTGGTGATCGTGTCACCGACCTTGGACTGGCGGACATCCTTCACGCCCGTGATCAGGTACCCGACCTCGCCGACGCCGAGGCCGTCCGCCGGGAGCATCTCCGGCGAGTTCGTACCGATCTCCAGCAGCTCGTGGGTCGCGCCGGTGGACATCATCCGGATGCGCTCACGCTTGTTGAGCTGGCCGTCGATGACACGGACGTACGTCACGACGCCACGGTAGGAGTCGTAGACGGAGTCGAAGATCATCGCGCGGGCGGGCGCGTCCTTGACGCCGACCGGCGCGGGCACGTCCTTGACCACCCGGTCGAGCAGCGCGTCCACGCCGACGCCGGTCTTCGCCGAGACCTTGAGGACGTCCTCCGGCTGGCAGCCGATGAGGTTGGCCAGCTCCTCGGAGAACTTCTCCGGCTGGGCGGCCGGGAGGTCGATCTTGTTGAGGACCGGGACGATGGTGAGGTCGTTCTCCATCGCCAGATAGAGGTTGGCGAGGGTCTGCGCCTCGATGCCCTGGGCGGCGTCCACCAGGAGGACCGTGCCCTCGCAGGCAGCCAGCGAACGGGACACCTCGTAGGTGAAGTCCACGTGGCCCGGGGTGTCGATCATGTTGAGGATGTGGGTCTTCCCCACGCCCTCACCCGTGCGGGGCGCCCAGGGCAGCCGGACCGCCTGGGACTTGATCGTGATGCCACGCTCGCGCTCGATGTCCATCCGGTCGAGGTACTGAGCGCGCATCTGCCGCGCATCGACGACTCCGGTCAGCTGGAGCATCCGGTCGGCGAGCGTCGACTTGCCGTGGTCGATGTGCGCGATGATGCAGAAGTTGCGGAGCAGCGCCGGGTCCGTACGGCTGGGCTCGGGCACGTTGGTAGGGGTCGCGGGCACGCAGGGTCCTGATTCTTGAGACGCGCGGCGTCTCGTCTCGGGTCGACTCGGATCGATACGTAGCCTCCATCGTCCCACGGGTGCGGGACTGCGCCCGGTTTGGGCCGGTCGGAGGGTCGCTGGTAGCCTGGGCAGCTGTGTCTCGTGCCGTCTCGGCGCGGGACGGCTCAGTCGAAGATTCATCGAACCTGAAAAGGCTCTTTCGTGGCGAACATCAAGTCCCAGATCAAGCGGAACAAGACGAACGAGAAGGCACGCCTGCGCAACAAGGCTGTCAAGTCCTCGCTCAAGACCTCGATCCGCAAGGCCCGTGAGGCCGCTGCCGCCGGTGACGTCGAGAAGGCCGGTGTGGCCGCTCGTGAGGCGTCCCGCCAGCTCGACAAGGCTGTCTCCAAGGGTGTCATCCACAAGAACGCCGCCGCCAACAAGAAGTCGGCGCTGGCTGTCAAGGTTGCCTCCCTCCAGGCCTGAGCTTTCTCACGTGATTTGATCGCCGGAAGGGACTCAGCGGGCCCTCTCTACCGCTCCTGACCGGCGTCCTCCGAACTCGCACGCGACTGCGTTCGCCACGCGGGTGCGAGTTCAGCAGATTCTGTTTGACGCCGGGGCCCCGGTCCCGTCCTCCCCAGGACGGGACCGGGGCCTTCGGCATGTACGGGGCAGGGCTCGCGGGATCGGGCTCGCGGGGCGCCGCTCACGGGGCGCGGCTCAGGGGGTGGCGGCTCAGGGGATGGCGGCTCAGGGGGTGGCGGCTGCCGGACGGCGGCTTGCCGGACAGCCGCTTACCGGACAGCTGCTCGCCGGGCCCGGGTTACGGGGTCAGCGGCCCGCGCGGGCCGCTCGGGCGACCGCCACGACCGCCTTCTCCAGCGCGTACTCCGGATCGTCACCGCCGCCCTTGACGCCCGCGTCGGCCTCGGCGACGGCCCGCAGCGCCGCCGCTACACCGTCCGGGGTCCAGCCGCGCATCTGCTGGCGCACCCGGTCGATCTTCCACGGCGGCATCCCCAGCTCGCGGGCGAGATCGGCGGGCCGGCCGCCGCGCGCGGAGGAGAGCTTGCCGATCGCCCGCACCCCCTGGGCCAGCGCACTGGTGATCAGGACGGGGGCCACGCCGGTCGACAGCGACCAGCGCAGCGCTTCGAGGGCGTCGGCCGCGCGGCCCTCCACGGCACGGTCGGCGACGGTGAAGCTCGACGCCTCGGCGCGACCCGTGTAGTAACGGCCGACGACCGCCTCGTCGATCGTGCCCTCGACGTCCGCGGCGAGCTGGGAGACGGCGCTCGCCAGCTCGCGCAGGTCGCTGCCGATCGAGTCGACCAGGGCCTGGCACGCCTCGGGCGTGGCCGACCGGCCCAGCGCGCGGAACTCCGAGCGTACGAAGGTGAGCCGCTCGGCGGGCTTGGTGGTCTTGGGGCAGGCCACCTCACGGGCCCCCGCCTTGCGAGCGGCGTCCAGCAGCCCCTTGCCCTTGGCTCCTCCGGCGTGCAGCAGGACGAGCGTGATCTCCTCGGCGGGCGCGTCGAGGTAGGCCTTGACGTCCTTGATCGTGTCGGCGGAGAGGTCCTGTGCGTTCCGCACGATGACGACCTTGCGCTCCGCGAAGAGCGACGGACTGGTCAGCTCGTCGAGGGTGCCGGGCTGGAGCTGGTCGGACGCCAGATCGCGTACGTCCGTGTCGGCGTCGGCCGCGCGGGCCGCCGCCACCACCTGCTGCACGGCGCGGTCGAGCAGCAGGTCCTCCTGCCCCACGGCGAGGGTGAGAGGAGCGAGCGGATCGTCGGGGGAAGTCTTCCTGGTGGCCATCGCGGTCCAGCATCGCACGGGCCACCGACAGCCGGCCGACCGCCGGTGGCGCGGCGGGAGATGCGTCCCCCGGGGCGTCCGCACCCGCTCAGGGAGCTTCCCACCAACCGTCCCAGTCGGCCACGAACGCGTCCAGCTCGGCGCCGTTCAGCCGTGCCTCGGGGTCTTCCAGGACCACCAGCCACTGGGCGTCCTCGGCGTCGTCCTCGCCGGCCAGGGCGTCCCGTACCAGCTGCGGCTCCTCGGCCAGGCCGAACCGGTCGCCGAGCGCCTGCGCCACCTCCTCGGCGGCGTCGCGGTCGGGCAGCACCAGCACATGTCTCACATCGCTCACGGACGTATTCTCCCAGCCGCCACCACTCAGCCCCGAGCCCTCAGCCCTCAGCCCTTGGGGACGATCTGGATGTCCATCTCGATCGTGATACTGGAGCCGACCATCGCGATGCCACGCGCCAGCATGGACTGCCAGTTGATGGTGTAGTCCTCGCGGTGCAGCTCGGTGGTCGCGCGGACGGCGGCGCGCGTCTCACCCGCCACTCCGTTGCCGAGGCCGAGGTACTGGGCGTCGAGGGTGACCGTGCGGGTCACCCCGTGCAGGGTCAGCGCCCCGGTGATGCCCCAGTCGTTGCCGCGGCGGTGGACGAAACGGTCGCTGTAGAACTCCAGCGTCGGATACTTCTCCACGTCCAGGAAGTCGGCGCTGCGCAGGTGGTCGTCGCGCATCCGCACATCGGTGTCGATCGACGCGGCGCCGATGACGACGTGCATCGCGAACTCCTCGATCGTCTCGCCGGCCCGTATCGCCCCGGCGAAGTTACCGAACCGGCCGTGGACCCGGGCGAGTCCGATGTGGCGGGCGACGAAGCCGATCCGGGAGTGGGTCGGTTCGATCTCCCACTCGCCGGGCGGGGGCAGCGGGATCGGCGGAGCCGGCTGGAGCGTGATGTCGCCGGCACCCGCCCCTTCGCCACCGCCGGTGACCGAGGCCGCGCCCTGGTAGGGCAGGAAACCGTCCGACGAGACGGTCAGCCGGTGCTCCCCGAGGGGGACCATCGCCATGATCGTGCCGAAGGGATCGGTCTCGCCGCTGACGAGTTTCTGGCCGTTGCCGTCCTTCACCGTGAACTCGGCCCGCCCGACCGGCTCCCCCATCGGGTTGATGACACGGCGGACGAGCATGCCCGCTCCGGGAGGCACGGCCGGCCCGGCGAGCGGACGGCCGTTCTGCTGAGCGGCCGTCTGTCGGCCGAAAAGGCGGCTGATCATGGTGTACGTACCCCCGTGCGCTGAGGCTCTGCGGCGCCGCACACGGCAGAACGTCCCCGGCGGGCGGCGGCCCGTGACGAATACGCATTCGATCACCCTTGCGTCGTTCGAGGCAAACATACGGACAGGTCGCGGACGCACCCACCTTTCTCACGGGGGACGACCCGGACGCGCACCGGATCCCGTCGCGGTCGCCCGCAGCCCACCTCCCGCTCCGGTCACCGCGATCGCGCCGTCCGTATCGGTGCGCAGCACCAGGGCCCCGCCGGCCCGGAGCGCGGAGACGGTGCGCGGAGAGGGGTGACCGTACGGGTTGCCCCGGCCGACGGAGATCAGGGCCAGCCGGGGGCGCACGCGCCGGAGCAGCACGAGGTCCTGGAAGGGCGAGCCGTGGTGGGCGACCTTGAGCACGTCCACCGCCGGGAGCGCCGGGTGGTCGCGTAACAGGGCCCGTTGGGCGGGGGGTTCGAGATCCCCGAGGAGCAGCAGCGTGGGGCCGTGGGCGACGCGGACGAACAGGACCACGCTCGTGTCGTTCGGCCCCTCGCCCACCGGTCCCGGAGCGGCCCGTGGCCACAGCACCCGCCAGGTGAGCGGGCCGACCCGGCGCCGCTCCCCCGGACCGGCGCGAATGACCGGCACCCGGGCCGCCGCCGCGGTTCTCCGGACGAACGCGCGCTGCTCCGGCGGCTCTTCGGACGCCGTCGTCTGGATCGCCCCGACAGACCTGCCCCGCAGCACGCCGGGCAGCCCGGTGACATGGTCGGCGTGGAAGTGGGTGAGCAGCAGCAGGGGAACGCGGGTGACACCGAGATCGCGCAGACAGCGGTCGGCGCGTCCGGGGTCGGGACCGGCGTCCACGACCACCGCCGCTCCGTCACCCGCCGCCAGTACGGTCGCGTCGCCCTGGCCCACGTCACACATCGCGACGGTCCATCCCGGCGGCGGCCAGCCGGTGACGATCCGCAGCAGCGAGGGAGGCCGCAGGACCGCCAGCAGCAGAAGCAGCGCGCACGCGGCGGCCGTCCAGGGATGGCGCGGGATCCGTCGTACGGCGAACAGGACGAGGACCGTCGATACGGCGAGCAGCAGCCCGCCCCACCAGCCGCCCGGCCAGGCGGTCTCCGCACCGGGCAGGGACGCCCCGCCACGGGCGACGGACGCGATCCAGCCGGCCGGCCATCCCGCGCACCGGGCCAGCACCTCGGCCGCCGGCATCGCCAGCGGCGCCATGGCGAGCGAGGCGAAGCCGAGCACCGTGGCCGGGGCCACCGCCAGCTCGGCGACGAGATTGCACGGGATCGCCACCAGGCTGACCCTGGCCGCGAACACGGCCACCACGGGAGCGCACACAGCCTGCGCCGCCCCGGCCGCCGCCAGCGCCTCCGCGAGCCGCGGCGGCACCCCGCGCCGCCGCAGCGCGGCGCCCCACCCCGGGCCGATGGTGAGCAGCGCGCCCGTGGCCAGGACGGAGAGCAGGAAACCGTAACTGCGGGCAAGCCAGGGGTCGTAGAGCACCAGCAGCAGTACGGCGGCGGCCAGCGCCGGGATCAGGGATCTGCGGCGGCCCGTGCCGAGGGCGAGCAGGGTGACCAGCCCGCAGGCGGCGGCCCGCAGCACGCTCGGCTCCGGCCGGCAGACGACCACGAAGGCGATCGTGAGCACGCCGCCGAGTGCGGCGGTCATCCGCAGCGAGATCCCCAGCCGGGCCGCCAGCCCGCGTCGTTCGGCTCTCAGCGCCAGCCCCGGCGGCCCGATCAGCAGGACGAGGACGATGGTCAGGTTGCTTCCCGAGACGGCCAGGAGGTGGGTGAGGTCGGTGGCCGTGAACGCGTCGTGCAGTGCGGGCGGGACCCGCGAGGTGTCGCCGACCACCAGCCCGGGCAGCAGGGCGCGGGCATCGGGGGCGAGCCCTCCGGTCGCCTCGCGCAGCCCCGCGCGCAGGGCCCCGGCCGTCCGCTGCAGCCGGGTCGGCGCCCCCGTCTGTCGCGGGGGTCCGGTCCCGTCCACCCGCAGCGCCGCCGCGTAGCGGTCGTTCTCGTGCAGCGGGGGTGTGAGTCGTGCGGTCAGCCGCAGGCGGGTGGAGGGCAGCAGCCGCTGCCATCGCGCGGCGTGCTCGCCGGGGGTGGCGAGCACCAGGACGGGTGTCCGGCCGGTGATGACCGCGCCGCCGGACGACGTCACCCGCGTGAGGTCAGCGTCGAACATGAGTCCGCCACCGGACATCCGGTCGCCGAGGACCCTGGGCCGGGTGGGCCGGGGATCGGAGGTGACCGTCAGCTCCGCACCGACCCGGGCGTACCGTTCCGCGAGTCCCGGCACGGGCCCCCGGCGCACATCGGCCCCGTGCAGCCCGGCGGACGCCGCCCCGGCGGCCGCGCAGAGCAGCACGCCCGCCAGGGCCACCCGGTGGAGCCGCCGCCCCCGCACGGCGACTCCGGCCGCCCCCGCCGCCAGCAGGCAGCCCAGCACACCGATCACGGTCCAGCGTCCTGGTGCTCCCAGCGCCAGCGCCGCCGCGGCCCAGGCCGCCAGGGCCGGCGGGACCAGACGGAGGTCGGCCGGGCCCTCCTGGCGCGGGTCGGCGGCTCCCAGGCGATGGGTGGCGGCGGCGTGGACTTCGGGGCGCTTCATGGGCGTACGAGGGGCTGGAGGTCCGCGAACCTGCGTTCACCGATGCCGTTGACCTCACGCAGTTCCTCGACGGAGCGGAACCCGCCGTGCTCGGTGCGGTAGCCGACGATGTGCTGGGCGAGCACGGGGCCGACGCCGGGGAGGGTGTCGAACTGGTCCACCGTGCCGGAGTTGAGACTCACCGGACCGGCGCCCCGCCCGCCCCCGGTCGCACCGGGACCGGCCCCCGCTCCGGCCCCACCGGCACCTGCCCCTGGTGGAGGCGGGCCGCCCACCACCACCTGCTCACCGTCCATCAGCACGCGCGCCCGGTTGAGTCCGGTGATGTCCGCCCCCGGCTCGACGCCCCCGGCGGCACGCAGTGCGTCCGTGACCCGCGACCCTGACGGCAAGCGCAGGACGCCCGGCCGCCGCACCTTGCCGCTCACATCGACGACGACCGCATCAGCGGCGGCGCGTTCTCCCCCGCCCTCCGGTGACCGCCCCGGCAAGGGATCCGGGCCGACGGCATCGGGATCCAGGGCAGCGGGGCCCCTGGCATCGGGGACGGCTGCCTCCGCGCTGACCATCCGCGGCGCGCGGACGGACTGCGGGCGCGCGGCCCAGAAGTGCTGAGCGGCCAGGAGCCCGGCCGCCACGAGGACCACGGACAGCGCGGCCAGCGTCCTGGCTTCCAGACCGCATCTGAGCTGCACCCACATCGGCAACCGCTCGCGCACCGCCAGCCGTACCCGCTCAGCCCGCCCCGCCACCGCGTCGCCGGTCGCGACTCCCACCGGCGCGGGCACCGCCACCGCCACCGGCGGCGCACCGCCGAAGAGGGCGTCCGCGCGGTCGCGCGGGGCCGTGGGCGTCGGCAGGGCCGTACCGGCCTCGCCCCCGGCGCGCGTCGACTCCGGACGTGCCCCTCCGCCGCGTGGCCACGATCGGTCCCGGACACGGCTATGACGAGCACGGGCGCGAGTACGGCCGTCGGGCCCCGCGGCTCGGCCGTCGGAGCCCAGGGACCGGCCGGGGCCCGCAGTCCGGCCGTCGGCCCCCGCAGTCCGGCCGACCGAGGCCCGGCCGTCTGAACGGGGGACCCGGCCGCCCGAGCGGGAGGCCCGGCCGTCTGAGCCCGGAGCCCGGCCCGGGCCGCTGGTCGCTGAGCGTGTTCGAAGTGCCATGCGTCCGACGTTAGGGAGCTCGGCCCGGCCCCGCCGAGCAGGCCGAATTCCCGGGGATAACCCATCAGTTGTGGACAACCGCGCCACCCGTACGAGGGGTTTCGGCAGCGTCCTCCACCGCCCGGCGGACCGTCAGCGCGGTGAGATCACAGCCCCGAGCAGCCCCGGCCCGGTGTGCGCCCCGATCACCGCGCCCACCTCGCTGACGTGCAGGTCGACCAGGCCGGGAATCCGCTCGCGCAGCCGTTCGGCGAGCGCCGTGGCCCGTTCCGGCGCCGCCAGATGGTGCACCGCGATGTCCACCCGGCTCGTGCCCGCCCGGTCCGCGACGATCTCCTCCAGCCGCGCGATCGCCTTCGACGCCGTACGGACCTTCTCCAGCATCTCGATACGCCCGCCGTCCAGCTGGAGCAGCGGCTTCACCGCGAGCGCCGATCCCAACAGCGCCTGGGTCGCGCCGATACGGCCGCCCCTGCGCAGATAGTCCAGCGTGTCGACGTAGAAGTACGCGGACGTGCCGGCCGCCCGCTTCTCGGCGGCGGCCACCGCCTCGTCCAGCGTGCCGTCCCCCTCGGCGGCCTCGGCGGCCGCCAGCGCGCAGAACCCGAGCGCCATCGCCACCATTCCGGTGTCCACCACCCGTACGGGTACCGGCGCGTCCTTCGCCGCCAGCAGCGCGGCGTCGTACGTCCCGGAGAACTCGGCCGACAGATGCAGGGAGATGATCCCGGTCGCGCCGGCTTCGGCGGCCCTGCGGTACGCGGCGGCGAAGACATCGGGGCTCGGCCGCGAGGTGGTGACGGAGCGTCGTTTCTGCAGGGCCACGGCGAGCGAGCGGGCCGAGATCTCGGTGCCCTCCTCCAGCGCGCGGTCGCCGAGCACGACGGTCAGCGGCACCGCGGTGATGCCGTGCCGCTCCATCGTCTGTGGCGGCAGGTAGGCCGTGGAATCGGTGACGATCGCGACATGGCGGGACATGACCGGGAGGTTACCCGTCACCGGCCCGGACCGGCAGCCCGGCCCCGCCCCAATGATCGGTTCCGTCCGGCCCATGTCGTATCAGTTCGTCGTCCCGGTCCTTGCCTGCCTGGCCGGCTTCTGCCAGGGGTAGGTGGTCCGCCGCCGGGAATCCGACGGCCCGATCGCCTGTGTCCCGGCAGCCGGCGGCGGCTCGGGTGTCCCGGCGGCCGGCGGCTCGGGCCAGGTCTGACCGGGGACCGTACGGTCGGCGCCCGCCGCTTCCGGCCACACCGTGTCCTGCCCGGCGGCCGACCAGTGCCGCAGCGCACCCGATTCGAGATCGATCTGCTCGCTCAGCGACGACAGGTCGTCCTCGGCGAACTTGCGCGCCCGGTCCCGGGCCGCCCACCGCAGTGAGTCCGCCGAACGCGTGATCCGGTCCGTGCGCTCGCTCAGTTCCTGGAGGCGCGCGGCGACCCTGGCCCGGTCGGGGTCCCGTTCCAGCCCTCTCAGCTCGTCGTCCAGCTCACGGCCGTGCGCGCTCAGCCGCTGGAAGAGGCCGAGCGACTCCGACAGCGAGGCGTCGTCGGCCACGCCCGCCTCCAGGGCGTCCTGCGTGGCCCGCATCGAGGTGCGCAGCTTCAGCCGCAGCTGCGCCAGGCGGCCCGGCACACCCAGCTGCCCGAGGCTCCGCGCCCGCAGCGTGGTGTCCTCGACGGTGCGGCGTGCCTGCGAGATGGTGCGGTCGACGCTCTGTCTGGCCGCGCGGACCGCCTTGACGCCGACGTACACCCCGAGGCCCACGAGAGCGACGAAGAGCAGCGCCAGGATCACGATCGCGGTACCCATGGGCGCCCCTTCGTAGTCGTTGTCGTCCCGTGTCCTTCTGCGGTGTGCTTTCGCGTGCTTCTTCCACCGTAATTCGCGTGCTTCTCCCACCGTAAACGGAACGGGCAGGTTGAGGGTTCCATCAGAACCCTCAACCTGCCCGTAGGGGAAACCCCCGGGTCCGGCTACGCGGTCACGATGTTCACCAGCTTCGGCGCGCGCACGATCACCTTGCGGACGCCCGCGCCGTCCAGCGCCGCGACGACCGCCGCGTCACCCATCGCCAGCGCCTCCAGCTCCTCGTCCGAGATGGACGGGGGCACCTCCAGCCGTGCCTTGACCTTGCCCTTGATCTGCACCACGCAGGTCACGGTCTCGTCCACGAGGTACGCAGGGTCCGCGACCGGGAAGTCCTGGTGCACGACCGAGTCGGTGTGGCCCAGCTTGCGCCACAGCTCCTCGGCGATGTGCGGGGCCAGCGGCGCGATCAGCAGCACCAGCGGCTCGGCGACCGACCGGGCGACCGGGCCGCCCGTCTTGGTCAGCTGGTTGTTCAGCTCGGTGACCTTGGCGATGGCCGTGTTGAAGCGCAGCGCCGCCATGTCCTGGCCGACCCCGTCGACCGCCTTGTGCAGCGCACGCAGCGCCTGCTCGTCGGGGTCGGTGTCCACGACGGTGACCTCGCCGGTCGTCTCGTCGACGATGTTGCGCCACAGCCGCTGCAGCAGCCGGTACTGGCCCACCACCGCGCGGGTGTCCCACGGACGCGAGACGTCCAGCGGGCCCATGGCCATCTCGTACAGCCGCAGCGTGTCCGCGCCGTACTCGGCGGAGATCTCGTCGGGCGTGACGGCGTTCTTCAGGGACTTGCCCATCTTGCCCAGGACCCGGCTGACCTTCTCGCCCTGGTACCAGTAGCCGCCGTCGCGCTCCTCGACCTCTGCGGCCGGCACGGCGATCCCCCGGCTGTCGCGGTAGACGAACGCCTGGATCATGCCCTGGTTGTACAGCTTGTGGAACGGCTCGACCGAGGAGATGTGTCCCAGGTCGAACAGCACCTTGGACCAGAAACGGGCGTACAGCAGGTGCAGCACGGCGTGCTCGGCACCGCCCACGTACAGGTCGACGCCGCCGTGCGGCTGACCCTCGCGCGGGCCCATCCAGTACTGCTCGACGGCCGGGTCGACCAGCTTCTCGCTGTTGTGCGGGTCGAGGTAGCGCAGCTCGTACCAGCACGAACCGGCCCAGTTCGGCATGGTGTTGGTCTCGCGGCGGTAGCGCTTGACGCCCTCGCCCAGCCCCAGGTCCAGTTCGACGTCGACCCAGTCCGCGTTCCGCGACAGCGGCGTCTCCGGCTTGGTGTCCGCGTCGTCCGGGGCGAAGGTTCGCGGCGAGTAGTCGTCGACCTCCGGCAGCTCCAGCGGCAGCATCGACTCGGGCAGCGCGTGCGCGGTCCCGTCCTCGTCGTAGACGATCGGGAACGGCTCGCCCCAGTAGCGCTGACGGCTGAACAGCCAGTCGCGCAGCCGGAAGTTGACCGTGCCCTCGCCGATACCCCGCCCGGCCAGCCACTCGGTGATCTTCGCCTTGGCGTCGACGACGCCGAGACCGTCCAGCGAGATGTCCGCACCTGTGGAGTTGACGATGCGCGCGTCGTACGAGGCGAACGCGTCGTCCCACTCCGCCGGGTCGGTGGAGCGGCCGTCCGTCGGCTCGACGACGCAGCGCATCGGCAGCTCGAAGGCGCGCGCGAACGCGAAGTCACGGCTGTCGTGTGCCGGGACGGCCATGATCGCGCCGGTGCCGTACCCCATCAGGACGTAGTCCGCGATGAAGACGGGCACCTGCTCGCCGCTGGCCGGGTTGGTGGCGTACGCGCCGGTGAAGACACCGGTCTTGTCCTTGGCCTCGGCCTGCCGCTCGACGTCGGACTTCGACGCGGCCTGCTTGCGGTACGCGTCGACGGCGGCGGCCGGGGTCGCGTGGCCGCCCGTCCAGACCTCGTGCGTGCCTTCCGGCCAGGCGGCCGGGACGATCTCCTCGACCAGCTCGTGCTCCGGTGCCAGCACCATGTACGTCGCGCCGAACAGCGTGTCCTGACGGGTGGTGAAGACCGTGACGGTCTTGCCGTCACCCACCGGGAAGCCGACCCGCGCGCCCTCGCTCCGGCCGATCCAGTTGCGCTGCTGCAGCTTGATCGCCTCGGGCCAGTCCAGCCCGTCCAGGTCGCTCAGCAGCCGGTCGGCGTAGGCGGTGATGCGCATGTTCCACTGGCGCAGCTTCGCCTTGAACACCGGGAAGTTGCCGCGCTCGGAGCGGCCGTCCGAGGTGACTTCCTCGTTGGCCAGAACGGTGCCCAGACCCGGGGCCCAGTTGACGGGCGCGTCGGAGGCGTACGCCAGCCGGTACTCCCCCAGGACGTCGGCGCGCTCCACGGCGCTCAGCTCACTCCAGGGGCGCCCGTCGGCCGTCGCGCGCTCCCCGCTCTCGAACTGCGCGACCAGCGTGTCGATCGGGCGGGCCTTGTCGGCGTCCTTGTCGTACCAGGAGTTGAAGATCTGTACGAAGATCCACTGGGTCCACTTGTAGTACTCCGCGTCGATCGTCGCGAAGGAGCGGCGCTTGTCGTGGCCCAGACCCAGCCGGCGCAGCTGGGCCTTCATGTTCTCCATGTTGGCCTCGGTGGAGGCCCGGGGGTGCGTGCCGGTCTGCACCGCGTACTGCTCGGCGGGCAGGCCGAAGGCGTCGAAGCCCAGCGTGTGCAGGACGTTGTGCCCGGTCATGCGCTGGTGGCGGGCGAAGACGTCGGTGGCGATGTAGCCCAGCGGGTGCCCGACGTGCAGCCCGGCGCCCGACGGGTACGGGAACATGTCCATGATGAACTTCTTGGGCTTCGCGGCCAGCACCGCGTCGCCGGCCAGACCACCGGTGGGGTTCGGCGCCTCGTACGTGCCCTCGGCGTCCCAGACGTCCTGCCAGCGTGCCTCGATGTCGGCGGCCATGGCAGCCGTGTAGCGGTGCGGCGCTGCCTGCTCGGCGGCAGCGGAATTCGTCTCGCTCATGATTCTCTGAAGCTCCATCGATCGGCTCTGCCAGCGGATTCGGCTGTGCCATTCAGCGAATGGCGGCGCCAGTCGGTGATGGCCCTGCCAGTCGGTGAACGAAAAAGGCCCCTCGCACAGGAGGGGACCGCCGCGCCGATTCCGACCGGATCTACCATCCGTCGGGACTGATCAGCGCGGCCCGCTAAGCAGAAGGCGTACGGCACGCATGGCGTCAGGGTACCGCAGGGCCCCGACGGCCCGCACCGGGCATAGCGGGCCGGACCACCCCAGGAGCCGGTCGGTCCACCGGGTCCACCGGCCGCCGGGACCACCGAGGGCCGCCGGGACCACGGGGTCACCGACACAACCGAGGTCACGGGATCGCGTCGCCTTCGGCCACATACGAGAAGCGGGCCACCCGATCCGGGTGGCCCGCTTCTCGTCATTCGCAAGCTGCTGTGGAGCTAAGGAGAATTGAACTCCTGACCTCCTGCATGCCATGCAGGCGCTCTACCAACTGAGCTATAGCCCCTTGCGTTGTGCCGTTTTCCCGGGGTTTCCCTCGGCGGCATCGCCAACATTAACGGTCACCCCCGCTGACCACCAAATCCATTCCGTTCCGCACCCCGCCGGGCCGGCCCGGGCCCCGTCGAGTGAGGTCGGTCAGGCGGTCGCGAACGAGTAGAAGCGCTTGAGCGTGCAGTGCTCTTCGAGGAGGCGGCCGTAGATCGGCTCGCCCTCCAGCTCCCGGTACGTCTCGATGGGGTCGCCTTTTATGATCAGCGCCCGCGCGCACTCCTCGCACCAGTACTGGTAATCCGGATTGAGCGGATCCATGTCCCGGACGATCGGCGTACCGCTGCCACACCAGTCACATTTACGCCTGTGCGCACCCATCACTCAGCTCCAACTGAGGCAGGCGGGCGGCGCCTCCGCCACGGCGAGCAGGCCATCGGGCTCCTCGATGCTGCAGGCGGACAATCCGCTCTCCTCCCAGGTCCCGGCCTTCGTCCCCTCCGGCGGTCCGATTCTGTCACGGCCGGGCAGGGGGGCAAGGGGGCAAAGGGGTCACGGGCGAAGCAGGACCGTACAGCAAAGATCCCGCCCCCTGACGGGGACGGGATCTTGATTGTGGAGCTAAGGAGAATTGAACTCCTGACCTCCTGCATGCCATGCAGGCGCTCTACCAACTGAGCTATAGCCCCGCGTGTTCTTTGCGCTCTGCGCTGCGAACAAGAAGAACTTTAGCCTGCGACCCGCCGGAAAGTGAAATCCGGCCTCCGCAGCCGCCCGGGGCCGCTCAGTCGTCGTCGCCGAGGACCGGTTCCGGGAGGGTGCCGGCGTTGTGCTCCATCAGCCGCCAGCCGCGTGCGCCCTCGCCGAGGACGGACCAGCAGCAGTTGGAGAGCCCGCCGAGTCCCTCCCAGTGGTGCGCCTCCAGGCCCAGCAGACGGCCGATCGTGGTACGGATCGTGCCGCCGTGGCTGACCACGACGAGCGTGCCGTTGTCGGGCAGCTTGTCGGCGTGGTGGAGCACCACGGGGGCGGCCCGGTCGGCGACCTCGGTCTCCAGCTCACCGCCGCCGCGCCGCACGGGCTCGCCGCGCTTCCACGCCACGTACTGCTCGGCGTACCGCTCGACGATCTCCTCGTGGGTCAGGCCCTGCCAGGCGCCCGCGAAGGTCTCGCGGAGCCCGGAGTCGTACGCGATGTCGAGGCCGGTGACCTCGGCCAGCTCGGTGGCCGTGGCCGCGGCCCGCCGGAGGTCGGAGGCGACGATCGCGTCCGGCTTCAGGGAGGCCAGCAGCCGGGCGGCCCGGTGGGCCTGGGCCACGCCGGTGGGGGTCAGCTCGATGTCCGTGGTGCCCTGGAAGCGCCGCTCCAGGTTCCAGGCCGTCTGGCCGTGCCGCCACAGGACGACACGGCGGCCCCTGCCGCTTTTCGTACCGTTCAGCTCAGCTCACCGTCCGCGTCCTCGGCGTCCTCGGCGTCCTCCGCGCCCTCGATGCCGTAGGGCGTGGTGGTGGCGCCCGTGGTCACGGCGTGCTCCTTGCCCTTGCCACGGGTCTTGACGGCGTCCTCGGGGAGCGGCAGCTCGGGGCAGTCCTTCCACAGCCGTTCCAGGGCGTAGAAGACGCGCTCCTCGCTGTGCTGCACGTGCACGACGAAGTCGACGTAGTCGAGCAGGATCCAGCGGGCGTCGCGGTCACCCTCGCGGCGCACCGGCTTGACGTCGAACTCCTTCGAGAGCTTCTCCTCGATCTCGTCGACGATCGACTTGACCTGGCGGTCGTTGGGCGCGGAGGCGAGCAGGAAGGCGTCGGTGATCGACAGCACATCGCTGACGTCGTAGGCGATGATGTCGTGCGCGAGCCGGTCGGCGGCTGCCTGGGCGGCGGCGTTGACGAGCTCGATGGAACGATCTGTGGCGGTCACTGGCAGGCTTTCGTCGGCGGTCGTGGAGATATCCAGGATCTCACGGACCGCCGACAGCCTGACGCAGCGATGAAACGGGACGGAACAGGGTGACGAGCGGGCGGCGGAAGCAGCCGCCGCTTGCTCCTGCCTGACCGTCCTGCCTGACCGTGTCCCTAGTTGACCTTGTAGTCCTGCCCGAGGACGACGGACACATCGGCGTTCGGAGCGGCCTTGCCCTTCTGTACCGCGCTCACCGGCAGGCCGAGCGTCTTGGCGACCTCTTCCGCCTGCGGCTTCCGCGCCACGTCACCGTAGATGACCTGCGAGGACTCCGTACCGCTGCCCGTGCCGGCGTCGACGAAGCCGTAGCCGCCGTTGACCAGGGAGATCCGGGCGGACTCGGCCGCGTCCTGGTCGCCGCTGGCGTTCTTCACGCCGACCCGTACGGCCGCGTCCTCGTCGGGGGCGCTGACCGAGCCGCCCAGGATGTCCTTGACCACACTCTCCGCGGACTGCTCACTGAGCGTGCCGTTCGCCTCGACGGGGAGCAGCGCCGACGCGTAGTCGCCTTCCTTCGCGTGCTTCGCGAGCTTGGCGAGAGCGGCGCCGAGGTCCTTCTCGGGCAGGGACGGGTCCAGGATCTGCGCCAGGGTCTCGACGGTGACCGTCGCGGTCGCGGGGTCGTCGGAGATCTTCCGCAGGACGCCCCTGAGGACCTGGCCGAAGCGCTCCAGCTGCTTGGCCTCCGCCTCGCCGGGCGCGCGGTAGGTGGCGTAGGCGACGGCCATCCGGCCGCTGAGCGTCTGGTTCTCCCCCTGGGGCACCAGCGGCTCCTCGCCCTTCTTGGCCCCGGGCACCTCGATATCGGTGGTCAGGTCGATATTGCCGACCAGTTCGACGAGATTGTCGAGATAGGGGGTGTCGAGCCGCCAGGTACCGGAGATCTTGGTGCCGAGCAGGGTGCCCAGGGCCTCGCGGGTGCCGTCGGAGCCGTCCTCGTCGACGGACTTGCCGAGGGTGGTGGCCGTCCCGTCGTCGTTGCTGAGGGCGAGGGAGTTGGGCAGCAGGACCGTGCTGCCCTGGCCGGTGGTGGCGTTGTTGACCAGCAGCGCCGTGGACGTCCCCTTCTGCTTGGTGTTGTGCAGATGGACCACGATCACATCGCGCTTCTGCGGCCCCGTCGCCGCGTTCCGGCCGTCGGCCGCGCCGGCGCCGCCCGGCAGCTTTCCGGCGAACCAGAGGTAGCCCGCCCCCCCGGCGACCACCAGGGCGAGGGCGACGACCAGGGCGACGACGCGGTTGCGGCCGCGGCGCCTGGCCTCCTCGCGCCGCTCGGAGCGGCTCTCGGTGAACTTGAGCCAGTCGATGACGTCTTCGGAGTCCTCGTCCGGCTCCTCGGTGAAGGAGAACGGGTCGGTCCGGGAGTCGGGGTGGGAAGCGGGCCGGCCGTCACGGTCCTCGGCGGCGGGGCGGCGCTGCCCGGGCACGGCGGCCTGCTCGGCAGCTGGTTCCCCGACCGCCTCCGGCACCTGATCATGGTGCTGCGGCTGCGGCTGGGCCTGCTGCTGCGGGATGTTCCACTGCTGCGTGGTGTCGACGACCACGGGCTGCTGGCCCGTTCCGTAGTCGTACTGGTCGTACCCGTACCCCTGTTGTTGCTGCTGTTGCTGCGCGTAGGGGTCGTACTGCTGCGGGGGCTGCTGCGCCTGCTGCGGGTACTGCTGGGCGTAGGGGTCGTACGACTGCTGCGCCCCCGGCTGCCCGTAGGCGTCGTACTGCTGCGGCTGCGAGGGCTGCTGGGGCTGCTGGGGCTGCTGCTGCGACGGGGACTGCTGGTACACCGGCTGCCCGTACGCGTCGTATCCGACGATCCGGGGCCGCGTGTCATACGGGTCGTACGGATCGTACGGCTGCTGCTGGTCGTTCACCGGTGCCCCACTCCCTCGCTCATGCGCCGCGGTACAACTGCCGTTTGTCGATGTAGCGCACCACACCGTCCGGCACCAGGTACCAGACCGGATCGCCCTTCGCGACGCGCCCCCGGCAGTCCGTGGACGAGATCGCCAGTGCCGGGACCTCCACCAGGGAGACCCCGCCCTTGGGCAGCCCATCGTCCGTCAGATCATGGCCGGGCCGGGTGACCCCGATGAAGTGAGCGAGCGAGAAGAGCTCTTCGTGATCCCGCCAGCTCAGAATCTGGGAGAGCGCGTCGGCACCGGTGATGAAGAAGAGGTCCGCGTCGTCGTGCAGGTTCCGCAGATCCCGCAGCGTATCGATCGTGTAGGTCGCGCCGCCGCGGTCGATGTCGCTGCGGCTGACCGAGAACTGCGGGTTGGACGCCGTGGCGATGACCGTCATCAGATAGCGGTCCTCAGCCGGCGAGACCGCCTGCTGGCTCTTCTGCCACGGCTGCCCGGTCGGCACGAACACCACCTCGTCGAGGTGGAAATGGGCGGCCACTTCACTGGCCGCCACCAGGTGTCCATGATGAATCGGGTCGAATGTCCCGCCCATCACGCCGAGTCGGCGCTTGCCGCGACCGGGTCCGGAGCCGGTAGGCACTTGCTGCTCTCCCATGCGTGCAGAGCCTACTGGCACGCGGTGACGGACCGGCCTCAGCGGTCGGGGCCGCGGCTGGTCGGCGGCGGCCGAGCGGCCGGTCAGCGGTCGCGGTTGAAGCGGGTGGTGATCCACAGCAGCAGGAGCAGCGCGAACAGCGCCCCACCGCCGGTCAGGTACGGGCTGAGGCTTTCGTGGTTGCCGCCCTCGCCGCCCTCGGCGAGCGTGACCAGGTTGGCGGCGGTACCGGTGAGGCTCATCTTCAGCAGGCCCTATCGATCGGGAGTCGGAGCGGGAACTTCGCGCACATCGTATGCGGGCGCCCCGGGCAGGCTCACGCCGACTCAGTCGTTCTTGTCCTTGTCCCCATATCCACGCAGCAGGAACCAGGCGAGCAGGGCGACCCCGACCATGGAGACGACCAGCACGATCCGGAGCGTATCGCCCGGTCCCTGCTGATCCGACGCGGCGGCGAGGAGTACGGCGGTTTCCGGCATGTCGGGTCGCTCCTGGGTTTCTTCCGGTTCCTGCGCTTGTTCCGGTTCTTCCGGCCGGCGCCCGGGATTCTCCCCCGGGAACGCGACCGTCGGCCCCCACCACACCGTAGCCCCAGCGCCTACGCTGGGGTCCGTCAGGGGGGACGGGCCCTGGACTCGTACGAACAGGGGAATTCCATGACCGAGGACAGCCACGACGCGGCGCGTCACGACCACGTGCCGAGCAGGCAGCGCAAGCGTTTCCCGGGCATTTCGTCCCGGACGTACGAACATCCGGCGGACCGCTCGGCGCTTGTCGCCCTGCGCAGGCTGACCGGCTTCGACACGGTGTTCAAGGCGCTCAGTTCGCTGTTGCCGGAGCGCAGCCTGCGGCTGCTTTTCCTCTCGGACTCCGTCCGGGTCGGCGAGGCCCAGTTCACCCATCTGAACGGCCTCCTGCGTGAGGCGTGCTCCATCCTGGACCTGGAGAAGGTCCCCGTGATGTACGTGACGCAGGATCCGCGGCCCAACGCGATGTGCATCGGCCTGGACGAGCCGCTCATCGTGGTCACCACGGGTCTGGTGGAGCTGCTCGACGAGGACGAGATGCGGGCGGTCGTGGGCCATGAGGTGGGCCACGCCCTCTCCGGTCACTCCGTCTACCGCACGATCCTGCTCTTCCTCACCACCCTCGCGGTCAAGGTGGCATGGATTCCGCTGGGTAATGTCGCGATCATGGCGATCGTGACGGCGCTGCGCGAGTGGTTCCGGAAGTCGGAGCTGTCGGCGGACCGGGCCGGACTGCTGGTCGGCCAGGATCTGACGGCGTCGATGCGCGGACTGATGAAGGTGGCCGGCGGCAATCATCTGCACGAGATGAACGTGGACGCGTTCCTGGAGCAGGCCGCCGAGTACGAGGCAGGCGGTGACCTGCGCGATTCCGTGCTGAAGATCCTGAACGTGCTGCCGCGTACGCATCCCTTCACGACCGTGCGCGCCGCCGAGCTGAAGAGGTGGGCGGAGAGCCGCGACTTCCAGCGGATCATGGACGGCCACTACCCGCGCCGCGAGGAGGACAAGGACACCTCGGTCACGGACTCCTTCCGGGAGTCCGCCGCGCATTACGCCGATACGGTGCGCGGCGGCAAGGACCCGCTGATGAAGCTGGTCGGTGACCTCGCGGGCGGCGCCGGAGATCTGGGCGGCAAGCTGCGCGACAGGTTCATGGGCGGCGGTACCGGTGGCGGTGGTACGGCCGATGGGGCCGACGGAACACCCGGCGGAAGCGGCCGCGATCAGGACTGAGCGGAGCTGACCCCGGCCGCGCGGCGGACGCGCACCACCGGCTGACCGCCGGGGGCGGCGGGGCCCGGGGCGGCCGGGTCAGCTCGCCGGCTTCAGCGGGGCGAGGCTCGGTGGAGCCGGGGTCGGCCGGGCGGGGCTCGGTTCGGCCGACCGGGACAGGGCCCCGCAGAGCGCCGCGCTCGTCACGCCCCTCGCGTACGGATCGGTGCCGACCGGGTCGGTGGGCTTCGCCCGCTGCCCGGCCAGCAGCGGCCGCAGCGTCTTCGGCGACTCGGTCGAGCAGGCCTGCGGGCCCGCCTGGACATCGCTCATCAGCAGTTCCGTACGGTGCTTCAGCAGGTCGTCGCCGTCGAAGCGGAAGTGCAGCTCCCGCCGGACGGTGAAGAGCGAGGCGTCCCGTACGGGCTGCGCCGAGGACCCGGCCGGCCGCAGCGCGTAGACGAAGAGGTGGTCCGAGGTCACCTCCAGCACCCCGGGGGTGGTCTCCTGGTAGCGCAGCGTGCCCCGGACCCGCACCTGGTCGTCGGCCGGGACGGCCTTCGCCGGGTCGAACCGCACCAGCCAGCCCGCCGGCGCGTGGCGGCCGTCGTCGGCCGGAGCGGTGAAGCTCCGGTCGAACTGGGCGTACTGGTCGGGGTCGAGCAGCAGCCGGACGGGCCGTACGGCGCGGCCCGCCAGGACGTCCGCGTCCAGCGAGGACGCGACGAGATAGTCCTTGACGGTGGTCAGCGCGGCCATGACCTGGCCCTCGGAGAAGTTCATGGTGCCCCCGGCGGCGGGCAGCGTGATCCCGGCGGCCCCGACCGGGAATTGCGCGGCGGGGCTGTGCTTGACGAGATCGTCGGGCGCCCCGCCCGGCACCGGCCCCTGCGGGGCCAGCGGGGTCACCGCCATCCGCAGCTGCTCGGCGACGTGGACGGCGGGCGGCCGGTAGGGGCTGCGGACGCCCAGGTAGATCGCCGTGCCGAAGGCCAGGGTGACCACGAGGAAGAGCAGCAGCAGCTGTCTCGGGCCGCTGCGGAGGATCCGCTTGCGTCTGTGTCTCCTCCCCGGCGGCGCGACGCTGCGGACCGCGGGGGCGTGGTCGCTCATCCGCTCCCGTGCGGAGTACTCCTGAATCCGGGCAGCGCGGATGAACGATTCGTCGAAGACGACGGACCGATACTCGTCATCGCCACCACCGGGGAGCCCTTCGGGTGTCCCCTCGGGTGGGTCACCGCGCCCTGTCATACCTTCAGGTTAGGTCGGCGGGGCCGAACATAAACGCGCTGCTCCTGGTGGAGTTCCGGTGGCGGCCACTGGACCGTCCGGGGGGCGCGGCGATCGGGCGAGCGGGTTTCACGGCGTACGCGGCACGGCGGAGACCGCCGGCGGGGTGCGCACGGCGGATCCCGGGGGCACGGTCGAGCGGGGCTTGTCGATCCCGGTCGGGGCGGGCCCGGGCACCTGGTCCTGCCGGCTGCCGGAGGACCCGCGGTAGACGGCCGAGAGGGCGAGCGTGACCATCCCGATCCCCATCAGCAGGGCGAGCAGCCACGCAACCGGACGGTGCCAGCGGGCGCTGTTGCGGTAGGGGCGCAGCGCCCCGCCGTGCCGGCCGTACGGTCCGGCCGCGTCGGGGCCGTCCGGGTCGTAGTCGTCGTCGCGGCCGGCTCCCCCGCCGTACGCGCCACCGGCGCCGTACAACTCGTCGAGGTCGTCCTCCGGCCGTCCCCCGCCGGCCCGCGCGCGGGCGGCCTCAGCCTCGGCGCGCGCCTGGGCGGCCGCCAGCAGCCGCTCCACGGCGGAGGGTTCATGGAAGGGGGCGGATCTGACGAAGTCCTCGTCGAACACCACGGAGGCGAAGTCCTCGTCCGCGCCTCCGCGGTCGTCGTCGGGCTCCCAGCCGTCCGGGAACGGCCTGCCCCCCACGTCGTCCGGCATTTTTTCAGAGTAGACCGGCGAGGTCGTTCTGGGCAGGCGTAGTCGTAACTCTCCCGGTTTCGCCGCCCCGGGCTTTCCCGGTTCCGCCGCCCCGGCAGGTGCCGGACCCGGGACGGCGAGAGCACAGCGCACTCACCGTGTGTGACCGTCTCCGGTCACGATGTACTTCGTCGAGGTCAGCTCCGGCAGCCCCATCGGGCCCCGGGCGTGCAGCTTCTGGGTGGAGATGCCGATCTCGGCGCCGAAGCCGAACTGGCCACCGTCCGTGAAGCGCGTCGACGCGTTGACGGCGACTGTCGCGGAATCGACCAACTGGGTGAAACGGCGGGCAGCGGACTGCGAGGTGGTGACGATCGCCTCCGTGTGACCCGACGACCAGAGCCGGATGTGGGCGACGGCCGCGTCCAGTGAGTCCACGACCGCTGCCGCGATGTCGTACGAGAGGTATTCGGTCTCCCAGTCCTCCGCGGTGGCCGCCACGACCTTCGCCTTCGTCCCGTCGGCGTGCGCCAGCACCCGCTCGTCGGCGTGCACCGTGACTCCGGCGGCGGCGAGCGCGTCCAGCGCGCGCGGCAGGAACGCGGCGGCGATGTCCTGGTGGACCAGCAGGGTCTCGGCGGAATTGCAGACGCTGGGCCGCTGCGCCTTGGAGTTGATCAGGATGTCGACGGCCATGTCGAGATCGGTGTCGGCGTCCACGTAGACGTGGCAGTTGCCGGTACCGGTCTCGATGACGGGGACGGTGGACTCCTCGACGACCGTACGGATCAGGGAGGCGCCGCCGCGCGGGATCAGCACGTCGACGAGGCCGCGGGCCCGCATCAGCTCCCGGACGGAGTCCCGGCCCTCACCGGGCACGAGCTGGACGGCGTCGGCGGGCAGCCCGGCCCCGCCGACCGCGTCGCGCAGCACCCGTACGAGCGCGGTGTTGGAGGAGACGGCGGAGGAGGAGCCGCGCAGCAGCACCGCGTTGCCCGACTTCAGGCAGAGCGCCGCGGCGTCCACGGTGACGTTGGGGCGGGCCTCGTAGATGATCCCGACCACGCCGAGCGGCACCCGGATCTGGCGCAGATCGATCCCGTTGGGGAGCGTCGAGCCCCGGACGACCTCGCCGACCGGGTCCGGCAGCGCCGCCACGTGCCGGACATCGGCGGCGATGGCGCGCACCCGCTCCGGGGTCAGCGTCAGCCGGTCGATGACCGTCTCGCCGGTGCCGGCCTCCCGGGCGCGCGCGACGTCCTCGGCGTTGGCCGTGACGATCTCGTGGGTACGGACCTCCAGCGCGTCCGCGATCGCGAGCAGCGCGTCGTCCTTGGCCGCGCGCGGCAGCGGCGCGATATCGGCGGCCGCCGCGCGGGAGCGGTAGGCGGCCCTGGCGACCGGGGTGAGGTTGTCGTACGGCGAGAGCGAGGTCATGCCCGCAGGGTAATGCGCCGCCTGCGGGCATTCCGCACGTATTCCGTACTCCGAGACCGCCCGAACACCAGCACGTCAGCACGTCGGTGCGTCAGCACGTCGGCCCGCCCGGCCCGTCAGAAGGGATGAACACCCACGGGCGCCGCCGGCGGCGGGCCGTAGCCCTCCGCGATGCGCTGGTGATACGTCTCCCGGTCGATGACCTCCAGGCCGACGATCTCCCACGGCGGCAGCTTGGCGCTGGAGCGGTGCTCGCCCCAGAGCCGCAGCGCCACCGCGGCGGCGTCGTGCAGATCCCGGGCCTCCTCCCAGTAGCGGATCTCCGCGTGGTCGTTGGCGTACCGGCTGGTCAGCAGGAAGGGATGGTCGTTGGCCAGTTGTTCGAGACCGCGCCGCACCTCGGTGAGCGGAGCCTCGGTGCCCGAGACGCTGAGAGTGACGTGCCAGAGCTTCGACACCGGGCACCCTTCCCCGCGCGTGTCCGTCCCGGGTCCGGCCTGCTTCGGTACGGCCTGCTCCGGCACGGCCCGCGACGACGCGGCCTCCGCCGGTCCGGCCTCGTTCGATCCGGCCTCCCACTGTCGCTCGTCGTCGAAGTCTTCCCCCGCTTCGACGCTGGTCAGGGCCCGGTTCTCCCCGATGGTCCTGCGGGCGTGGGCGCTTGCCCCGGCCCCACCACGGGGCACCGCCCCCGGGCGCGCTCGTCTCACCAGCGGCCTCCTGTTTGATGCGTCGTCGTGCTGTACCCCGCCTGAACCCCTGAGACAAAGTTGACCAGTCCCGGGCAGGACGTGGGGCGGTTTTGGTAAAGGTCCCTGTGCGCGGGCCGGAGTTTCAGCCGTTTCAGGGGCCGGGTCACGGATGCAGGACGACCAGATCGTCCCTGTGTACGACCTCACGCTCATAGGCGGGTCCCAGCTCGCGTGCCAGCTCGTGGGTGGAGCGGCCGAGCAGCTGGGGCATCTCCCTGGCGTCGAAGTTGACCAGCCCCCGGGCGATGGCCCGGCCCGCCCCGTCCCGCAGCTCGACCGGGTCACCGGCACTGAACTCGCCCTCCACGGAGGCGATTCCGGCCGGAAGCAGCGAGGTGCGGCGCTCGACGACGGCCCGTACCGCGCCGTCGTCGAGGGTGAGCGAGCCCTGCGGGGTGGAGGCGTGGGCGAGCCAGAGCAGCCGTCCCGCCGAGCGGCGACCGGTGCTGTGGAAGTACGTGCCGGTGTCGCGGCCCGCGAGGCCGTCCGCGGCGTGACTCGCGGAGGTCAGCACGACCGGGACGCCGGCGGCGGCCGCGATCCTGGCCGCCTCGACCTTGGTGACCATGCCCCCGGTGCCGAGTCCCGCCTTGCCCGTGCTGCCGATGGAGACACCCGCCAGATCGGCCGGTCCTCGCACCTCGGCGATCCGGGTGGTGCCCGGACTGCTCGGGTCGCCGTCGTACAGACCGTCGACGTCCGAGAGCAGGACCAGCAGATCGGCCCGGACGAGATGCGCGACGAGGGCGGCCAGGCGGTCGTTGTCACCGAAACGGATCTCGTCGGTGGCGACGGTGTCGTTCTCGTTGACGACGGGGACCGCGCCCATGCCCAGCAACTGGTCCAGGGTCCGGTACGCGTTGCGGTAGTGGGCGCGGCGGCTGGTGTCGTCGGTGGTGAGGAGCACCTGGCCGACGCGTACGCCGTAACGGGCGAAGGAGGCGGTGTAGCGGGCGACCAGCAGCCCCTGTCCGACGCTGGCGGCCGCCTGCTGGCGGGCCAGGTCCTTGGGCCGGCGGGTCAGGCCGAGCGGGGCGAGCCCGGCGGCGATGGCGCCGCTGGAGACCAGTACGACCTCCTTCCCCGCCACTCCGGTGCCCTGGTCCGTGTACTCGCCCCGGACGGCGGCGAGTACGTCGACCAGGGCGTCGACCCGGTCCGCGTCGAGCCCTCCGGCGGCGGTGGTGAGCGAGGAGGAACCGACCTTGACGACGATCCTGCGGGCCTTCGCCACTACGTCCTGCCGTGCCGCTGCCACGTGCTCCGCCTCTGCTCTCACCGTCGGGCCGCTCTGCCGGGCCCGCACGGGCCGGACGGGCCGCCCGGGGCCACCCGGGCCACCCGGGCCTTCCCGGCGGGCAGCGTACGCGAGCGGCGTGGCCGGCCGATGGCCTTTTCAGTGGGTGGGACACCACCCCGGGCGGCGACGGAATGCGACAGGTGGCACACGGTGTGTGAACCCCGCCGCCCCCGCGGCGATAGGCTGGCCGCGGCGGCGACCCCACACTTCGCCGCGGCGGCGACCCCTTCCCCACGTACACCGCGGGCACCCCCACGAGACGGGCAATCAGCAATGCCAGTAAAAGTCAGCGTCGTCATTCCCGTGTACAACCCGGGAAAATACCTCGATCCCTGTATCGATTCACTGGTGGCCCAGACGCTGCCGGCCACGGATTTCGAGGTGCTTTTCGTCGACGACGGTTCGACGGACGACACTCCCGCCCGGCTGGACAAGCTGGCGCTCGAACACCCCCATTTCCGGGTGATTCACATCCCCAACTCGGGCTGGCCCGGCAAGCCCAGGAACATCGGGGTGGCCGAGGCGAAGGGGACCTACGTCCAATTCCTCGACCAGGACGACCACCTGGCGTCCGACGCGCTGCGGCGGCTCTGCGAAATGGGCGAGCGCAACGGCTCGGACATCGTCATCGGAAAGGTCGCCTCCAATTTCCGCGGTGTCCCGCACGGCGTCTTCCGAACAAATCGCGAGAAGTGCGACCTGACCGACGCACCGCTCTACGACAGCCTCACCCCGCACAAGATGTTCCGTACGGAGTTCCTCCGCGAGAACGGCATCGCCTACCCGGAGGGAAAGCGCCGCCTGGAGGACCAGCTCTACATGATGCAGGCCTATTTCCCCGCCAAGGTCGTGTCCATCCTGGGGAATTACACCTGCTACTACTACTCCAAGCGGGACGACGGACAGAACGCCGGTTCGGCCAGGATCGTGCCCTCCGGCTACTACGGCAACCTCCGCGAGGTCCTCCAGGTCGTCGTCGACAACACCGAACCGGGTGAATTCCGGGACCGGCTGCTGCGGCGCTTCTACCGGGTCGAGATGCTCGGCCGGCTGAGCGAACCGGGCGTGCTCACCTTCGATCCCGCGTACCTCGACGAGATGTGCGACGCGATCCGCCCGCTCGCCGACGACTTCATGACCGACGGGGTGCACGACGGGCTCGGTTCCCTGACCCGGCTGCGCTCCACCCAGCTGCGGGCGGACGACCGCCAGGGTCTGCTCAGGACCGCCCGCTTCGCCGCGTCGATCAAGGGCACAGCCCGGCTGGAAGACTTCGGCTGGCGGCCGGACGGCACGGCCGCGCTCTCCGTGACCGGCCGGCTGGTCCACGGCGACGACCGGGAACCGCTGCGTCTCGTCCGCCGCGACCAGCGCTACTTCCTGCACCCGGAGGTCACCGAGGGGCTGCTCCCGGACGGTGAGCTCCTCGATGTCACCGATGACATGGACGACTTCAAGGGCGAACTCTCCCTGCGCAACCGCGAGACCGCCGTCGAGTGGCCGTGTCCGGTCGTGTACACCACCGAGGTCAGGGGGCTGCGCGACGGCTCGTACGAGGTCATCCTGCACGGCACGGGGACCGTGACCAGCGAAGCGGTCAAGGGACGCGGCCGGGTCTCCCGGGGCCTCTGGGACATCTGGGTACCGCTGCGCGGCCTCGGACTCGTCCGCAAGGCACGGCTCGGCGCCGACCGCGCTGCGTCGGTGGACACCACGTGCCGCCCGGCGCTGCTCGGTTCACCCGCCCGGCCGGTCATCCCGTACTTCACGGACCCGCACGGCAACCTCACACTCGACGTCGCGCGCCGGGGCAAGAAACTGGCCGGCGCCCTTACGGGCCGTCCCGCGCTCCGGATGCCCGGCAGCCGTCCGGAGCTGCGGCTCGACCTCTACACCGGCGCCGCGTCCGCCACGAGCTCCGTCGAGCTGGTGGTGACCCCCGCCGACTCCACCACCACGCCGGTGACGATCCCGGTCACGCTGCGCCCCGACCACGGCCGGGCCCATCTGGACGTGCCCGCGCGGGTGCCGGGCCTGCCGTCGGGCCTGGCACGCCTGTCGGTACGGCTGGACGGGGCGAAGGACCCCGAACTGCCGCTCTGCGAGGTGCCGGTGACCGACGGCGGCCGGATCAGACTGGACCGGAGCGATCTCGACGACGTCGATGCCCTCCTCGTCCGGGTCCTGACGGTCAACCGCCGCAGGGCGGCGGCCCGGAAGGCGCTGCGTGCGGTCGGCGGCCCGCTCGTGCGCCGGCTCCCCCCGGCGGGCCGCAAGAGGGTACGCCGTGCCGCGACCCGCCTCTGGCCGGCCGCCGCTTTCCCGACCAACTGAACGAGGACGTGATCACGTGCGGCAGCTCTCCATCGAAGGCGCCTGGGTGCATGAGCCGAAAATCTTCCCGGACAGCCGGGGCAGCTTTCACGAGTGGTTCCGGGCCTCCGACTTCACCGAGACGGTCGGTCACCCGCTGCGCCTCGTACAGGCCAACTGCTCCGTCTCCAGCCGTGGCACGCTGCGCGGCATCCACTTCGCCGATGTGCCCCCCAGCCAGGCCAAGTACGTGAAGTGCGTACGCGGCGCGGTCCTCGACGTCGTCGTGGACATCCGGGTCGGCTCGCCGACGTACCGGCGGTGGGAGGCGGTACGGCTCGACGACGTGGACCACCACTCCGTCTATTTATCCGAAGGACTGGGCCACGCCTTCATGGCGCTGACCGACGACGCGACCGTGGTCTATCTCTGCTCCGAGGGGTACGCCCCGGGGCGGGAGCACGGCCTCCACCCCCTGGACCCGGCGCTCGGCATCGAGTGGCCCGACGGTATCCCGCCGCTGCTGTCCGAGAAGGACGCGGCCGCCCCGGCCCTCGCGGAGGCCGAGGCCAGGGGCCTGCTCCCGTCGTACGAGGAGTGCCGGGCGTACTACGCGCGCCTGGCCGAAGGCTCCTGACGGGTGCGGGCGAGCTGACCCGCGCGCGCCGACCGCGCGCACATCGCGCACATGGAGAGGGGCCTGAACGATCCTGGATCGTTCAGGCCCCTGTCTATCCGGGGCTCGGCCCTGCGGGCGTTCAGCGCGCCACCGCTTCGATCTGCCGGCGCAGCGGCGCGAAAGCGGAGCGGGGGCGGCGGAGATTGCGGGCGCGCACCAGGGCGGGCCAGAAGCCGGCCCGGAGCAGCGCCTCGGGCTGTACCGCGCTCTTGCGGACCAGCACTTCCTCGGGCACGTCCTGCGGGTCCGGCACGACGTACTCCTCCATGATCTTGTCGTACGTGTCCGTCAGCACGGTGCTCTCGGGGTTCGCGCCGAAGATGGCCACGACCCCGGTCGGGGCGGTGTCGACATCGACCACCAGCAGGTCGGGGCGGAACCGCCGCAGCACCGTGGCGACCTTGTAGACGTCCCCGGCCCAGAACTTGGTGTGCCGGTCGCGCGCCGCCTCGTCGATGTCCCGGGGCAGCATGTCGTCCAGGACGATCACGCTGGACCAGCGGGCGTGCTTCTCGACGTTCATGAAGTCGCGCAGCGCGTACTCGAACAGGTGCATGCCGTCGATGAAGGACAGCTCCAGCTTCGGTTCCCCGCCGAGGAGGTTGAGCGGGTCCCGTCGGGCCAGCGCACGGAACGGGTTGCGGCCGGTGCGCAGATGGATCAGCGGATCCTCGCGGGCGAAGAAGTCGTCACTGGTCGCCTTGACCAGGTGGACATCGCAGCTGATGTCCGTGACCACCCGGAAGGCCGGGTCGACCGCGACCGACGGGACCCGGGACAGGGCCAGACTGCGCCCGTCATTGACCCCGATCTCCAGGTAGTTGCGGGGCTTGTACACACGGTGCAGGTGGCGCAGGAAGCCGTGGCGATCCACGTAGATGGCCCTTCACTGAGAATCAAAATGTGGTGATTGATTCTCAGTGAACCTAGTGGGAATCGGGGCCGCGTCAAACTTCTACCCGCGGGTAACGCTCGTGTGTCGCTCAGTTCCCACCACAGCGGGGAACGCCTCTTTGAGCGCCGAACGCCAGTCGCGGATCGGTTCGATTCCGGCCCGCTTCCACCGCTCGTGCCCGAGCACGCTGTACGCGGGCCGGGGGGCCGGACGCGGGAAGGCACCACTGGTCGTCGGACGGACCCGCTCGGGGTCCACCCCGAGCAGCCGGAAGATCTCGCGCGTGAGCCCGAACCACGTGGTGTCACCGCCGCTGGTGCCGTGGTAGACCCCTGCCTCGGCCGTCCCGGCGAGCGCCGCCCGGCCGAGCTGGACCAGCCGGTCCGCGAGGTCGCCGGTCCAGGTCGGCTGGCCGCGCTGGTCGTCGACCACGTCGAGGGTGTCCTTGACGCCCTCCAGCTTGATCATCGTCCGGACGAAGTTGCCGCCGCCCGCGCCGTACAGCCAGGCCGTACGGACCACGAAGCCGGTCTCCGGCAGGGTGTCCAGCACGGCACGCTCCCCGGCCAGCTTGGTGCGGCCGTAGGCACTGCGCGGGGCGGTGGGGGCGTCCTCGCCGTACGGGGTCCGCGCGTCGCCGGCGAAGACGTAGTCCGTGGAGACCTGCAGCAGGACCGCGCCCGACGCCGCGCACGCCCCGGCGAGGACGCGGGGTCCCGTGCCGTTGACGGCGAGCGCCTCGGCCTCCCGGGCCTCGGCGTCGTCAACAGCCGTCCAGGCGGCGCAGTTCACGACCACGTCGGGTGCGTGTCCGTCCAGTGCGGCGCGGACCGCGCCGGGGTCCGTGATGTCCAGCGCCGTACGGTCCAGCCCCGCCGCACGCTCCCCCGACACGGCGAGCGCGGCCAGCACGTCCTGGCCGAGCATGCCGCCGGAGCCGGTGACGAGCCAGCCGCTCACAGGGCCGCACGCGCCTTGAGCGGCTCCCACCAGGCGCGGTTGTCGCGGTACCAGCGGACGGTCTCCGCGAGCCCGGTCGCGAAGTCCTTGCGGGGCTCGTAGCCGAGCTCCGCGCGGATCTTGGCGCAGTCGACGGAGTAACGGCGGTCGTGGCCCTTGCGGTCGGTGATGTATTCGACGCTGGTGTCCCACTCCGCCCCGCAGGCCTCCAGCAGCAGCCCGGTCAGCTCCTTGTTGGACAGCTCCGTGCCGCCGCCGATGTTGTAGACCTCGCCGGGGCGGCCCTTCGTACGGACCAGCTCGATGCCCTGGACATGGTCGTCGATGTGCAGCCAGTCCCGGACGTTGCCGCCGTCGCCGTACAGCGGGACTTTCCGGCCGTCCAGCAGGTTGGTGATGAACAGCGGGATGACCTTCTCGGGGAAGTGATGGTGCCCGTAGTTGTTGGAGCAGCGGGTCACCCGCACATCGAGGCCGTGGGTGCGGTGGTACGAGAGGGCGATCAGGTCACTGGACGCCTTCGCCGAGGAGTAGGGGGAGTTGGGCTCCAGCGGGTGGGTCTCGGGCCAGGAACCCTCGTCGATCGAGCCGTAGACCTCGTCCGTGGAGATGTGCACGAAGGTCCCGACGCCCGCGCGGTGGGCGGCGTCGATCAGGGTGTGGGTGCCGACGACGTTCGTACGGACGAATTCCGCGCCCCCGTCGATGGACCGGTCCACATGGGACTCGGCGGCGAAGTGCACCACCTGGTCGTGCTCGGCCATCAGCTTGCCGACCAGCTCCGGGTCGCAGATGTCGCCCTCGACAAAGGCGAAACCGGGGTGCGCGCGGACCTCGTCGAGATTGGCCGGGTTGCCCGCGTAGGTGAGGCTGTCGAGCACCGTGATCTCGACATCCCCGGGTCCGCCGGGCCCCAGCACCGTGCGGACGTAGTGCGATCCGATGAAGCCGGCGCCGCCGGTGACCAGAATCCTGTTCGTCATGAAGAGATCTGCACCTTGCTGTGATCGCCGAGGACGAGTCGGTGGACGGACGGGTTGCGGGGAGCGGGGGTGACCTCGACGGCGCGGCCGATCAGCGATGCCTCGACCCGGCGCACGCCCGTGATGGAGGCGCCCTTCAGGACGATGGAGTACTCGATCTCGCTGTCCACGATCCGGCACTCCTCGGAGACCGAGGTGGAGGGGCCGATGTACGCGTCGCTGACCACGCTTCCCGCACCGATGATGGCGGGGCCGACGATCCGGCTGCGCGTGACTTGCGCACCCTTCTCGATCCTGACCCGGCCGATGACCTCGGTGTTCTCGTCGACGCTGCCCTCACGGCACGGTTCGACCGTCTCCAGCACCAGCCGGTTGACCTCCAGCATGTCGGTGACGTTGCCGGTGTCCTTCCAGTACCCGGAGATGGTCGTGGAGCGGACGTCGCGGTCCTGGTCGATCAGCCACTGGATGGCGTGGGTGATCTCCAGCTCCCCGCGCCAGGACGGCTCGATGGAGCGGACGGCCTCGTGGACCGCCGGAGTGAAGAGATAGACACCGACGAGCGCCAGATCGCTCTTGGGCTCCTTCGGCTTCTCCTCCAGAGCCACCACCCTGCCGTCCGTGTCGAGTTCGGCGACACCGAAGGAGGTCGGGTTGGGGACCTTGGTCAGCAGGATCTGCGCGTCGGGGCGGTCCGTGCGGAAGCTGTCGACCAGGTCGGTGATGCCGCCGACGATGAAGTTGTCACCGAGGTACATCACGAAGTCGTCGTCGCCCAGGAAGTCGCGGGCGATGAGCACGGCGTGCGCCAGCCCGAGCGGGGCGTCCTGCTGGAGGTAGGTGACCTTTATGCCGAAGTCGGATCCGTCGCCGATCGCCTCGCGGATCTCCGCGGCGGTGTCGCCGACGATGACACCGACCTCGGTGATACCCGCCTCCGCGATGGCTTCCAGGCCGTAGAAGAGCACCGGCTTGTTCGCCACGGGGACGAGTTGTTTCGCGGAGGTGTGCGTGATGGGGCGTAGACGGGTGCCCGCCCCGCCGGACAGTACGAGAGCTTTCACGTTTCCCATCCCATGCCGAGAAAGAACGCTGCTCGGGCCAGACAAGCAGACAACCTTGCCCGGAGTTACCCAGACTTTCCGGCACGGCTGCGGCACGCCACCTTCGGCCGAGAAGGGCAGGCGCAGGCCACCGCTCCCGCTCCGGGCAGGTCCGGGGCCGGGAGCGGGCCTCAGCGGAGCCGGGGGAAGCGGGGGAACGGCGGGGGCGCGGAGGCCCCGGCGTATCAGCGCAGCTCACACATGGATGACGCGTCGCCCGCATGTGCGATCAACGCAGATCGACGCGGGCGCACGCTTCGGCACGGCGGCACGGCGGCACGGCGGCACGGCGGCACGGCGGCACGGCGGCACGGTACACAACGCGTTCAACGCGGTTCGGCACGCGCCGGCACCCGGCCGGCGCGCGCGGAGGGCCGGCGCACACCCCGTACGGCCCCCCGCACGGTGCTCCTGACTCCTGACTACGCGGCCGCCGCCATGGCCCGGCGGCGATCGCGCAGCCTGCGGACTATCTTCCTGGCCAGCGACGTACGCCGGCGAAGGGGCCGGGCGGGCAGCACCCCGTGACGGCCGGCCCAGTCGGGTCCGGTCACCTCGTACGACGCGTCCTGGAGGCCGGCCTTCTTGTCACCGAAGTGCGGGTAGACGAGGTACGTCCGGCCCGCGCGGCCCTTGCTGACCAGGTCGGGCACGGTCTTGTCCCTGATGAACGCGAGCACGTCCAGCAGCAGATCGAGACGTCCCCTTGCCACGCACTCCAGCCGCAGCCGCTCGGCCACCTTGATGCGCCGGGCCACCCCGGCGTTCCAGTTCACCATCAGCGGCGCCGCCAGCTCCATCTTGTGGCGCTGGATCTCCTCCGACTGACGGATCAGTCCGGGGCCGAACTGCGGGAGCAGGGTGATCGTGAACGGCCTGACCATCAGCCGGTCACGCTTGGCGCCCGGCGGCACCAGCTCGGTGATGAGCCCCATCAGCGCCCGCGCCGAGTCGAACCGCAGCGTGTAGCTGCCGCTCTTGGTCACGTGCTTGCCGTCGTCGCGACCGACCAGGTAGTAGCAGGTGTAGTCGGCGATCACCGAGACGCCGTTGCCCCGCAGGTACGCCTCCAGCGTGAAGAGGGCGTCCTCGCCGGTCTTCAGCGTCTCGTCGAATCGCATGCCGAGCCGGACGAGCAGCTCGCGCCGGAAGAGCTTCTGCGCGCTCAGGGTGTACATCACCTGCGAGTTGAAGACGTCGACGCGCTCGGCGGTGCGGGTCCACATGGACTTCGGCGCGTTGCGGTTCACCCCCTCCACCTTGCCGAGCACCACATCGGTACCGGCGCGGTCGGCCATGTCGACCATCCGCTCCAGCGCCTCTTCCGCGAAGTAGTCGTCGGCGTCCAGGAAGAACACGTAGCGGCCGCGGGCGAGGCCCAGGCCGACATTGCGAGGGCCGCTCGGGCCGCCGGAATTGGCCTGTCGTACCACCCTGGTCGGGATGGCGGACTCGGCCGCGAACTTCTCCAGGTACTCCCCCGTGCCATCGGTCGAGCCGTCGTCTATCGCGACGATCTCGATGCGGTCGGCGCCCAGCGTCTGGGACTCCACCGATTCCAGGCAGCGGACCAGGTAGGGCATCGCTTCATATGCGCCTACGATCACGCTCACGTCAGGAAAAGACATATCGTTCATCGGCAATCTAGACAACCTGGCCGGGCTGTTGGTTGTCCCGTCACCATCATCCTTACGGGTGATGATGGTCACATTTATTCGTCATCGGATATACAGCTGGGGTAGAACACGCGCGTGAGCAGCGAAGAGGCCCGGCGGGGCGCCCGGAGGCGCCCTGCCGGGCCTCGGTGAAACCGCTCGTGCTCAGCCGCCCACGGGCGAGTCGTGCGGGAGGCCCTCGGTTTCGGCCGGGGACTCCACCGACTCCTCGGTGGCCGTTCCGGTCGGCCCCACCGGGGCGGAGTCGTCCAGGCCCGCGGCTTCCTCGGGCTCCGCGAGACGCCGGCCGACCGTGATGTTGCGCGTCTCGGACGTGGCCGCCAGGGTGCGCAGCGCGGCGTTGAACTGGTCGATCGACGCCGGCTTGTCGGGGCCGAGCAGGTACCGCTTCAGCTCGGCGCGGCCCGCGGTGAGCGGGTCGGCCGAGGGATCGGCGACCGCGGCGAGCAACTGGTCGAGTTCCTCCGCGCTGTTGGAGAGGACGACGGCGGCCCGCACGGCGGTGTTCTGGCGCTTGAACGCCTCGGCACCCAGCGCAGCGGAGTCCGTGACCGCGTACGGCTTGCCGCTCGCGATGAAGTCCGACACCACGCTGGAGATGTCCGAGACCATGCCGTCCGCCTCGTTGAAGCAGTCGTACAGCCGGGGCTCGCCGCCGGTGACGGTCCGGTGCTCCCACCAGCCGAGGGAACGCCAGTAGGCGTCGTTCCACTCGACCCGCAGCCGCTTCGTCTCGTCGAGGCGGTACCGGTCGGCGAGCGAGACGCGCGACTCCTCCGACTCGTCGGCGGCGGCCCGGCCCGCGGTGGCCAGTTCGGCGAGGCGCGCCTCGATGCGGGTCAGGTCGGCGCGGGCGGCGGTCCGCTCGCCGCGCTCGGCCTCGGCGGCCGCGGCCCAGCGGGGCTCCGCGGCGCGCGCGGCCGTCGCGGCGCTGATCATCGCCGTGATCCGCTCGTGAACGGCCCTGGCCTTCTTGTCCCGGATGCCGGTGAAGGGGTGCGGCTTGTAGACGACCCGGACCGGCTGCTCGGCCTCGATCAGCCGCCGGATGATGTTCTCGCCGGCCAGCAGGAGCGAGGTGTTGCCCGGGTTGTCGTCCCAGCCCTCCCAGGTGGGGGCGTACAGGATCGTGGGGATCGGGTTCTTGGCGGCGCCGGTGAACGGCTTGATCGGGGCCAGCTGCGGGCGCCCCACCTCGACGATGTCGTCGTCGCGCACACCGACATCGGCCAGCGCGTAGCGGTCACGGCCGGCCCGGCCGGCGGTCCACACCTCGTCGTACACCTTGCTGAACGGGTTGACGCTGGCGATCTTGTCGCTGTCGCCGTGGCCGATGAAGACGTGCTTCATGGTCGGTACGCGCAGGATGTGGATGTTCTTGCCGACGTTGGCCGGGTAGAGCGCCACCCGGACCGTGGAGAGGTGCAGGTTCATCAGGTGCGTGCCGCCCGGGACGCAGATCACCGGCACCGAGGTGGCGGCGAGCTGGTTCGCGATGACGCGCTCGCGGAGGATGATCAGCGGCCGTCCCTCGACCTGCTCCATCGTCTCCAGCCACATGTTGACCTGGTACGCGGACTCCTTGGAACCGGAGAAGTAGAGCACCGTGGTCGGCTGGTACTCGCGCAGCCAGCCGTCGACGACCTTCAGTATCGCGGGCGCCGAGGGCACCCGGCGGCTGCGGCGCAGGTACGGCACGAGCGCGACGAGATAGATCAGCCCGAGGGCGAGGGTGGCGGCGACCCCGGCGTAGCCGTAGGTGTACGTGCCGGTCGACGCGGCGACCAGCAGACCCGCCGCCGCCGGCATGTCGAGGTGCAGCATCTTCTCGCTGGAGCGGCGCATCAGCGCCTGCGGCGGGGCGTCGGGGATCCGGACGGCGTGCAGGTCGACGTTGCGCGTGACGACCGGCATGGTGCGGCGGATCCTGATCAGGGTCGTCAGCGCGCCCTGGCACACCTGCAGCGCGTAGAAGCCCAGGAAGCCGCCGACCGCGATGTAGAAGACGGCCCCGTCCGCGAGGTCGAGCCGGGCCAGCAGCAGGATCAGCAGCAGCTGGCGGACCAGGAAGCGGATCGGCAGGCCGGCCCGGACCTTTTCGAGTCGGTTGACGAGGTAGCTGCCGCGCATATGCAGATACCGGTCGGCGGCGTAGGTCACGGCCGCGGCCGAGACGAAGAACCAGAGGTTCGGAATCAGTGCGGCGAGCAGGACACACGGGTAACCCAGCCCCAACAGGGCTGCCGCGGCCAGCTCGGACCGGCTGCCCACGCGGGCCAGTCGAATGGCGGTCGAAATCACGAAGAACCTGCTCCAGAGGGGGTGCCGGTTATTTCACAGTTAGGGGGAAATGTGAAGGCGGGGCTTCACGCAGTCGGGCCTCTGCATGCGCGCGGCGGCGACAAGACAGAGGCCCGAAAAAGTACAACTTATGGAGAATTATTACACATCTTCCTGACGGTCCAGCAGGGATGCCAGGGCCTGCTCGAATCCGGTCGCCTCAGTGGCCGCCCGGGTCGGGTCCTGCTGCCGTACATCGATGACGTGGCCGGTCAGCTCGGAGAGCAGGACATCGAGAGAAGTCCTGGCCACCGCCTCGGAGGAGAGCAACGAGCCCACCGGCTCCGCGCCGAACGCCTTGGTGCGCATCGGGGTCGCCGTGCGCTCCGGATTCACGCAATTCACGCGGATGCCCTCACTCGCCCATTCGTCCGAGAGCGCCTGGGTGAGGTTCACCATGGCCGCTTTGGTGGACGAGTAAAGGCTGTACTCGGCGCGGCCGCGGGTGTAGCTGCTGGACGTGTAGAGCAGCAGCTGGCCCTTGGTTTCCACCAGGTACTTGTACGAGGCACGGGCGATCTGCACCGGCGCCAGGTAATTGACGTTCAGCGCTTCCTGAATGGTCGTGTTGTCCGTCTCGGCGAGCTTGCCGATACGCAGCACTCCGGCGGTGTTGATGACGTAGTCGATACGGCCGGTCTCGGAGTAGGCCTTCGACAGCGCGTCGTCGACGTGCTCCGGATTCTCCACGTGGGTACCGGTGGTGGAGCGGCCGAGCGCGTACACCGTCGCCCCGTACTGCTCCGCCAGCGCGGCGATGTCCGCGCCGATGCCGTACGAGCCGCCGAAGACGACGAGCGTGCGGCCGGAGAGCAGCTCGCGGTAGGCGGCCTCGTCGGCCTGGCGGGGGGAGGCGGTGGAGGCCAGCTGGAAGAGCTTGTCGGCGATGAAGACGTCGACCGGCTGGGTGACCTTCATGTTGTACTCGTCGCCCGCGACGACGTAGATGGGCACGTCGGGCAGGTACTTGAGCACCACCGAACAGTCGTCGGTGGCCTGGAAGTGCGGATCGCTGCCCGCGACCTCGTACGCCTTGCGGATCGTGGAGAGCTTGAACGCCTGCGGGGTCTGGCCCCGGCGCAGCCGCGAGCGGTCGGGGACCTCGGTGATGAACTCGCCGTCCTCGCCGTGGGTACGGGTCACGATGATCGTGTCCGCGGACGGGATGGCGACATCGACGGCGCAGTAGCGGTCGAGCGCGTCCACGCAGTCCTTGATGACGCGCTGTGACAGGAGGGGGCGCACGGCGTCATGGAAGAGCACGTTGCGGTCCTCGCCCTCCGCCAGACCCTCGCCCAGGGCGGCGATGGCGCGCTCGGTGGTCTCGTTGCGCGTCGCACCGCCCTCGATGACCTGGCTGACCTTGGTCAGCCCGGCCTTGGCGATGATCTTCTCCACGTCGGGCACGAAGCCCGGGGCCATCAGCACGATCACGTCGTCAATGGATTCGGCGTGCTCGAAGATCGTCAAGGTGTGCTCGATGACGGCCTTCCCCGCGATCTTCAGCAGCTGCTTGGGGATCGAGAGGCCCACCCGCTGGCCGGTTCCACCGGCGAGCACGACTGCTGTGGTGCGGAGCTGGGCTTCATGGGGCAGAGACACAGAACGACCTACCTTGCGACGAGTGGAGGACAGTGCGATGTTCGCACTCTCCGTGACCGGCCCGCAAGGCGGGTACCCGCTGCCCTCCACTTCCCCGAAACTGTGCGTTCACCCTCTGGTCAGGGGTATTGACGGGCCTTTGAACGATCAACGGCGTGACCGACACCACACCGCACGGACGATCCACCGGCGAGCTGACCGCGTACTTCTACGCGGCCTCTACATGACCGGCACATTCGCGAGGTGCGGGCCGGGAGCTCGCCGGTGACGGGACGAACGATCGACCCGCCGTGGCGGGTCGATCGTCGTGGACACGGACCGTGCGTCGTGCGAACGGACCACGCGGAGCGCGGGGTGTCACCCCAGCGGGTCGAACTCCTCGAACTCCCGCTGTGCGTCGTCCCGTTCGGCGTCGCGGTCCCTGCGTCGCTGCGCCGCGGGACGCGGGGCCTCCAGCCGGTGGTCCTCACCGCGGCGGCCGAGCATCTCCGCGCCGGCCATCATCGACGGCTCCCAGTCGAAGACGACCGCGTCGTCCTCGGCGCCGATGGCCACACCGTCGCCGGCCCGCGCGCCGGCCTTCATCAGCTTGGCCTCGACCCCGAGGCGGCTGAGCCGGTCCGCGAGGAAGCCGACGGCCTCGTCGTTGCTGAAGTCGGTCTGGCGTACCCAGCGCTCGGGCTTCTCGCCGCGCACCCGGTAGACACCGTCATCCTCAAGAGTGACGGTGAAGCCCGCGTCGTCGACGGCCCTCGGACGGATGACGATCCGGGTCGCCTCCTCCACCGGCTTCTCGGCGCGCGCCTTGGCCACGACCTCGGCGAGCGCGAAGGACAGCTCCTTGAGCCCCAGGTGGGCCACGGCCGACACCTCGAAGACGCGGTAGCCGCGCTCCTCCAGCTCGGGACGGATCATCTCGGCGAGATCCAGGCCGTCCGGGATGTCGACCTTGTTGAGGACGACGACGCGCGGCCGGTCGTCGAGACCGCCGTACTGCTTGAGCTCCTCCTCGATGACGTCGAGGTCGGAGAGGGGGTCACGGTCGGACTCCAGCGTGGCCGTGTCCAGGACGTGTACGAGGACCGAGCAGCGCTCGACATGGCGCAGGAACTCCAGCCCGAGGCCACGGCCCTGGCTGGCGCCCGGGATCAGCCCGGGGACGTCCGCGATGGTGTAGACGGTCGAACCGGCGGTGACCACGCCCAGGTTGGGGACGAGCGTCGTGAAGGGGTAGTCCGCGATCTTGGGCCTGGCCGCCGAGAGCACCGAGATCAGCGAGGACTTGCCCGCGCTCGGGTAGCCGACGAGCGCCACGTCGGCGACCGTCTTGAGCTCCAGGAGGACATCGCCGCCACGGCCGGGCTCGCCGAGCAGGGCGAAGCCGGGGGCCTTGCGGCGGGCCGAGGACAGCGCGGCGTTGCCGAGACCGCCGCGGCCGCCGTCGGCGGCGACATAGGTGGTGCCCTCGCCGACCAGGTCGGCGAGGACGTTGCCGTCCTTGTCGAGGACGACCGTGCCGTCCGGGACGGGCAGGACCAGGTCCTGGCCGTCCTTGCCCGAGCGGTTGCCGCCCTCGCCGGGCTTGCCGTTGGTGGCCTTGCGGTGCGGTGAGTGGTGGTATTCGAGCAGCGTCGTCACCGACTGGTCGACGACCAGGATCACGTCGCCGCCACGGCCGCCGTTGCCGCCGTCGGGTCCGCCGAGCGGCTTGAACTTCTCACGGTGTACGGAGGCGCAGCCGTGGCCTCCGTTACCCGCGGCGACATGCAACTCGACGCGGTCCACGAAGGTGGTCATGGGGATTGCCTCCAGTACATACGGATTGTCTTACCTGCAACACGCGAAAGGCGGACCTACTTCCCGTCTCCGGGAAGTGAGGTCCGCCCTCGCGAAGAAAACCGTTCTACGGGCGCCTGATGACTAGGCGACCGGAACGATGTTCACGACCCTGCGGCCACGGTGAGTACCGAACTCCACCGCACCGGCGTTCAGCGCGAACAGCGTGTCGTCGCCGCCACGGCCGACGCCGGAGCCCGGGTGGAAGTGGGTGCCACGCTGGCGGACCAGGATCTCACCGGCGTTGACGACCTGACCGCCGAAGCGCTTCACGCCGAGCCGCTGAGCATTGGAATCGCGCCCGTTCCGAGTGGACGATGCGCCCTTCTTATGTGCCATGTCTCCTCAGTCCCTTACTTCGCAGCCGCGGGGATACCGGTGACCTTGATCGCCGTGTACTGCTGACGGTGACCCTGGCGACGGCGGTAGCCGGTCTTGTTCTTGTAGCGAAGGATGTCGATCTTCGCGCCCTTGTGGTGGTCCACGACCTCGGCCGTGACCTTGATGCCGTCCAGCACCCACGGGTCGCTGGTGACGGTGTCGCCGTCGACCACGAGCAGGGTCGAGAGCTCGACCGTGTCGCCAACCTTGGCGGTGGGAATCTTGTCAACCTCAACGATGTCGTCGACAGCAACCTTGTGCTGGCGACCACCGCTGCGCACGATGGCGTACACGCGGAACTCACTCTCGCTCGGAACGGAAACCCCTGAAGCCAGCCGCTCGTACGGCCCGGGAGCCGTACTGATCCGCAGAGGACGAGCGGCCTCTTCCGACGGCACCGAAAGGTGACCGGAAGGTAGGTGCTCAGGGGTGGGCGCGCATAGAAACACGCCGACGAGCCACGGTACGGGCCTTCCCACCGGCCGGTCAAACCGGCCCGGGAAGGGACATGGGGAATATGAAGTTGATGGATAAACTTTCTAGAAAGACATCAACCGAAGGAAGCTGCCATGTCCACCGCCCCGACCGTCCCCCCCAGTACCGCCCGGCAACCCCGGATCCGTGCGAGACAGGTGTCCCACGGCACCGGCTTCTGGTTCGCGACTGTGGCGTTCACGGCCCTGACCGCGTTCGGCACCGCCCCCGTGGCGCTGTGGCCGCTCTACCAGGCACGGGACGGCTTCGGGGCGACCATGGTCACGGTGGCCTACGGCATCGTGGTCGTCGGCGCGGCATTGAGCTTCGTGACCCTCGGGCACCTGTCGGACCGCTTCGGGCGGCGCCCCGTCATGGTCTCGGCGCTGCTGGTGGCGATCGTCGCCGCCCTGGTGCTGCTGATCTGGCCGGACCTGCCGGGGCTGCTCACCGGCCGTTTCCTCAACGGCGTCGGGATCGGTCTGATGAGCTCCACCGCGGCCACCTATCTGCATGACCTCTATCACAGGGAACACCCCGACCGGCCGCACTCCAGCCTCCCGGGCATCATCGTCACCGCCGCGAACCTCGGCGGACTGGCGCTCGGCCCGCTGGTGGCCGGCATCATCGCGCAGTGGCTGCCCTCCCCCCTGCTCGTCACCCAGGGCCTCTTCGCCGCGGTGATGGCCATCTCCGTGCTGCTGACGCTGCACACCCCGGAGACCGTGCACCGCAAGCCCCGCACCGAGAGCGCCCCGATCCGCTTCGCGCTGCGTCCCGGCGGCCGCCCCGTGTTCATCGCCGCCGGCGGCCTCGGCTTCTTCTCCTTCGCCGTGTTCGGTCTGTTCTCCTCGCTCGGCGCCACCATGCTCCATGTCAAGCTGGGCATCGACTCCCACTTCATCGCGGGACTCGCGCCCTTCGTGATGTTCGCGGCGGCCACGGTGGGCCAGCTGGCGCTCAGCCGGCTGAGCCTGCGCCCGCTGCTGACGCTCGGCGCCACGGTCTTCCCCCTGGGTCTGGCCCTGGCGGCCGTGTCGCTCTACCACCCGCAGCTCTGGCTCTACCTGGTCGCGGCGGCACTGACCGGAGCGGGCGCGGGCCTGCTGTTCAAGGGCGGTGTCGTGCAGACCGCCTCGGTCGCGGAGCCCGCGTCGCGGGCCGGCGTGCTCGCGATGTACTTCGTCATCGGATACATCGGCATGGGCGTGCCCGCGGTGATCTTCAGCATCATCATCAAGCACCTCTCCATCAACGTCACCATGATCGGCTTCGCCGCGCTGCTGTCGGTCGGCGCCGCCCTGTCCGTCATGAGGGGCCTGCGGAGCAGCGACCGGTGAGAGAGGTTGTTGCATAGGCAACGATCCCGAAGGATTCCCGCCCTCAACGCCTTGTTCAGGGTGCGGCGGCCGACAGCGGCCACGGAACGCGACAAGAAGCAGGAGGCGGCCATGCCTTTCGAGATCGGCATCTACTCATTCGGTGAACTGACCCCGGACCCGGTCTCCGGGCAGGTCATCTCACCCCAGACCCGGATCCGCGAATTCATCGAGCAGGCCGAGGTCGCCGACCAGGCGGGGCTGGACGTCTTCGCGCTCGGCGAGCACCACCGCTCCGACTTCGCCATCTCGGCGATCCCGGTCGTGCTCGCCGCGATGGCCGAGCGGACCAAGGACATCAGGCTCTCCAGCGCGGTCACGGTGCTCAGCTCCGAGGACCCGGTCCGGGTGCACCAGCAGTTCGCCACCCTGGACCTGATATCCGGCGGTCGCGCCGAGATCATCGCGGGCCGTGGTTCCTACACCGAGTCGTTCCCGCTCTTCGGATACGACCTGGACCTCTACTCCGAGCTCTTCGCCGAGAAGCTCGAACTGCTCATGGCCATCCGCGAGCAGCACCCCCTCACCTGGCGCGGCCGGCACCGGGCGCCGCTGTTCGACGCGGACATCGCGCCACGGCCCGCGCAGGACAAGCTGCCGCTGTGGGTGGCGGTCGGCGGCACCACCGCTTCCGCGGCCCGTGCCGGTTCGCTCGGTCTGCCGCTCGCGCTCGCCATCCTGGGCGGCGCCGTCAGCCGCTACGCGCCGCTGGTGAACCTCTACCGGGAGAGTGCCCGGCAGGCCGGTCACGATGTCGCCGCGCTGCCGGTGTCCATCAACTCCCCGGGCTTCGTCGCCCCGACGACCCGTGCGGCCCGCGACATCTCGTACCCCTACTTCGACCGCGGCATGCTGGAGAACTTCCACCAGCGCGGCCAGGGTTTCCACACCCCTCGCAAGGCGTACGACGCCCAGGCGACGCTGGCCGGCGGCCTCTTCGTCGGCAGCCCGCAGGAGATCATCGACAAGATCCTCTACCAGCACGAGCTCTTCGGTCACCAGCGGCTGCTGATGCAGCTCGGCTTCGGCGGGGTCCCGCAGAAGCACATGCTGAAGGCCATCGAGCTGCTCGGCACCGAGGTGGCCCCCGTCGTACGCCGCGAGATCGCCTCCCGCGAGGCCTCCCGCTCCACAAGCGAGGTGACCAAGTGAGCACGCGCACGCTGAAGGTCGTCACGGTCTCCGGCAGTCTCCAGGAGCCCTCCAAGACCGTCGCCCTGACCGAGCAGATCGTCGAGACCCTGGCCACCCGCCTCCCGGTCGAGAACCACCGCATCGACATCCACAAACTGGGCGCCGGATTCACCGGCGCGCGGCACCCGGACGACCTGCCGGAGAGCGTCCTCGACGAGATGCGGCTGCTGGCCGAGGCCGACCTGGTGATCGCCGCCAGCCCGGTCTTCCGGGCCTCGTACACCGGGCTGTTCAAGCACTTCTTCGACCTGATCGAGAACCAGTACGCGCTGGCCAACAAGCTCGTGCTGCTGGCCGCCACCGGCGGCAGCGACCGGCACGCCCTCGTCCTGGAGCACCAGTTCCGGCCGCTGTTCGGCTTCTTCCAGGCGCTCACCGTCCCGGTCGCGCTGTACGCGAGCAGTGGCGACTTCGACGGCATGCAGATCCTCAACCCCGAGGTCCACGCCCGGATCGAGGTCGCTGTCGACGACATCGCCGAGCTGCTGCGCGCCCGCGTCGGCGGCACCGCCACGGAGCCGGCCCCGGCCGGGGATTCCGGCCCGTACGAGGGAGTCACGCGCGTATGACCAGGAACGGCAAGCCGGCCGGCGGCAGGTCGGGCGGCGGAAAGCCGACCGGCGGCAGGACGACCGGCGGCAAGCCCGGCGGCGGCAGGGCGAGCGGCGGGGGCAAGGCAGCCGGCGCCGGCAAGCCGGCCGCCAGGTCGGGCGGCGGCAAAGCGGCGGGCACCGCCAGGTCGGGCGGCGGCAGGTCGGGCGGCGGCAGGTCGGGCGGCGGCAAGCCGACCGGCGGCAGGTCCGGCGGCAACCCGTTGCCCAACACCCCGCAGGGCAAGGCGCTGGTCGACGAGCTGCTGATGGTGCACGACTCCATCCGCCGCGACCTGGCGACGGTGCGCAAGCTGGCCCAGCGCGTGACGAAGGGGCTGACGGCCAAGGAGCTGTCGGCGGACCTCAAGACGCTCCAGACCCGGGGACCGCTGTGGCAGCTGCGGGTGAACTGCCTGCAGCACTGCCGCCACGTGCACACCCACCACAGCTTCGAGTCGGCCATGATGTTCCCCGCGCTGAAGGCCGCCAACCCCCAGCTCCGTCCCGCCGTGAACCGGCTGGAAGCGGAACACCGGGCCATCTCCGATCTGCTGGACGAGGTGCAGGGAGCGGCCTCCGCGCTCGCCGAGGACATCTCCGCCGAGGCACGGCAGCGCGTGGTCAAGGCGCTCGACACGTTCGCCGACCAGCTCCTGAAGCACCTCTCCTACGAGGAGGAGCAGATCATCCCGACCCTGCGCCGCTGGCAGCACCAGTACTACTTCTGAGCGGCCCAGCACCGCTACATCTGACCGATCGAGGAGCTATGACCAGCCAAGAAGCACCCGCGGACAAGGAATTCGTCCGCTCCCCCAACCATTTCGCCGACCGGATCACCGCCGACGGCTCCTCACCCTGGCCGGTGGAGGCGGACCGCTACCGCCTCGTCATCAACCGGGCCTGTCCCTGGGCCAGCCGCGCGGTCATATCCCGGCGGCTGCTCGGTCTGGAGGACGTCATCTCGATGGCGGTCACCGACCCGATCCAGGACGAGCGCAGCTGGCGGTTCACCCTGGACCCGGACGGCAAGGACCCGGTCCTGGGTATCCGGTACCTCTCCGAGGCGTACCTCGCGGCGGAGCCCGACTACACGGGCGGGGTCAGTGTCCCGGCCGTCGTCGACGTCCCGAGCGGCAAGCTGGTCACCAACGACTACCCGCAGATCACGCTCGACCTGGCCACGGAGTGGACCGCGCACCACCGCGCCGGTGCTCCCGACCTGTACCCGGAGCACCTGCGCGACGAGATCGACGCCGTGAACGCCGAGGTGTTCAGGGACATCAACAACGGCGTGTACATGGCCGGTTTCGCCAAGAACCAGAAGGTGTACGAGCGGATCGTGGGCCGCCTCTTCGCCCGCCTGGACGCGCTGTCCGAGCGTCTGGAGCGACAGCGCTACCTGGTCGGCGACACGATCACCGAGGCCGACATCCGGCTGTTCGTCACCCTGGTGCGGTTCGACTCCGTCTACCACGGTCACTTCAAGTGCAATCGCAACAAGATCAGCGAGATGCCGGTGCTCTGGGCGTACGCCCGTGACCTCTTCCAGACCCCCGGGTTCGGGGACACCGTCCACTTCGAGCACATCAAGCGGCACTACCACTTCGTCCATCACGAGATCAATCCCACCCGGATCGTTCCTGTCGGCCCCGACCCCATCGGATGGACCACCCCGCACGGCCGCGAGGCCCTGGGCGGGCGCCCGTTCGGCGACGGTACGCCCCCCGGCCCGCCGCGGGCCGGCGAAGAGGTCCCTCCTCTGATCTGATCTGAGCTGAGCTTCCCCCGGTGGCCACCCCGGGCCGCGCCGAGTCGACCGAAGGCTCCGCGCGGCCCGGGGTGGCTTTTTCGCGGGCGCCCAACAGACCTCAGGATCAGGATGGTTGCGCGCGCAACCTTCGTGAAGAGAACGGACCCCCCGGGACTTGTCATAGATGCGCGGCGAGGGAGCCGCGGAGAACACACCACAGAGGAGTCCTTCGATGACCAGCCCCAAGAACCTGCTCGACCCGAACGAAGCCGTGATCGTGTTCATCGACCACCAGCCGATGACGCTCTTCGGTGTGCACTCCC